>NZ_JBEXYS010000037.1:0-72774 GCF_040631045.1 Streptomyces sp. NPDC005706 | reverse complement strand
GTCGGGGGTGTTGAGGTCCGCGTGGGCGTCGAACCAGACAACTGCCAGGCTGTCGCCATGGCGAGCGACGGCGCGGGCGACAGGCGCGAGCTCGATGCCGCAGTCGCCGCCCACAGAAAGCAGTGTGTCATCGCCACTCCGGCCCAGCGCGGCCCTGGTTGCTTCCAGCGAGCGGGTCAGCGCATCGAGGTGGCGTACGCCGTCCAGGTCCTGTCCGGGGCGGGGGTCGATTTCGACGACAGTGCGTCGAGCTGCGGGGAGCAGTGCGCTCAGCTGGTACGCGCCCTTAGCCAGCCGTTGAGGATTATGTGCAGCCGACCCTTGCCACTGGGGAATCACGAGAACGGTAGGGGATCCGTTGCTGCGGTCGAGCCCGGTCATGTCGTGTAGTCCGCGTTGATGCGGATGTAGCCGGCGGACAGGTCGCAGCCGTAGACCGTGGCTTCGGCCTCCCCGATGCCGAGCGTGATGACGATGTCGACCTCGTCCTGGCGCATGATGCCGACGAGTTTGTCGAGGGTGTCGGCCTCGGGCTCTTCGGGGTACACCTCGATGTCGCCGAATCCCACGGTGACGTTGCCCGGCGCGATGTCGGTGTCGTCGGTGTTCTTGCCGATGGCCATCAGTACTCGACCCCAGTTGGGGTCGGCGCCGTGGACGGCGGTCTTGACCAGCGGGGAGTTCACTACGCTCTTGGCGATGCGTTTTGCCTGTCCGTAGTCGCCGGCCTGGGCAACCGTGACGCGCAGGAGCTTGGTGGCGCCTTCGCCGTCACTGGCCATCTGCCGGGTGAGATCCAGGCAGAGGTCGGCGAGGGCTTCGGAGAACTCCGCCGGATCGACTGGTCCTGCGGCGCCGTTGGCGATGACCGCCACCGTGTCGGAGGTGGAGGTGTCGGTGTCGACGCTCAGACAATTGAACGTGCGATTCACCGCTTCGCGCAATGCGCTGTCCAGGTCGGCCGGGGACAGGTCCGCGTCGGTGAACACGTAGGCCAGCATCGTGGCCATATTGGGTTCCAGCATGCCGACACCCTTGGCGACGCCCACGATGCGGGCCTGCCCGACGGTCCGTACGGCGGTCTTCGGGCGGGTGTCGGTGGTCATCATTGCGCGTGCCACATTCAGCGGTCCGGCCACGAACGCCGCGAGGCCGCGCTTGGCGGCCTCGTCGAAGTGCGTACGGATGGTGCCCATCGGCAGCGGGCGTCCGATGACGCCGGTGGAGCCGATGAGCACCTCGTCCGCCGGGATGCCCAGAATCCCGGCGACGCGGCGGACGACCTCCGCAGCGTTCTCCTCACCCCGGCGCCCGGTGGCGACGTTCGCGTTCTGCGCCAGCGTCGTCACGGCACGCAGGTTCTGTCCCAAGGCATGAGCACGACTGAGGACTACGGCCGGACCCGCGAGGAGGCTCTGGGTGAACATCGCGGCGCTGGTGGCCGGCCTGTCCGACGCGACGATGGAGATGTCGTCGCCGTACTCGCGCAGTCCGCCGTGCCCTGTGTAGGCCCGGAAGCCTATCGGCCACGCCACAGGGTCAGAATCTTGAGTCAATGCATGATCATGCGCCATGCGGCATATATTTGCACTTTGATGGCAGGCCGTCCATCCGCTTTCGAGTGCCCATCCCGAACCCACTCCACCTCGCCACACGGCCAGGAAACGACCGTTTGATGAGCAAGACCGGCAAGCGGCGGCGCACAACGGGATCGGCGCCGGATCGTGCCCATAAAACGGTGTCAGGAAATCGATGTGCGCAAGAAGTCAAGGAGCACCGTTTTCTGTACGATCTGGCGGGTGCAACCACTCCAGGACGACGACACCGCCGATCTCCTCGCCCCAGTTCCAGCCGTACGGACCGGCGGCCTCGTGGGATACGCACGCGTGTCCACCAAGGGGCAGCTGCTCGATCGGCAGATCCACGCACTCACCGAAGCCGGATGCATCCGGATCTTCGCCGACAAGAAGTCCGGCAAGAACGCCGAACGCGAGGAACTGCGTAAGGCCCTCGACTACCTGCGCCAGGGTGACACCCTCGTCGTCCCGTCGCTGCACCGACTCGGCCGCTCCATCCAGGACCTCATCGCGATCGTGTCCGGCCTGCGCAAGCGCGGCATCGGCTTCACCTCGCTGCACGAAGCGCTCGACACGACCACGCCCGGCGGACGCCTGGTCTTCCACGTCTTCGCGGCCCTGGCAGAGTTCATCCGCGAACTGATCGTCCAGGGCACCAACGAGGGCCTGGACGCCGCCCGCGCCCGAGGTGCCCGCCTCGGCCGACCGCCAGCCTTGACCGACGAACAGGTACGCCACGCACGCGACCTGCTCGCCCGCCCGGAGAACACCGTCACCTCGATCGCGAAACTCCTCGGCGTCTCCCGCAACACCATCTACAACTACCTGCCCGAACTGAAGGGCGGCCGTCTCGCGCTCGCCGAGTCGACCAACACGGCGGAACTGCCCCGACCCGCCGGGCCAGAGGACTGATCACCGCCGTTTGCGGCTGGTGACAGCGTTCTTACCGGCACCCCAACTCAAGCACATCTCGCAACTGCGGGCGCTGCCAACCTCGTTCGCCATCTCCGATTCCTCAGCTCGGCGGCAGCGAGCGCGGCCCGCCACGGCGAGGGCCGCGCGGCACCGGCCCCGGCGGCTGATCCTCGGCACCCACGGCCACGTCGCCGGCCTCCCCTGTCGGCTGGGCGCCAGCGAGCGGTTCGGCCTGGAGCAGATCCGAGACGGTGCAGTCCAATGCCGCACACATCAGTCGTCCAGCCGCACCGTGACCGGGGTGCCGCCCCACAGTGCGGCGACCTTGCTCAGCGAAGGGTTGAACCCCACCTGCTGGAAAGCGGCCAGCACCTCGGTCGGCCGCCACAGGTCCCGGTTCCATTCGTTCGGCCCAGGTGACTGTGGTGGTGCTGCCGGGCGCGGCCATGGTCGGCTGCCGTTCGGATGAGGACGGTGGACTCCAGGCAGGCTGCGTCGTGACTTACCGGCCAACAAGCCGAATCCGGGGTGCGGTCCAAGGGGTGAGTTCAATGGGCGAGGAATGCTTGTCATACGTCCCACCCGGCGGGAACTGAGCTTGCGCGAGGGGCCTTCGGCAGGAGGTCGGCGAGACCCGATGACGGTGAGGGTGAGAGCTGGTGCGACCGAGGTCCCCGCATTTTTGAACGCATTCGAATCCCCTCCGCCGCGCATCATCCTCCATGCGGGGCGGAGCCGCTTCCCTGGGGTCGCCTAGTACTCCAGCCGACCCGGCGAAACCCGCAGGTCAGACAGCGAAATCCTGCTGGAGTACTAGGGTCCGTCTTCAAAGATCGTCGGGGTGGTGGATCATGGTGCCGTGGTGCGTCGTCATGAACTCATTGACCAGGAGTGGGAGTTACTCGCTCCGCTGATGCCCCGGGCCGCGACGGGGCGCCCTCGCGTGGAGGACCGCCAAGTCATCAACGGGATGGTCTACAAGATCCGCACCGGCATCTCCTGGCGTGACCTGCCCGAACGCTACGGGCCGTGGAAAACCGTGTACACCCGCTTCCGCCGCTACGTTCTTGACGGGGTGTTCACCCCAAAGCCCTGCAGCAGATCCAAGCCCACACCGACGCGGCCGGCGACATCGACTGGCTGGTCCAGACCGACTCCACCATCGTCCGCGCCCACCAGCACGCCGCCGCCACCGGACGAAAAGGGGGCGGCATCAGTAGGACGAACCGGACGATCACGCCCTCGGTCGATCCCGAGGCGGACTGACCACCAAGATCCACCTCGCCTGCGACGGCAAGGGCCGCCCGTCGCGATCCTGGTGACCCCCGGCCAACGCCACGACGGTGTCTGCGCGCGCCCTCTGCTGGAACGGATCCGTGTTCCCCGCACCGGCCTGGGCCGACCTCGGTGCAGGCCCGACCGGGTCATCGCGGACGTGGGCCTGTCGATGTCCGGCGAGGGGGGGGTCCTCGGTGCTCGGGGTGGTGCTGTGCGTGCTCGCGGCCGTGGCGTACGCGGGCGGTGTCGTCGCGCAGAAGCCGGCGCTGGGTTCGGCGAGCCCGCTGCAGGTGACGACGTACGGGTGTCTGGTCGGGGCGGCGGCGTGTCTGCCGTTCTCCGGTCAGCTCGCCGAAGAGGTCGCCCGGGCGCCGATGTCCGCCACGCTCAACATGCTCTACCTGGGCGTCTTCCCGACCGCGGTGGCCTTCACCACGTGGGCCTACGCGCTGGCCCGGACGACCGCCGGCCGGATGGGCGCGACCACCTACGCGGTGCCCGCGCTGGTCGTGCTGATGTCGTGGCTGGCGCTCGGCGAGGTGCCGGGACCGCTCACGCTGGTGGGCGGCGCCCTGTGCCTGGCGGGTGTGGCGGTGTCGCGGTCCCGGGCCCGGTCGGGGGCGACGGCCCGGACGGCCGCGGTCCCGGCTCCGGAGCAGACGGAGGCAGGGGAACCGCGGCCCGGCCGGACGCCCGGCTCAGTGTGAGCGGGCCCGGTCCGCGAGGACCTTGATGGAGACCAGGGCGATCAGCGACAGCCCGATGATGTAGCCGGAGACGGCCATCGAGGTGCCCGTCGCCTCCAGCAGCAGCACCATGACGAACGGTGCCAGCCCGCCGCCGGCGACAGCGGCGATCTGGTAGCCGAGGGAGGCTCCGGTGTAGCGCATTTCCGGGGTGAACAGCTCGGCGAACAGCGCCGCCTGGGGGCCGTACATGATGCTGAGGAAGCAGCTCGCGACGAACGTGCTGACCGCGAGCCACAGCAGCGACCCGGTGTCGATCAGCAGGAACATCGGCACGGCCCACAGCGCGATGCCGACCGCGCCGATCGCGTAGATCCTGATCCGGCCGAGCCGGTCGGACAGGGCGGCGGAGGCGGGGATCAGCACCAGCTGGGTGAGGCTGACGCACAGGGAGACGGTGAGGACAGCGCCCTTGTCCATGCCCAGTTCACGGGTCGTGTAGTCCAGGACGCCGGTGATGATGATGTAGAACGTCGCGGTGTTCACCGCGAAGGAGCCGCCGGCCAGCAGCACGGTGCCGAGGTGACCGCGCAGGATGGTGCGCAGGGGTGAGTTCTTCTCGCCCTTCTCCTTCTCGGCCAGCGCCCGCTCGGCCTCCCGGAACTCCGGGGTCTCCTCCACCCGGGTGTGGATGTACCAGGCGAGGGCGAGCACGAGCAACCCGACCAGGAAGGGCACGCGCCAGCCCCAGGAGGCGAACGCGCTGTCCGAGGTGAAGGCGCCGGCCAGCAGGAACACGCTGTTGGCGGTCACCACGCCGATGGGGACGCCGAGCTGGACGACGCTGCCGTAGACGCCGCGCTTGCCCTCGGGGGCGTACTCGGTGGCCAGCAGCATCGCGCCGCCCCACTGCGCGCCGACGGCGACGCCCTGCACGATGCGGAGCAGGACGAGCAGGATCGGGGCGGCGACCCCGATCGTCTCGTACGTCGGGAGCAGGCCGATGCCGATGGTGGCCACGCCCATCAGGGTGAGCGCGAGCACCAGTATGGGCTTGCGGCCGCGCTTGTCGCCGAGCTGACCGGCGACAATGCCGCCGAGCGGACGGGCGAGGAAGCCGACGGCGAAGGTGGCGAAGGACGCGAGGACCCCGGCGGTGGGGCTCCCGGCCGGGAAGTACAGATCGCCGAGGACCAGGGCCGCGGCGATACCGAAGACGAAGTAGTCGTACCACTCGACGGCCGAGGCCAGGGCGGCTGCCGTGGCGACCCGGCGGCGGTTGGGGGCCGCGGGAGTGGTGGAGGTGAGCGGCTGGGCGGAAGGTGCGGTGTCCATGCGGTGCGCGCTCCGATGGGTGCGGGGACGGAACAGACGGAACAGGACGAATCAGAGGGAACGGTGAAACGGTGGCCCGGGTTCCGGGGAACGTACTGACCGGACGGTATGTACGTCAACGGGTTGAGCGCCGTGAGTTTTACCTGCACAGGGCGCGGGGCTGTGCGTCCACAGGGGCGCGGCATGACTCGGGCCCCGGCCTCGCGGGGAGGCCGAGGTGCTCGGCGGGCCGGGGCCAGTACCCCGACGGGCCCTAGAAGACCACCAGGGCCCGTCCTCCCTTGCCATCCAGGGCGATGCGCTCCGTCACCAGCGCGCCCAGGTCGAGGCGGCCCGCCCGGATGTGCTCCGCCAGCACCGGCAGATCCCGCGCCGGATCGGAGTTGCCGTAGACGCAGCCGGAGAGGGTCCGGCCCCAGTAGAAAATCTCCAGGGCGTTGAAGGTGACCTCCTGGTCCTTGCCCCCGATGCCGACGACGGTGGTGCGGCCACCGCGCCCTGTGGAGTCCCAGGCGGTGCGGATCGAACTCGCCCGGCCGACGCACTCGACGGCCACGTCCACGCCCTGCTTGCCGGTGAGGGCGCGGATCTCGCCGGCGGTGGTGTCCGAGGCGACGAGGTAATCGGTGGCCCCGGCGGCCCGCGCCAGGTCCTCCTTCCGAGGCGAGACGTCGATCGCGACGAGTGTCGACGTGCCCGCGATGCGTGCCGACTGCAGGGCACGCGAGACCCACTCCCCCGACGCCGAGCACGGCGACCGTCTCCCCGGGCCGGACCCGCGCGCTGCGGTGGACGGCACCGTAGCCGGTGAGCACCGCGCAGCCGAGCAGGGCGGCGTCGGTGAGCGGGACGCCGTCAGGGACGGGCAGCACGCAGGCCCCGGACACCACCGTCTCCTCGGCGAACGCGGCGACGTTCAGGCCAGGGTGCAGGTCGGTGCCGTCGTCCGTGCGGCGGGCGTGCACGTCGGCGTCCGTGGCGGCGCTCTGGGCCTGGCTGTGCTTCGAAGACGAAGCAGGCTTCTCGATGACGCCGCCCACCGCACGGACCTGGGCCCGGCGCGGAAGCACACCCGTCATCCGGGTGAGGGGACGCTCCCAGCGCCGCTTCTCCATCGCTGCTTTGGCTTGCTACTGGTGGAGGTACTCGCGGAGAGGTGGGTCGTAGAGAGCGCGAGCTCGGCGGGATCGTGAGGTGCAAGTTGACCCTGGTGGACAGGGGAGGCACTCGTACGCGCGCGGGAGCCACCCGTACGCGCGCGTGTGACGCCGACGCGCCAAGCGCCGGTTCCCGGTTCAGTGATTTTTCGATACATGAGGTGTCCTTGACGGCGAGTCGGACTTAACGGTGCCTTGCGGACGTCAATATGAATATGTCCGACCCAGGCAGGCGCATTAGGCACCTGCCGTGAAAGGAGCATGGAATGCGGGTTTCCCGTTTTGCCGCCGCGCTGGGCGTCGCGGCCGCCATCCTGGTAGGCGGCGCCACTGGCGCCAGCGCCGCCGCCGCGCCTTCGGTGGAATCTCGTGCCACGCACGACCGTGGCCACGACCACGGTGACGACCATAGGCGCGGCTACCGGGACGGCCGCTGGGGCCACAACCGCGACGGCCGCTGGGGCCACCACCGCGACGACCGGGACGGCCGCTGGGGCCACCACCGCGACGACCGCTGGGGCCACGGCCGCTGGGGCCACCACCGCGACGACCACCGCTGACCGCCCTGAGGGTGCACTTCCGCTGTTGGGGAGGGCGCCCCTTCCGCGTCCTCCGCATAACTTCGGCCGCATAGACACCCGCGACTGGCCGAGATCTACGATCCGCTCGATTCCGACCGCAGTGCGTGCTCGCTGGCCGTCCTGGCCGTGGACGCAGTCAGCTTCGGAGCGGCCTCCGAAGGCATCTCCACCTCTGGTGCGCCTCGCTTCGGCGCTACCATGCTTCGCTGACTCGACGACGAGCCCCATCGCCCGTGTGGGCCCCGGACCGTGATCGGTCCGGGGCCTTTTGGCTGGTGCCCCCGGCAGGATTCGAACCTGCGACCCGCTTTAGGAGTTCGATCTCCCCTCGGCCTGGTCGGGGCCCGCCTCGTGTACCGATGCCACACGTGGCTGCTGTGTGCGCCGCCGTTCGGGGTCGTTGATGTCAGCGTTGGATGTCGGCGGAACAGCTCCGGCACCGGGCTGGACTTCAAGCGCAAGCGCACGTCTAGCCTCTCAGGCTTGTCATCCCTGCCGGGACATGCCATGAGTTGGCGCCGCTGCCTTTCACCCAGCGTCCGGTTCCGAGGAGGACTGCGGCCCGGCAGGTCAGAGGTTCACCGGGATGAGAAGCGCGGATCGTGTCGATGATCTCCCACATGGGCAATAGCCATGTCTTCGCCTCGCCAGGCTCCAGACGGCAGACGCTCCCGTGCATCGTGAAGTCGACCGCTCGTACGCGAGCGGGCGCACCGCCCCAGTAGGAGTGACGTCTGTCGGATATGCATGGCACGTGTAATCTCACGGGTGCACGCCCAGTGTTGCGTACGACCACACTGAATGCGTCGTGCACGTGCGATTCGAACTCTGAGCCCTGGATGCGTTGAAGGTCCGTTGTAGTGCGATCGACAACCTCCGAGACGATGGACGGGACAGGATCTCCATCGTCATGGATCGCGATCGACAGTTCGCAGCGCACCCGGGCGCCGTTCAAGAAGTGGCTAGCGACTTGCCAACTGAGGGACACCGTAGACACGGCCAAGCTGAGAGCAGCGACAGCGAATGCTCCGGCTGTGTCGGTCATTCAAGGATGATATGGGCGTCAGGGTCGAGTGCCACCGCCGCGTACGAGCCAGTGGTTCCCCGGCGAGCGGGCCTGCGGAACTCACGGGGCGGAGGACGTGGTCTGCGTCGGCGCCCGTGAGTCGCCGTCCGTCGGCGCCGGGGGTGAGAACGCGAACAGGGCCACCAACGCGGCGACCACCGTCCCCCAGACGCAGATCGCACTCACGAGATCGCGTGCATGCGGGCCGCCGCCCGTCGTGGCCTGGTCCCTGAGGCGGTACACGGCCACCGCCGCCGCCGTCGCGACCAGCAGGATCAGGACTGCTGTGCCGTCCATGTGCAGTGTCATTGCCCGGCCTTCCGAGGATCGGGGCCTGCCCGTCGGCGTCCGGTGAGGATTCCGGGCGAGCAGGCGCGACCGATGTGCTGCGTCGTGGCGTCGGATCGTGGGACGTATGGGGCTGGACAGCCGCCGTGCGGGCATCCTGACACGCCGTTTTCAGGGTCCAGGGGATTTCCAACTGCTGTCGTTCGCCCACGAGTTCAGGAGTGCCTGACGTATGAGGTCAGAGTAGGGGATTCTCCCGGAGCCTCGTCATGAGCCGTATGTGTACAAACCCGCGGGTCGCACTTTGACGTTCTGCACAAGTCGGTCGGCGCGGGTGACCAGTGCGTCAGGTTCCGGTTCGGCGCCGTGCGGCGTGTCCCTGCCCGATGCCCGCCCCGCCCCCGGCCACCGCGCCACGCGGTGCTGAGGCTCGGCCCCGCCCAGGTGTCTCACGCCGCGTTCAGCGGCTAACTGTCCGCCGCTACCCCTCGTGGCGCATCTTGTACTGACGAGTGGATGGGCACGTACCTGTGAGCACCATTCGCGTTCGCCGAGATCATGCGAGTGCAGTTCTTCGAGCCGATGAAGGAGCGCGGTCTGGGCTACGCCGAAATCAGTCAACGGCTTCGACGGCGAGGGTCGGGGTTCAGCGAAACGACCCTCAGCAGGATCGGCAACGGGCAACGAGTTCCTGACCGCCCCGTGGTGGCGGCGCTCCTGGACCTGGTGGGGGAGCTCGCCGGTGATCCGCTGACCAAGCCGGTGCGAGACCATGTCATGGCGGTGTACTACCGCGCGTTGGGCGTCACCAGGCCCCGGCAGCTACGTGAATACCAACTCACTGACAAAGTTGAGCAGTTGCAGGCTGAAAGCGATCATAAGCTGGCCCGTGACACCCGCAAGGCACCAGCTGTGGCGGTGGATTCGCGCCCATTGGGCCGCTACCTTAGGGCTGTCCGGCAGGCAGCCGCCAAGCAACCCTACCCCAGCCTCCTCGGGGATACGGGCCTGCCATTGCTGACCGAGGCCTATGTACGCCAGCGGGCACAACGCCTGGAGAGCGACGGCGGCGAAGCGGCGGCCGTTTGCTCGGGCCCCACGATCCCTACCAGTGGGGTCTTCGAACCGAGCTGCGGTCTCCGCCTGCTCCTGGCAGGGCCCGGTGGTGGCAAGTCCAGCCTGCTGCGCGTCCACATAGCCGACTCGGCCGACCGGTGGCTCAGCGAGGAAGCGGGACGGACAGTCCCCGTCCTGGTGAATGCCATTACCCTCACCGGTACGGCCCCGCTACCTGCCGCACTGGCCAGTGCCACGACCACCGGACGGCACAGTTCGGCCTGCTGGACGAGCTGACAGCGGAGTTCTTCCGCCATCAGCCGCGTCCCGGGGTGTCGTGGCTCGTGATGGTCGACGGTCTCGACGAGCTCCCCGACAAGGAGCGCATCAGGGTGCTGGAGACCCTCGCAACAGCCGCCGCAACCGAGCCGACGCTATACGAGTTCCTCGTCGCCAGCCGCCCCTTGCCGGCAGAGGATCTCCGCGTCCTGGGCCCGGGTGTACCGCGCTTCGAACTCCACCCCTTCACCCCTCACAATCTGCACGAGTACGCCAAGGCATGGTTCAGTGACCTCGGCGAACCAGAACGTCACGCCACAGATTTCGCCGCTGCACTAAGCCGGTCACAGCTCGACGTGCTGGCCCGTACGCCCCTGATGGCTACCATGCTCTGCCAGTTGTACGTGGCGAACCCCAGCCGCCTCCTGCTGTCGGGCCGCACAGACATCTATCAGGCGTTCGTCGAGCTGATCTACGAACAGAACACTCACAAGCGCATCGCCGCTATCCAGGACCAGGCAATCCGCGCACTCAAGAGCCGCCACCAGATCCTCAGGGACGTACAGGCTGCCGAGGAATCCGCCCACCATGTACGCGGTCATCTGCCCGAACTGATCGACCATCTCGCCCACGAGAGGATCAACGGCAACAGCACAGCGACGGTTGAACTGTTGGCGTCCCTGCTACCAGCCCGACGTCCCGCCACGGTCAAAGAACATCTCTGGAACGCCTTCCTCGGCGATCTCCTGCGTCCCACCGGCTTGCTCACCCAGCACTCGGGCGACCTCAACCTCCTTCATCAGACGCTCCTTGAGTACCACGCCGCACGTCATGCCACCCGCGACGCCACTGCGCGTGCCCCCCTGCTGCACAGCCTTCTCCTTGGCGAGGAAACGTCCACCGGCGAGCCTCTGTGGGTGTGGGTATTGAGCAGACAGTCCTACTTCGGCTTCCTCCTCGACCGGCTTCTCACTCCGGGTGACGACATCGCAGCCGCCACAAGCAAAGCGTTGGAGGCACTTGGTGAACCAATCCGGTCGAGGGACTGCCTGGACGTCGCAGCCGTCATCGAGCAATTCCCACATCCCGCCTCGGTGCGTGCCCTGGGCCGCGCCCTTGCCGCCCTTGCTGCAGACGGCACATGGTGGGACGAGGATTGCCGTCGAGAGGCGGCTCGACTGTTGGCCAATCTCCACGGGCTCCACGGGCATCGCGAGGAAGGTGCCGCGCTGCTCGCTGCCCTCGCCTCGGAGACCCCCTACCGCAACTCTGCCTACCACGTGTATCCCCGAGTGCAGGCCGTCGTGGAATTGGCGGAGATCAACGGCTACCAAAGCAAAGCCGCCGGCATCCTCGCCGCGTCCGCGGCCGACCCCTCGCACCACCTGGGCGAGCGCACATTGGCGGCCCGGAACCTGGCCGGATTGGACGGCCATGCGGAAACGGCAGCCCGACTTCTCGCCGCTCTCGCAGTCGAGCCCGCCCCGGACAGGTGGGACTGGAGCAAGCCGGTGGATGCCGCCCAAGCGCTGGCCGGCCTGGACGGACATCTTGAACAGGCCGCCCAACTGCTTCTAGCCCTCGCCACCGAACCCACTCGCATCTACAAGTGCCGGTGCGCTGCTGCCCGTGTGCTGGCCGGCCTGGACGGCTACGAAGAGGAGGGCGTCACCCTGCTCAGCAGTTTCACCAGCCCCGCTCACGAGATCTACGTCCGCATCGAGGCCGCCGGGCGGCTGAGCGAGCTGGCCGGGCACGAAGAGGCGGCCTCAAGGCTGCTCCAGGGCTTCCTGGACGACCCCGCGGTGGACGATTACCACAAGAACTCAGCGTGTGAAGCCCTCTCTCATCGAGCCGGTCACGTTTCTCCTGATGGCGCTCGGGCGCCGGGGCCAGTGGGGTCCCCTCGCTCAGGGCCGCATCCTGGTCGGGGGCGCAAGCCCTGGCTCGCTCCGCGTTTCCCGGCTCTGTTCAAGGCGCCCTGAGCGCGACGGGCCGCGGCGGCCCGACGGTGGCCGGCTGCCTGTGGTCGTACGGGCTCGGTGGTCACCCGGGTTCGGGGGCGGTGACGGCCGGGGCGGCGCCGAGGAGGCCGAGGAGGGTCTCGCGGTGGAGGTCCGCGATCGGGCCGAGGAAGTCCGGGTGGCGCAGCAGGGGGGCCGCGCGGTGGTCGCGCGGGCTGGGGATGGTCAGCCGGCGCGCGTCGCCCACACTGTCGGGGCCGTGGTGGGTGGCGGCCAGGCAGGCGGCGGCCAGGGCGGCGAGGTCGGCGTCGGCCAGCAGGCAGGCCGCCCAGCTGACGACGGTCTCGTCGACCTGGGTGCGCCAGGCGTGGGTGGCGTCCGTCAGCGGGGGTGCGTCGGCGCCGGTGACGAAGTCCAGCCGGCCGGAGCCGCCGGGGCCGAGCAGGTCCAGCAGTTCGGCGTCCAGCGCGGTGGGGTAGCGCAGGGCGGCGGCGATGGTGGCCGCATGGCCTGCCTGGGCTTCGGCCAGGGCCTGGTTCAGCGGGCCGGTGGCCGGGGGGAAGGCCGCCAGCAGCCAGCGTGCGGAGGCGGCGATGACGGGCGAGAGCGCGGTGGGCATGGTGGACCGTCCTGTGCGTATGCCCGCCTGTCCTGGGTGTTCCGGTGTGGGTGATCCGGTCGCGGGCACTGCGCGCCCGGGCGGGGAGGTGCGGATAACGGTACGGCGGCCTCCCCCGGGGGCGACAGGAGCTGCGTCACAGCCGGGGTCGGTGGGGCCTGGCCGGGCGCGGTCTAGCCGAGCATGTCCGCCCCTGGATGATCTAGAGTTCCGGCGGCGGCAGTCGATCCGCCGCTCGCATACTGGACTCAGGTGGGGATTGATCACTGCAAAGTCTGCTGTTGTGCAGCGGAGAATTCCGGCGATCGTGCGGCGGGTAGCGGCCGCGGCGGTGGCCGGGGGTATGGCGCTGGTGGGCGTGGGGCTCACGGCGCCGGCGGCACACGCGGCCGAAGGCGACATCTCGTTCTCGAACGTCGTCCTCAACGACGGCAAGCCCATCGTCGTCGGTCTCAGTGCCGAGGTCGAGGCCCCGCTGACCTATACGGTCAAGAGCAGCGTGTCGCTCGACGACTGGTGGGTCGAGGCGTACCGCACCAACGGGTCCACCAAGTACCTGCTTGCGATCTCCACGACTCGGTGGAGCTGCAGGACATCCTCCGCGGGGGGCTACACCTTCCGCCACTGCGACGAGACGATGACCATCGACCCGGACGACATACCGGGCGGGAACGGCAACCATCTCGTCAACAGTGACGCCGCGGCGTGGAGGACCCTCGGGACGGGCATCAAGAAGAATGGCGGTTACGACACCGACCTGCTCTCCGCGACGGTCCGCCTCCAGCGTGCCTCGCGTATCCAGAACGCGAACGCGTCCCCCGAACCCGTCGCAAAGGGCAAGCAGATCACCGTCACCGGCACCGTGCAGCGCGCCAACTGGAGTCGGCACCGCTACGACAACTACGGTGACCGGCAGGTGAAACTGCAGTTCAAGCCCGCCGGTTCGAACAGCTACTCCACCGTCAAGACGGTCACCGCCAGCAGTACCGGCCACCTGAAGACCACCGTGACAGCCTCCCAGGACGGCACCTGGCGCTGGAGGTACAGCGGCAACACCACCACCGGTGCCAGCAACTCTGCCGGCGACTACGTCGACGTGACCTGACACCCCTGCCACGGCCACCGCGGCTGACCGCACAGTGAAGACCCCGCCCCGGCGGGGTCTTCGCCGTGCCCATGATGGCAGCTCGCGCGGGGCCTCGGCCCGGGACGGTAGGGCCGCCGTTACCGGCGGGACCACCTGCACCAGCGCCCGGTCGTTTGGCGCTCGGTGACCAGAAGCAGACCGAGAAACAGGACCAGCAGGCCAACAGACTGTGCCGGCTCGATGCTCAGGCCGTCGTGAGCTACATACAACAGCCCGCTGGCCAGCAGCATGACGACGAAGCCGAGGGTGCAGACGTCCTGGAAGAACACCATCAGGCTCCGCATGATCCCGCCTCCTCTGCCGTCAATCCCTATTGCTGGTCAGGTAGTTATGCTCGCAGATGACTGTAGCAGCGCATTGATGTTGTCAGGTTGTCAAGACCCGGTGCGTATGCGCTGTGACTAGGTGCTCGGCTGTCCGAGTCGATCGGCGATCTGTGCGCGCATGGTTACGGTGCGCTCCGGGGCAGCCACCTCCAGGAGCATGTTGACCAGGTCCGGAAGCTAGAGCCCCTGCCTCGTGCGGGGGCAGTTGCATCCATGCCTGGGCGGCGTTCTGCGCTGCCACCTGGGTACGCCGTTTGCCCGGTCCGAGCCGGTCGAACCAAGCGAGGGCGAGCCACGTCCAGGAGGCGGTAGCGAAGGCGTATTCCCCGCTCAGGTATGCCAGATCGCCGCGGAACTGTGCCGCCTCGAGCGTCGCGGCCGCCGTGTGGCCCTGCTCAGCTCTGAGCTGCTGCAGGATCTCGTCAGCGGCTGGTATGGCCATGTCGAAGTCGTGGGCGCGACCGGCGGCCTGGGCGACGGCGAGCCGGTCGAAGAGACTGCCCAGCTGCTGCGGAGGCGCGGCCGGCACTGGCTGCGGAGCCGCAGCTGCCGGGGTTCCCGGGGCCTGCGTGGTTCCGTCGGGCCTGACCTGCATGTCGAACCGCGAGCTGGTGCGTTCGTCGTGGACCTGCACGAGGACCGGCAGGCCGCTGCCCGCTGCTTCGATGTGGAGAATCTGGATGACAACGTGGGAGGGGTCGACTCCGTCGGGGACGACCTGCGGTTCGCTGTCGATGTGGAGCTGGCCGTCGCGGCTGATGTGGACCTGGTAGCGGGTGCCGGTGTTCATGGTGTGCGGCCCGCGGCGTGGTGTTGCGGGCCCTCCTCCTTCAGGGGTCAGAGCGAGAGGCCGTGGCTGCGGAGATAGGCGCTGGGGTCGATGTCGGATCCGTAGGCGGGTCCGGTGCGGGCTTCGAAGTGCAGGTGCGGGCCGGTGACGTTGCCGGTGGCGCCGGAAAGACCGATCTGTTGGCGGGCCTTGACGGTTTGGCCTGTGCTGACGGTGATCTTCGAGGCGTTGCGCTTCTGCTCCTGCGTCCAGTTGACGCTCTGCTGCTTTCCCTGAGGGTTCAGGGGCACCGTGACCTGCCCCCCGGGCTCCGCAGCCGGTATGTCCTGATCCTTGCTGGTCACTTGCATCGCCGCGTTCGCGGGTGTGCAGGAGTCCTCCCAGTTGGGTCCGTCATCCGACTCGCCGACGCCCAGCATCAGCGGCAGGCAGAGCGCTCCATCGCACATCGCCGCTATCGCACCCCCGGCGATGCCGATGGCTTTGCTCATATCTCGGTCCTCTGTCGTCGATGCGCATCCCGTCACGAGGGACGGAGACCGCATTTCCCGTGCCATGGGGTGAGCCCGACTAGCTAGGCGTCCCAGGGCTGCGAATGCGCCGTTACGTAGCCGTGCGGTGCACGGTTAGCGTCTGCGCCGAGTGAAAGCAGCAGGGAAGCGACAACTTGCGCTGGATTTTAGGGCATTGAATAGCGGGTGCGTCAACGCATCTGCAGAAGAGGCGTTTAAAGCCGCCTCTCCATATTCGACTGGAGGCGTTTGATGCAATGCGTGAATGCCTTGCTGTCGACGACCGGTTGTCCGGGTCCTTCACGCGGACTGGGGCAGGCTTTCGCGGCCTGGGAGGGATTTGTGCAGGTAACACAACAGGTGATGCAGTTCGCCGCAGACGGCGGTATTGACGGCATCACGAACGGGATCAAGCCCGACTGGAATGTCTTTGGCGCCATCGGGACCAAAGCGAAGATCATCGTCGGCGTGGTTATGGCCGGCGCCGTTCCCTTCCTGCTCTGAAGCGCCATTGTTGGAGCGGTTCATATCCGAGTCGGGAGTCAGCAGCACAACACGATGGAGATGAAGAAGGGGCAGACGATGGTCGCCAGCTCCCTCCTCGGCCTGTTCGCGGTCGCCTCCATGTCCACTCTCTTCGGCATCGTCTACGGGTTCGGAATCTGATGGCCGGCAACCAGAAGCAGACTGGAACCCGGACCCTGACGGCCAAGGCGTCGGAGCCCCCCGGAGCCGCGGTGGCGTTCCCGTGGCGCCGGTTGAAGATCGGCGCGATCGTCTTCGGCATTGTGTTGGCCCTCGGGATGGCACTGACCCTGTTCGGTGGGAACGCGGGCAAGGAGGGCAAGGAAGGTGCCGAGACGCCTGCCAACTCCACCCCCACCTCCCAGGCCGGCGGCAGCGGCCCCGGTCTGAAGGCGAGGGCCGTCAAGAGCGGTGTCCCGGTGGGGTATCCGCGGACCAAGGACGGCGCCGCGGCGGCCGCGGTCAACTACCAGGTCGCCCGGTCCTCGCCCGGGTACTTCAGCGACCGTGCGCTGCGTCACCAGGTGCTGAAGACGGTGATGGCGCGCTCCGCGCTGGGCGGCCAGCAGGCGCAGGACGACCAGACGGTCAAGGGTCTGTTGGCGGCGCTCGGCGTGAGTGAGCAGAGCGCGCCCGACCTGGTCATGCGGGCCGCGTCCCTCGGCACGAGCGTGCGCTCGTTCTCTCAGGACTCGGCCACGGTGCGGGTGTGGATGAGCGAGGTCGTCGGGGTGCCCACCGACAAGTCGAAGATGCCGGTTTCCGGTACCTACTCGACCTACACGCTGATCTTGCAGTGGCAGGACGGTGACTGGAAGGTCGCGACGATCGACCAGGCCGACGGTCCCACTCCGCTGGTCGCGGCCGACCAGTCGGTGTCGTCCACCGACGAGATGCGCCTGGCCACCCAGGAATTCGAGGCACCGCGCTATGCAGGCTGACGTCGTACGGCGGATCGCGCAGCCGATGGTCGCCGCCCTGTTCGCTGCCTGCCTTGTGGTGGCCGGCCCGGCAGCCCCCAAGGCACGGGCCGACGGCGGTCTCGGCTCGCTCAGCCCGTGCAATCTGCCGGGCGGGAAGTTGGTCTGTGATACGGCGGATAAGGGGAGCAAGTGGCTGTACGACAAGTCGGGGGCCGACACCGTCGTCGACACTGCGAGCGGAGCCGTCGATTTCGCAACCGACCCGCTCGGCTACCTGGAGGGGAAGCTGCGGTCCGGAACGAAGGGCATGTTCTCCGCGTTCGGTGAAGAACTCACCGGCAAGAAGCCGTCCTCCCCCAAGAACGGCAAGGGGAACTAGTCATGATGGAAATCGACTGGGGAAACCCCGGTTTCTTACGCCTGTACGGTCTCGTCTTCGCGCTTGCCGCCGTGTTCACGATGGTGCAGTGGCTGATATCGGTGGTGAAGCGGGTGGTGCGGGGTGTGCCGGTCGCCCAGGCCGCCATGGAGAACGTCGGCTATCTGCTGATGTCCGTCGCCGTGGCGGCTTTCATGCCGCTGGCCATGGCGTACGCAGTCGGTTTCAATGACAGTGCGGCAGAGGCCATCCTCGGGGACTACATCGATGAGGTGTTCGTCGGCGGGCTGGCCGTCTTCACCGCGCTGAGTGCCGTTTCCGTTCTCGCGCCTGGGGTCGGCATGGTCATCGCCATCCCGATCGACGTTTGCCGAGGTCTTCACGCTCTGCGCGTTGATCACGGCCGCGGTCGGCTCCGCACGGCGGCCGTGGAATCGGCGGGCCTTGTCGCGTAACAGGTCGTGGACCTGCTGGGTCGTGCCGTCCGATTCCCACTTTGCGTAGTAGTCGTAGACGGTCTTACACGGCGGGAAGTCGTGCGGCAGGACTCCCACGGAATGCCGGTGCGGTTCACGTAGAGGATCGCGTTCACGATCTCCCGCAAGTCGTGGACGCGGGCCACCGTGCCAGGGCCGGTCCGGCCGGCTCGCCAGGCTGTGAAGACCGGTTCGATCAAGGCCCAACTCGCGAAACTACTGGCGTTCGGCGGTCACCCCGCCCCCTTGTGGATACCGCATGCCCCGGCCATACCGCACGCCCGACGAGCCGTCAGCCTCTGCGACACCACGAGTTCAACCTCAGTAGCGGTAGTTCCCCCTGCAGGCCGCACGTCTCGGCACCGTCGTTCTGTGAGGCCTTGGTAGGCGGGATATTCGGCTGGCGGACTCTGACTGAGGTGGCTCGCCGATCAGCGTCGAGCGATCGCGACCTGTTGTGTCCCTGCACAGTTCACTGGCCCAGTTCACTGGTGCTCGGCCACTAGACCACGACGTGCTGCGGACCTAGTCTCTGACCCGCCCGCATACGGAAACCCTCGTTCCGTTCGCCGATGAGGGCTGACACCTGGGCAGCAGAGCGGACGACCGGATCAGAAAGGAAGGCCCGATGACCGACATCCCTGCCCAGGGGAGCCGCACCTCTGGTCGCGGTGAACGCGCGCCGATCGGACGCCGCACGTTCATGGGGTATGTGCTGGTCGGTGCCACCCTGGCTGTCGCCGCCGAACTCCCGCTGGGCGCGCCCGCTCACGCGGCGGTGCCCTCCGTGCCGCAGATCCCGGAGCTGTACGACCTGGAGGACATGCAGACCGACGCCGCGCGGCCGACGTCCGCACTGATCAAGATCGTGCTGCACGAGGACGGCACGGCGTCGTTCGAGCTGCCGCGCATGGAGGTCGGACAGGGCATCACCACCTCCACGGCGATGATCATCGCGGAGGAGCTCGACCTGCCCGTCGACAAGGTACGGGTGACGCTCGCACCGGCGCGTCCGGAGTTGCTGCTCAACCAGCTGACGGGCGGGTCGAACACCACGGTGTCGATGTTCACCCCGGTGCGAGTGGCCGCGGCGATTGCCCGCAAGGCGCTACTCGAAGCCGCGGCGATCGAACTCGGCTCGGTCGTGGGCCTGTTGAAGTCCAAGGCCGGGGTGATCTCGGCGCCGGACGGATCGTCGGTGTCGTACGGGGAGCTGGCGGTCAGAGCCGCGAGCAGCACGGTCAAGATGGTCGAGGCCGAGCTCAAGCCGGTCTCGGAGTTCTCGGTGATCGGCAAGCCGCACGGTCGTGACGACGCGCGGCTCGCGGTCACCGGGCAGAAGAAGTACGCGATGGATCTGCAGGTGCCGGACGCGCTGCCGACCATGGTGTGCCGGCCTCCGACGCTGAACGGGTCGCCGAAGTCGGTGCGCAACAAGGCGGAGGTGCTCGCGCTGCCGGGGGTCACGGACGTGGCCGTGGTCGACACCGGGGTCGCGGTGCGCGCGATAACGTTCGGGCAGTGCATCGACGCGGTGCGGGCGCTCCAAGTGGAGTGGGCGGCCGGTTCGGTGGAGGGTGAGTCCGACGAGACGATCCTAGCGCGGCTGCGGAAGGCCGAACTGCCGCTGGCGGTCCCGGACATCCCGCTGCTCGCCAAGACGGTGGAGGCGGACTTCACATTCATGTTCCGCAGCAGCGCGGCGCTGGAGCCGAACTGCGCGATCGCCGACGTCCGCATCGACCGGGCGACGGTGTGGGCGGGCCTGAAGTCACCGATCGTGGCGCAGGGCGACATCGCCAAGGCCGTCGGACTGCCGCAGACCGCAGTAACGGTCAACGTCATAACGGGTGGCGGCTCGTTCGGGCACAAACTCTTCGGCGACGCCGCGATCGAGGCCGCGAAGATCTCCAAAGCCATGGGCAAGCCGGTCAAGCTGATGTGGCACCGCGCGGACGAGCCCCGGCAGGGCCGCGTGCACCCCATGGCCACGTCCCGGATCCGGGCCACGTATCTGGCCGGACAGGTGCTCACCTTCGAGCAGCGGCACACGAGTGTGGTGACCGACTTCAGTCACGGGCTCGGCGAGATGATCACGGCGACGGCGGACCGGCTGCCCACCGGGCTCGGCGGGCTGGCGTTCTCGGAGACGATCTTCACGCTCACCCAGGAGCTGCCGTACAACTTCGGTGTCGTCACGCAACTGCTCAGCGAGACCGACTCCCGGTTCAACACCGGGAGCATGCGCAACATCTACTCCCCCGACGTGGCGTGCGCGAACGAGCTGGTCGTCGACCAGCTCGCGAAGAAGATGGGCAAGGACCCGCTCGAGTTCCGGCTCGCGTTCCTGAAGAACGCGCGGGTCAAGGCGGCGCTGAAGAAGGTCGCCGAGGTGGGTGACTGGGGCCGGTCGATGCCCGCGGGAACGGCCCAGGGCATCGCGATCCACAGCGAGTACAAGGGCGCGACCGCCGTGCTCGTCGAGATCGACTGCCGCCCTCAGACGGTGAACCGGAAGGTGCCGAACGGTGCGACCGGGCCACGCGTCACAAAGGCGGTCATCGCCGTCGACGCCGGACTCGTGATCAACCCCAAGGGGCTCGAGGCCCAGATGATGGGCGGCGTCTCGGACGGCATTGCGCTCGCTCTAACCAGCAGCCTGCACCTGCGCAACGGGCATTTCCTCGAGGCCAGCTGGGACAATTACTTCTACACCCGGCAGTGGAACGTCCCCACTGACTTCCAGTGCGTCGTGATGCCCTCCGACTCGCAGCAGCCCGGCGGCGCCGGCGAGGCGGGCGTGGCCGCGTCCGTGGCGGCGGTCGCGTGTGCCTACGCGCGGGCGACCGGCACGGTCCCGACGCGTTTCCCGGTCAACCACAGCACGGTCGACTTCGAGGTCAAGCCGTTCGTCCCGCCGGTCCCCCAGTCGCCGTCCGACGGCCTGAGCCACACGTTCTGAGGAGCCCACGTGAGCACCCACACCTTCATCCTCAACGGCAAGCCCGTCACCGTCGACGTCGACGACAGCGTCCGGCTGCTGTGGGTCCTGCGGGACGTGCTCGGCGTGACCGGCCCGAAGTACGGCTGCGGCATCAACGTCTGCAAGGCCTGCACGTCCCACGTCAACGGCAAGGCGTTCAACCCCTGCTCCGTCGAGGTCAAGGACATCGGCCCGGACGACGAGATCACCACGATCGAGGGCCTCGCCGACACCGTCGACGCCGACCTGCACCCCATGCAGGAGGCCTGGCTCGAGTACGACGTGGCACAGTGCGGCTACTGCCAGCCCGGACAGATCATGGCCGCCGTCGCCAAGGTCAGGCAGGCCAGGGCGGCCGGCCACGAGATCACCGACGCGGACCTCGACGAGATCCGCAACATCTGCCGCTGCGGCACCTACAACCGCATCCGGGAAGCGATCAAGGCGGCCGCGGAACGTATGTGAAGACGCGTCTGCACGTCTCAGGACCATCGACCAGGGAAAGGAGCACCGTGCTGGACCTGAGAGACCAGTTGCTCCGTTGGTACGAGGAGGGTCGGGCCTTCGCCGTCGCGACCGTGGTGGCGGTCCACGGGAGCGCTCCCCGGTCACCGGGTTCAGCGCTGGCCGTAGGTGTCGACAGGGCTGTCATCGGAAGTGCGTCCGGCAGTTGCGTGGAGGGCGCCGTGTACGACTTGTGCCAGGAAGCCCTGGCATCCGGCGCCTGCACGCTGGAGTCCTTTGGGTACTGACGCCTTCGCCATCGGCCTGACCTGTGGAGGGTCCCTGGCCTTGGCAGGTGCCACGGACCCGGCGACCGTGGCCCGGGTCGTCCGCGGGCCTGCCGAGCAAGTTGGCCAGGTCGTGTGCGTACGGGCGGACGGAACCAGCCGTCAGCAACTTCGCCGATCCGGTCCTGGAGGCAATGGCGGCACGCGCCGCTCGCTGGTTTCGCGGTAGTCGCACAGGCCCTGATCGCGCCATCGGCACTCGGTGACGGTCACGCAGGCGTGGGCGTCGAGGTCGGGCCAGTTGTCGGCGCCCGTGTGCAGGGCGTTGCCGCGGCCGCGGGACGGGCAGCCTCTGCGCTCGGCGCGGCTGCGTTTCGCGGCGCGCTGAGGTCCGCTTTTCTTGGTGCCCGGCTTCTCGGCCGGCGGTACGGTGCCCGGGAAGTTTGATGGTGGGGTAGGGCGTTGACCAGGCGGCCGACCGCCCACTGGTCGGCTGCGTCCGGATTGGCGAGCACCGCACGCAGGGTCGCTTCGAGGTCTTGCTGAACCGATTCCGACAGCGGGTGTCCGGCCTCGCGGGCGAGCTGCGCGGTCTGCCGGGACAGGGCGGATACGACACGGCGGCGCTGCGCGAAGAGATCCTTCAGTCCGTCGGCGTCCAGCGCACGGTAAGCCTCCCGCAGTGCCTGCCCCAGGTGAAGGAACTGCTGGCTCTCTTCCGGCTGGGAGCGCAGCAGAAGGTTCGCCGCCCAGGCTGCGAGGGTGGGGCGACGGGCGGCATGGATCCGGCGGGCATCGTCCACCCGGCCGGCTGCCTTCGCGACGGCGGCCGCCGTCTCCCGTCGAGCGACGAAGTCGGACGGCGGCGTGGTGTACAGCTCGTCGAGGACGGCTTCCACGTCCTGCCCTGCGCCGCCCCGGCGGTTGCTTCGCGCGTTCAGTCTTTCCACACCTCCGCCCGCCCTCCTGCCGCTCGATCCATGCCGTCCGTCGGACCTGCATCGCTGTCCTAGACAGCGGACACGACGATCCGCCGCGCTCCCACATGGCAATCAGACTCACGCGCACCTCATCACCCCGCATCCCAGCCAACGTCACGCCTCTCAGATGGGGGCTTTGGGCTCATCCATGTGGGAGTGGCGGCGGCCCCTGCAGGCCGGTCGAGGTGACCGGGTGCCACTGCCGGCCGGTGCGGCCGGCACGAGGAGAGGCGACCGTAGCTGCGCCCCGTGCGCCCCCCTCGCGCGGGTCGAGGCGATGGCTCCTTGCGCCCGGCCTACGATCGGGCAAGTGGAGATCCCCGTCAGCCTGATCGAGTCGGAGCCTCGCGCTGAGGCGGAGCGGGCCCGTCTGGCCGGCCTGACCGGCGAGGAGTACGAGCAGCAGCGGGGGCTCTGACATGAGGCGTCCGAGGCCGCCGAGGCGGCCGTAACGGCGCACGCCAGGTCAACGGACACGAAGCGGTACGAGCTGGAGCAGGCCGTGAAGAGTGCCGCCCGGCACGCGGATAGCCTGGCCGAATAGCCGCGCGCTGCCAGGTCAGTGCATTGACAGGCGGTACTTGTCGAGCGGCGGCTGGGGAGCTGCCGTCGGCCTCTGCCAGGCGCCCCCGGTCCGCACGACGTAGGAGATGGCGTCCACGATCCGCCGCCGCGGATGCTTCTCCCAACGTCCGCCCTTCGGCCCCACCCTCTCAGACGGCAGCAACGGCTCCACCAATGCCCACTCCCCGGCCCGGGTGACCCGTCGGATCGCCAGCGCCGCGCGCACCATGCTCCACGCCACGGCGCTCGGCCGCCTCCTCCTCGCCCTGGTCCACCTTGACCCTCTCTCAGCCCTTGGGGGAGCATCTGGAGCCCATCGCATGACGAAGGCCCCGCCCGGACGATCCGGTGCGGGGCCGCAGCGTGTTCGGTCTACGGCTCGTCGGTGAGGCTGCCGTTGATCGAGCCGTCGTCGTAGTAGTCGAGCACGTCCCGTTCCCCCTTGGGCATGTCCTTGATCGCATGCTGCAGCGTCCAGGCCATCAGGAGAGTGTCGTAGTCGTCCTGCTTCAACCCGTCACACGCCCCGGGCCGGTGGGTCTTCGTCGCCGTCGGATTCAGCGCCTTCTGGCAGTCCTTCACCATGTCGTCGTAGGACGGCTGGGCGAGCCAGATACCAAGTCCGAGGCCTGCCGCGACGACCGCGGCGGCGGTGATGATGGTGGTGCGGCGACGCATGGGTTCCCCCCAGGGTGCGGTGTGCGTAAATCGTCTGCCTGTGGGTGTCGAGCGGGTGCGGGCGGAGTCACATCAACGGAGCCGGACCGGTCCGGGATGCCCACCCGGCGAGCGCCCCGTTGTCGAAGAGCCGGATGCCGTGGTGAACTCCGTAGGTGACGGCCGGTTGCGTGAACACGCTCGTCGTCACGACCGCGGCCACCTGCGCGCCGTGGACGCTGTAGCAGGTACCCCCGAACCGCTGAAGATCCGGTGAGCCGACCTTGGTGGTCGGCCCATACCGCTTGCACTGAATCACTATCCGCCGGCCGTCCGGGGCGGTCGCGGTGACGTCCGCGCCAAGGTCGCCGGCACCGCCGACTACCTGGACACCGTGGCAGCCGTCGCGCTGGCAGAGGAACGCGACGGCGTGCTCGAACTCGCGTGGGTCCATGGCGTGGTAGCGGGCCAGCTCGGTGGACTGCACGGTCCGGATGCGGTGCAGCTCGGCTTCCCGCCGGTGTGCCAGGAAGCTGTTCAGTACGCAGGCTGCCAGAAGAACGGCCAGGAGAAGCGCGGCCATCACTCGGTGTCCCGACGACCACAGTCCTGGGACCAGGAGCACGACGCACCCCACGCCGCTGCAACCCCCTGGCCGCCATCCTCCGCGCCGACCTGGACGGCCTGCTGTGGATCCGGAAGGACTGGGCCCCTGGAGGAGATCGCCCGAGGTCAGCGGTGTGTGGTGCTCGAGCTGTCCGCGCTCATGTTCTGCGACTCGGCCGGGTTGAATGTGCTGCTGTGGGCCCGGCAGCAGGCGAAGAGGGCTGGCGCCGTGCTGGTGCTGGCCTGCGTGCCGGCGACACTGCAGCAGATGCTGGCCATGACCGGGGTGGACACCGTCGTGCGGGTGTACGGGACCGTCGCCGAGGCCGAGGACGAGCTGGTGGTCGACGGCGGGGCCTGACGTCGGCGGCTGGGGTCAGGCTGCTTCGAGGACTTGGTCGAGGTTGGGCAAATTCTTGGGGCCGCGGGTGAGTCGGCGGGCCATCAGGGTGCTCGCGTCAGCTGCAGGAGCCGATGACACCGTCGGTTCGGGACCGCGCAATCGATAGCGTGGCCAGATCCGGCGAGCTCCGGCTGGACCAGGCGGTGCGACCGCTGAGGCCGCCTCGTAGTCTGCCGCTATGACCGAGAAGATCCAGACGCCGACGCCCCGCGACGCTTTCGAGCTGCTCATGGCGGGCAACCAGCGCTTCGTCGCCGGCACTCCTGAGCACCCGAACCAGGACGCCACCCGCCGCACCGAGACCGCACCGTCCCAGAAACCGTTCGCCGTGCTGTTCGGGTGCTCCGACTCCCGGCTTGCCGCCGAGATCATCTTCGACCGCGGCCTGGGCGACCTGTTCGTGGTCCGCACCGCCGGCCACGTCGCCGGTACGGAGGTGCTCGGCTCCATCGAGTTCGGCGCGGCAGTGCTCAACGCACCGCTGGTCGTTGTCCTCGGTCACGACTCGTGCGGCGCCGTCGCCGCCGCCTGCTCCGCCCTGGAGAACGGGCAGACGCCGGGCGGCTTCGTCCGGGACGTCGTCGAACGGGTAACCCCGAGCGTGCTGGCAGCCCGCGCCGCCGGACGCGAGACAGCCGACGAGATCCTCGCCGAGCACATCGAGCACACCGTGGACCTGCTGCTGGAACGCTCCCGCGTCCTGGCCGAGCGGGTGGCTGACGGCCGCCTCGGCGTGGTGGGCCTGTCCTACCGGCTGGCCGACGGCAGTGCACAGCTCGTCGCCTCCCGCGGCCTTGATGCGGCGGTTCGCACCGCGTCCTGACCGCCCGGCCGTGGGTCGCGCCGCGTGATATGCCGCGGTCAGAGGACCTGCGTGTACGTGGAGGACCCCCTCGGGTTCGCCGTCAATACGCCCCGCCCTCGCCTCCGGGAGCAGTGAGAGCACACAGCGTCCACGCTGGTCACACGGTGGGCCGGGGGCCGGCGGCGCGGCGGAGCCGGTTGGCGATGGCCAGTCCAAGTCCCTCCTCGACCGGTAAGGAGGCGATGATGAGGTCACACCCCTGCTGGTCGCGTTCGCGCAAGAAGCCGTACAACCCGCGCGCGTAAGCGGCCATCGAATCGGGGACCGCCACCACGGCGTGCGCCTTCCCCGGAGCGTCGGCGAAGGAGAAAGGCAGAAAGACGCCGACCTGGTGCCCCAGCTCCTGCGCGAGCTGCGCTTCGGCGACGATTTTCTCGGGCTCGACAAGGACGACCCGCGCCCGCGGCGCGTAGTGCGACGGATGCTGGCCCGGCACTGGGACGCGGCTGGTCGAGGGGACCGTGAGCGGGCACCCCAGCACCGCTTCGAGGTCCTCGCGCGTCACCCCGCCAGGCCGCAGGATGGTCGGGATCTCGCCGGTGACGTCGACGATGGTGGACTCGACGCCGACCTCGCAGGGGCCCCCGTCCAGCACGAAGTCAACGACATCGCCGAGCTCGGCACGGACGTCGTTCGCGGTGGTGGGGCTGACGGAGCCGAATCGGTTGGCTGACGGGGCAGTGACACAGCGGCTCATGGGGACCCACCCGAGAGGCCGATCGGATCCCGCCCGCTGACCACTCCGACAGACAGTCAGGCCCGGCGTCCCGAAGCCGGGATGCCGGGCCTTACCGAGGCGCGCGATCAGACGGGGCGGATGTTCTCCGCCTGCGGGCCCTTCTGGCCCTGCGTGACGTCGAACTCGACCTTCTGGCCCTCCTGCAGCTCACGGAAACCCTGGGCGGCGATGTTGGAGTAGTGGGCGAAGACGTCGGGGCCGCCACCCTCCTGCTCGATGAAGCCGAAGCCCTTCTCGCTGTTGAACCACTTCACAGTGCCCTTGGCCATGACTGTCTCCTTCGAGGGAAACCGGGCGTGCACCCTGCACGCACGGGAGGTGATCGCCCTGGTCCGGAGAGGCGCTGAACAGCAAGAACGCCCGTGATGGCGATCACGGGCGAACGGAACTTCGGAACCACGACTGCTGATCACAACGCTATACCGGCATGGCGGAAGCCGCTAGCGATAACGCGCCAGCAACTGGCTCGGACGAAGGGCTGGATCGCCCGTGAGAAGCGGCGATGGTGATCACACATTTTTCAGCACCACCGGCACGGTGCCCGTGCCGGGGCCGCCGACGGTCACTGGCCGGCCCTGCTGGACCTGTTCACCGCGGGCGCTGCCCCCGAAAGCCTTCTACGCCCGCGCGCCCAGCTCGTGCGCCGAGCGCTGCGCGACCGTGCCGGTGTGCAGCCGTACGTCGGAGAAGTCCGCGCCCGGGCCTGGCCTCCATCTCGGCGCGGACGTGCTCGGCGAGCGGACTTCCGGCAAAGCGCAGCGCCTCGGGCGCCGAGGAGCGCTGCACCGGCTGCGTGCCTCCCCGGCGGAGCATGCGGACCGCCGTCTGGTTGCCCGCCGAGCCCTGCAGGGCCGCCACGGCCGCGGGCGCCGGACGCCGGGCGGGCAGCCTGGCTCCGGTGCGACGGCCGTGAGCCGGTCCCGGTGCCCGGGTCGGGGCGGTCCCGTCCTGGGACCGGGGCTCTTCTTTCCTCGCGCGCATGCCGAAGCCTCCGTATCGCTCGATGTCGCTCGATCAGGACCGCTGGAAGAACTCCACCTCCGCCAGAGCCAGATGGCGGCCCGGTGCCAGGCCGGTGGCCGAGCGCAGGACCAGGCGTACCGTCTTCACGTCGCTGATTCCGGTGGGGAATGGCTGCGAGCCCGGCTTGTCGCTGAGGGTCAGCTGCTTGTCGTACCGCTCGCCGTCCTGCGTCGTCACCTCAAGGTCGATCTGCAGTGCGCGTCCCTCGCGGGCGTACTCCTCCGGTGCCTTGGATGCGCCGTTGGTGATGAGCAGGTCGACCATCCGGAACGGCTTGTCGAAGGTGTACGTCACCGAGGCGCCCGGCGCGGGCGCGCCCCAGTAGCGGTTGGCCAGCCCGTCCGTGGTGTTCTTCGCCGGGTGCCCGGGGACCTCGGCGCTCGCCCTGGTGCGTGCCGGGGTCACGGGCTTGGGGTCGGACAGCTTGTCCCGGGTGTCCTCGAACAGGGCGCGTCCGGCCGGCAGCAGCAGGACGGCGCCCGCGCACAGAGCCAGCACCACGGCGAGGATCACCAGGAGCCGCACCCCCCGGCCCGAACTCGCCCGCACCCGGCGGCGGAACGGCCACACGGTCCGCCACCACGGCAGCGGGTCGGCCTTCGCGGTGGGCTTCAGCGGGGCCGCACAGCGCCGGCAGAACCGGCGGTCCGGCTGGTTGGGCGTGCCGCAGGAGGGACAGGGCCTCCCCTCCACTTCCTCCGTCACCGCTGCGGGCCGTACTACGGGGCGTGGAGCCTGCGGCTTCGCGGGCTGTACCGCCACGATGGGCTCCGGCGCCGGTGCCTCGGGGGCGGCCGGGGGCCGGGGGCCTGTCGCTTCCCGGGTGCTCGGAGGGGGTGCGGTGGGGCGGTGCGGGGGTGCGGCCCGGGCCTGCAGGGGTCGTGGTGGTGCAACGGATACGTGGGAAGCGGGCTCATCTCCGGTACGGGGTACGGCGGTTGTGGACCCGTCGGCCGTTCCTGAGCGGGCGGACACGGGTGCCGCCGTGGGCGCGGGCGTCGACGGCACGGGTGGCGTGGTGGGGGGAGCTTCTCGGGCTTCGTCGGTGCGGGGGGTCTCGGCGGTCCCGGGGGTCTCCTCGTCGCCGCTCGCCGGGCGGTGTTCGGGGACGGAGAGCTCGGTGCGGGCGTCGGCGGGTCCGGCCTGGGGCGGAGGGCTCGTCATGTCGTCCTGGCCGGGCCGGGCATCCGGACCCTCGTCGGCGCCGGAATGTGAGGCAGGAGCCTGCGCCGCGCTCGGCCCGCTGGCCTCGCTACGGGTCCGGCCGGTCAGCCGGCTGCGCAATGACGAGGTGCGGGGAGGTGCGGCGGACGTGGACGCGTCCGCCGTAGGCGATGCGGGGGCCGGGGCGGGATCCGGGGCGGCCGGGGGCTGCGAGGGTGTGCTCGGTTGCGGTTCCAACCGCTCCGGTTCCGGCGACGTGGCCGTTGGCGTGCTCGCGGCCGGCGGATCGTCCGACCAGCCCAGGTACGCGCCGCAGTTGCCGCAGAAGTCGTCCCCGGGGCTGTTGGACGCCCCGCAGGCGGGACATGCGCGCATGGCGTCACCTCCCTTCGTCGGCGGGTGGGCCGGGCAGGACCTCCACCCGGCAGACGGTGTGCACCGGGCACATAGCCCGGACGATCTCGCGGACGCGGTGCACGTCCACCTGCGCCTCGCGGTCCGGCCACACCCGGACCAGGGGCTCGCCGGGAGGCTCGGGCGGCAGGTCGGCTCCGGCGGTGTTCGACCACCACGCGCCGCCGTCGTCGGTCACCTCGGCGTGCACGCCGAGCGCGAGGTGCAGGGCTTCGACCAGGCCGCGCCTGGTGCCGCGCCACCGGTGCAGCTCCACCGCGCGGACGACCGCCTCGCGGCGCAGTTCCACGGGCCACTGCGGGTCGTCGTCGGCGCCCACCCAGGACGCCAGCCAGGCCAGGAAGTCCGTCGGGGCGACCCGGGGATCAAGGTAGGCGGGCAGGTTGTCGAGGGTCGCGAACACCGGGGCGAGGACGGTGTCGAGGCCGGCGGTGAAGCGCTGCGCGAAGTCGTCGTCGGCGTACAGGGCGGGCAGTTGCCCGCCGATCGGGTGGCGGCTCGGCAGATCGGGTACGGCGGCCCGGCTCATCCCCCCGCCTCCGGCTCGACGGCCGTGACGACCACCTGGTGCTGGTAGGAGAAGACCAGCGCGCCCGCGGCCACGTCGACGCGGTCCACCGGAGCGCCGCGCCGCCCGGTGATCGGGTCGGCGGCGAACAGCCGGATCTCCTCGATCAGCGCGTTGCCGGTGGCGCGTTGCAGCACGCCGAACACCTCCCCGTACTGCACCGGCCGCCCGAACGGCCATCCGGTGCCGTCCGGTCCGCCGTGCAGCGGGTTGAGATGGCGGAACAGTGCGGCGAGCGCCGCGTCGCGCACTCTGTCGGTGTCGCCCGGTGCCGCCGCGAGCCGGGCCACGACGGTGACGCCCTGGTAGACCGGCGGCTCGACGACGAGGCGGGTGCCGATCAGGCGTCGCTCGTCGAGGCTCGCGGTGATCGCCTCGAGCACCTGGTCGGAGGGGATCAGCTGCTCGAAACGGAGCCGGTCGTCGCCCTCGTCGGCGACCGCGTCCGGCACCACCAGGACCCGTACCGCACCCGCGCCGCCCTCCGCGGCGGGCAGACAGCGGACCCGGCGCACCGAGGGCGCCGCCTGGCGGCTGATGACCTCGTAGTCCTCGGCGGTCACCGCGCGCTCCTGCATCCGCAGGGCGTCCGGAGCCCGCAGCTTGGCGTTGGCGAGGGTCTCGCCGGCGACACCGCCGCGCGCCGCCTCCCGGTTGGTGACCTGGGCGATGTACGGAACGGAGCTGAGCAGCACGGAGATCGCGCCGCGCGCGACGTTGCCCGCCGGGCCGCCACCGGTGCGGTAGCGGGCCACCCGGATCTGGGCGCCCTTGGGCGGTACGGCGCCGCACTGCCGCAGCGTGCCGTCGGGCTCGCGCAGCACCGGCGGGAAGCCGAACTCGCCGTTGGTGGCGTCCACGCGGACGTGCCGGTCGTCGGGCCCGGAGCGGCCGAAGTGTTCGACGACCTCCCAGCGTTGCCAGCCCTCGGCCGAGGACACCTCCACCACGGGGGGCTCACCGTCGAGGAGGACCGGCGGGCGGCCGAGCCGGAACGTCTGCCCGGCGACCCCCTCCGAGGTGCCGAGCAGCACGTCGGTCACGGTCTCGGCGTGTTCGACGGACATGGTGCCGCCCACGGTGAACACCGCCGCCTCGCGCACCGTCGGGGACTCCGAGTAGAACGGCTGGCCCGGCTCCGCCTCGGTGACGCGGCAGCGCAGCCAGCCGGCCCGGGCGCCGCCGATCACCGACGCCGTGTGCCCGGCCGGTACGTAGACGATGACCTCGCCGGGCCGGTTCAGGCCGCCGGTGGTGTCCTCGCCGGTCTCGCACACCCGCCAGCCGCCGCCGTCCCACGCCTCCCACACCAGCGGGGGCTGGCGCGGGTCCACGCCGACGCCCTCGACGCGGCTGTCCAGGTGCAACGCGACGACGCAGCGCGGCACCGCCGTCGGCAGGCCGAACAGCAGCGCGTCGCCCGGCTCCGGTGCCGCCTGGAAGCAGGGCACGTCGCTGCCCTCGTTGATCTCCCTGGTCCGGTCGGTCTGCTCGCCGGTCCGGGGCGCGGTCACCAGACGCGTCAACTCGCTGGGAACGACGTGCAGTTCGTCCGTGGTCGCGAACACCACGGGTTCGTCGCTCTCGCCGCGCACGGTCGTTACCTCGGTGCCCGCTGGCAGCACCACTGTGTCGGGCTGCGGCGCCGACAGCCAGAAGTCGACCTCGGCGCCGGCCGCGGCCGGCGGGAACAGCCGGATGTCCAACAGGTCGAGGAACGCGGTGTAGTTCTTGTCCGGGACCCGGTTCAGCCGGTACAGCAATTGGTCCACGAGATAGGCGAACGTCTCGATCAGGGTGACGCCCGGGTCGGAGACGTTGTGGTCGGTCCACTCCGGGGCGCGCTGCTGCACGTACCGCTTCGCCTCGTCGACGAGTTGCTGGAACCGGCGGTCGTCCAGGTTGGGGGAGGGCAGGGCCATCAGTCGGCGACCAATTCCTCGGCCCCCTCCTCGGAGGGGATCGTGTAGAAGGGAAAGACCAGGTTGCGCCGGTCGTTGGTGGAACGCAGGGTGTAGTGCACGTCGATGTAGAGGGTGCCGTCCTCGATCGCGTCGAAGGCCACCACCACGTCGTCCACCGCGATGCGCGGCTCCCACCGCTCCAGGGCCTCGCGCACCTGCTGCGCGATACGTCCGGCGGTGGCGCCGTCGCCGGGGGCGAAGACGTAGTCGTGGATGCCACAGCCGAACTCGGGGCGCATCGGGCGTTCGCCGGGTGCCGTGCCGAGCACGAGGCGGATCGCCTCCTCGATCTCCTGTTCCCGCTCGACCATGCCGATGCCGCCGGTCGGCCCGACCCGCAGCGGGAAGCCCCAGCCCCGTCCGATGAACCGCTCGCTCATCACACGCCCCCGATCAGGACGTTCATGGCGCCGGTCACGATCTGCGCGCCGCACGACGTCTGGTCGCGTGCGCGTGCGGCCGGCAGCCCGCCGATGAGGACCATGCCCGCGGTGACAGCGGCCGGGTTGGGCATGATCACGTTGCCCGGCCCCAGGGCCAGGTGCGGGGGCATGGCGCAGGTGTGCACGCTGCCCACGACCGCGGCGGGGCGGCCTCCGATCAGCACGGTCGCCACCTTCAGGGCCGCGCCGGGCGGCGGGGTGGCGATCACACCGCCGTGGTTGGTGGGGTCACCGGTACGGACTGCGGCTGGCATGCGGTGCTCCTTGCGGCAGGTAGGGGACTGAGGTCAGTTGATCCGGATGAGCTTGGCCTTGAGGACGCCGAGCAGACCACCGTCGACGGTGACGCCCGTGCGGCCCTTGATGTTCACGTACTGGCTGCCGTCGATGTCCACGGTGCGGCCGCCGATCTTCACTCCGACCCTGCCGTTGATGTCCACGTTCCGGCCCGACACGCTCACGTCGCCCTGTCGTGCGTCCAGGGTGATGCCGTTCTTGTCGAGCACGACGGAGGAGAGGGGTTTTGTACCGCCCTTCGCGGCGTACACTGTCAGCTCGATCCGGTCGCGCCGGTTGTCGAGGAACACTTCGAGGCGCTCGTCGGCGGACCTGAGCCGGACGCCCGACCTGCCCGGAGCCCTCGCGTCCAGCAACTCGACCCGGTGCCCCGAACGCGACACAATGGAGCGGCGGTTGACCTTCCCGGTGGTCTTGTCGATCAGCGGGATGTCGTGCGGCGACGGCTTGTCCACGCCGTTGTAGAGGCCGCCGATGACGTACGGGCTGTCCAGCAGGCCCTGTTCGAAGCCCACCAGGACCTCGTCGTTGACCTCGGGGCTCACCACTCCCCCGCCGCCCTTGCCGCCCCACTGCACGGTGCGCACCCAGTCGGTGACGTAAGTGTCGTCCAGCCAGGGGAACTTCAGCCGCACCCCGCCGTTCTGAGCGCCGCCCGGCTCGCGTACGTCCGTCACCACGCCGATCGCCAGACCCGGCATGCGCGGGCCGCGGCCCGGCGCGTTGGCACCGGTCACCAGGCCCGTCAGGGAGCGGTCCGGGCTGGCGCTGACCCACACCGTCGTCCGGTATCCGCCGTGCGGCTCCAGGACGTGCTGCACCGCCGTCGCCGTGTACTTGCCGGAGAACGCCTGCCCGACGTTGCCGAGCGCCACGGGCTTGCCCGCCCGCAGCCGGGGGTTGCCCTCGGCCAGCACCTCCAACTCGCCGAACCCCGCGCTGACCTGATCGGCCACGGCGTCGGCGACCGCGGTCGTCTCGGCCTGGGTGCGGTACGGGGTGTCCGTGACGGTCAGCTTCGACGACTTGCCGAACCGGGCGGCGAGCGCCGGGCTCAGCCCCGGCACCACCGTGTCACTGTTCACCGACGGCTTGCGGGCCACCAGCGGCTTCTTGGTGGTGACGTCCCAGCCGCGCACCTCCACCTGCGAGGCCCCGTCCGCGGCCGACAGGGAGGCCCGCAGCGCCAGCAGGTTCCGCCCGTACTCCAGCACCATCGGGTTCCGCGTTGCCGGGGTCGAGGGCGCGGGCGCGCCGGACGCCTTCTCGGGCTTGGTGAACTGCAGCACGCCCTTGTCGTCGACGCGCACCTGCGCGCCGCTCTCGCCCGCCAGGAACTGCAGGAAGTCCCAGTCGGACACGTTCGCCTGCGAGAGCTGCTTGTAGGTGACCGGCGCGGCCTCCACGGTCCCGCAGGTCAGCCCGGCCCCGGCGGCGACCTTGCGGACGATCGCCGACGCCGTCATGTTCCGGTACGCCACCACCTTCCGGCCCCGCTGCAGGCGGTGCGCCTTGGAGTAGGCGCGCACCACGGTGAACGAGCCGGTGCTGTCCCGGTCGACCTCCATGCCGGTCACCTCGCCGTTGAACAGCCGCTCGCGCGCCTGCCCGGACACGGTGACCACCGACACCTTGAGCGGGGTGCCGATGGTGATGCCGGTCGACTGCAGGAACTCGTGGTCGGGGTCGCGGAAGGTGAGCACCGCCGCGTCGGGCAGGCCCACGTTCTCGTCGACCACGCAGCTCACCAGCTGGGCGGCCCAGATCGGCGAAAGTTCGCCGGGCGTCTCCACGACGGGGTCCGCCGCGAACGACCGGCCACCCCGTGCCTCGGGTGTGGTCACCGCTCCTCCTCAGCGCCCGCGTCGCTGAGCCCCGGCACCACCAGTTCGGTGCCGGGTTCGAGCGCCATGGGGTCGTCGATGTCGTTCGCCTCCGCGATGGCCCGCCAGGCCGTCGCGTCGCCGTACTCCCGCCAGGCCAGCAGGGCCAGGCTGTCGCCCGCCACGACGATGTGCGTGCTGCGGGCGGTGCGCGCGCCGGACGTCGGGTTCTGGCCCGGCGGATCGACACTCGCCTCCTCGATGGACAGCGAGCAGGTGGCCCGCAGCGGCTTTCCGTCCACGTCGAACAGCGTGTACGACACCGACAGGCTGGAGAGCACCCCGTCGAAGGAGGTCGTCCGGGCGGTCCCCCATTCGAACCGCACCCAGGGGCTGGCCGGTTTCTTGCGGCCCAGGCTGGCCTTGGTCGGCACGCACCCCTTCATCAGCTTCTCCACCGCCTTCTCCACGGAGTTGTCGTGGGTGGCGGTGGCGTCCAGGAACACCTCAAGGCTCAGCGTGCGCGGGCCGCTGCCGACGAACTCGGGCAGCGCGGACTCCCCCGCCATCCGGGACGGGGTGCGCCGCCACTCGGTGGTCTTGCTCAACTGCAGCGTGGAGGGGTTGAACTGGAGGTTGAGCTGCGTGATCGTCCCGCCGGGCTTCGCGCCGACGGAGGTCGGTGGCTCCTTCAGGGTCAGCTGGGCCCTGGTCCGACTGGAGCGGAGCGCTGCACACATGTCGGGACCTCCTTTCCGGGGGGGGTAGGGGTAAGTCTCAGGGGCGGCGGGTGGGAGCGGTGCGTGACGGCGGGTCAGGACGGGCGCAGCCCCTGGTGGGCGATCTCCAGGGTCTCCACCGCCGCCTCGGAGTTGGCGGGGTCGAAGGAGGGTCCCTGCCAGCGCACCGGAACGATCCCGGACACCTGCCAGCTGATGATCCGGGTCAGGTTCGGTTTCAGCGCCACGATCTCGCCGTCCTTGGGCGTCACCCGCTTCAGCGTCTCGTCGAGCCAGCGGGCGATCTTCGCCGTATCGGCGGTGACCGGCCGGCTCAGCGTGATGTTCGACCAGGTCACGCGGCCGGGCAGTTGCCAGGTGAACCCGTTGTTGCCGCCCTCTGCGTAGCTCTCCATCTCGACCTCGGCGCCCATGCCGGAGCAGGTGTGGAAGGCGCCCAGGTCGTTGCCGCCGATGGCGAGCTTGAAGAACACGCTCGTGGCGAAGATGTTGTCGGTCATGCGTGCGTCATCCGTTCCGTGCGCTCACGTTCCACGCCCTCAGCGGCGTCCGTCGTAGGGGCGGCCCGTGCGTTCCCGGCCGCGCCGCAGCTCGGTGCGGAGCAGCCGGGCCATCGGGTCGAGCAGGCGCCGCGCGAGGTCGTCCAGGTCGAGACCGGGGTCCTTCGGTGCCTCGGCGCGCTGCTCCGCGTTCTTGCCGGAGGCGGATGAGGTGGAGGACGAGCGCGAACGGCCGTGCGCCGGGACTTCCTTCGCCGTGTCGCCCATGAGCAGGCCGGCGGCGGACGGCGTGGCGGCCGGTCGCGAACGTTCGCGGGCCCGGTCCGGCTCCGCCTTCGTCGTTGCCCCCATGAGCAGGCCGGCGCCGGTGGTGTCGGTGATGTCGCGCTGGATGGGGGTCGACGTCCGGCCGCTCCCGCCGGTCACCGGAAGAACCACGGGGACGGGCTGAGTCGATGCCGGGGCGTTCGCCGGGCGGTCCGCGAGCGGCGGCGCCTGCGGGGCGGTGACCGGCAGGGATCGGGCCGGGACGGCGGGGGCCGAGCCGACCGGCCCCTGACCCGGCGGTGCGGGCCGGACGACCGGGACACGCTGGACGGGGCTGGGGGAACCTGCCGGACCTGCCGAGTTGGCGCTTCGTACGCCCGCGTTCTCCCGTCCGGCGGGCGGCGCGGCCACGGCCCGCTGGACCTGCGGGGTCGCCGGGGCGACCGGGGACGGCCCTGGCGTCGGACGCCCGGGGTCAGCCTGCGGGGCAGCCGGTACGCCCGGCCAGCGCGCCGCCACCACGGGACGGCCGCCGGAGCGGGCGGCGACGGGCGGTGCCGCGCCCTCGGTGGCCCGGGTGCTCAGGGTGAGCGGGCGGGCGGGGAGCAGTTGCAGGGTGCGGGGTGCCGCCGGGCTCGAGGGCGCTCCGGGGCGGGTGACGGTGAGCGGGGGCGCACTGTGCGGCTGAGCGCCTCCGGTCGCCCCGGCTACGGCTCGGGTGACGACGACCGGGCTCGGCGAACCGGGGGCCCGGGGCCGCTGCCCGCCGGACGAGGCCTGACCGCCGGACCTCGTACCGGGCAGTCGTACGTCTCCTGCCGGGCTTTCCGGGGTTACGGCAGCCGCGGGTGCTGCTGCGGACGGCATCACCAACGGCGTTGCGGACCCGCTCCCGTGGTCCGCGACGCCCGGCGACGCGGCGCCCCCGGCAAAGGAGTCGTCCGCGGGACGGCGCTGGACTACGTCGCCCGCCCCCAGCAGCGGCGCGTCCGCTCCGGCGGTGGAGGGCGTGCGGTCGCCAACTGTTCTAGACGACAACGGAGTTGGGTGGGACTTGCCGTCCTGCTGTGCCGGAGCACTCTGGACGGCGGGAGCGGGAGCGCGGGATGCGGTGGCGCCGGGCACATCAGCGCTGGGCGGCAGCGCGGACAGCGGAGCGCCCAGGCCGCCGCGCACGCGGGCGCCGTTGTGGGCGCGGTGGGCCGTTCCCTGGGCGCCGCCGTATTCGTGCGGGCGCGAGGTGCCGGCCGTGTCGTCCGTCTGGCGCTGGACGACGGGCATCGCCGCGCCGGGGACGGTGCTTGAAGTGGGGGCGGTGGAGCCGGGCAGCTCGGCGCTGGGCGGCAGCGCGGACAGCGGAGCGCCCAGGCCGCCGCGCACGCGGGCGCCGTCCGGGGCATTCTGCGCGCCGCTGTCGTGCAGGCGCGGCGTGTCGGCCACGTCGTCCGCCTGGCGCTGGACGACGGGCAGCGTCGGACCGGGCGAGGTGCCTGAACTGAGGGCGGTGGTGCCGGGCAGCTCGGCACTCGGCGGCAGCGCGGACAGCGGCGCACCCAGACCACCGCGCACCCGGGCGCCGCCGGAGGCAGCCGGCTCCGTCCCCTGCGCACCGACCACGTCCGAGCCCTCCGCCTGGTGCTGGACGACAGGCAACGCCGGCCCGGACGTGGTGTGCAGCGCCGGAATGATTTCCGTCAACGGCGCGGCTTCGGAAGGCAGTTCGCGCGTCGGGGCGCCGAGGGGCGCGCGGCTTGGCTCGCTCACGGCGGCGCGCTGTACGGCGGCGGTGGTGGCGTTGCCGGGTGCCGGAGTGGCGGCGGGCCGCAGCGCGGTGACGCGGCGTACCGGTCCGGACATGCGCCGGGCGACAGTCAGGGAAGGTGCCACCGGGACGGCCCGGACGGCCGGGCCGGAAGGCGTACGGCCCCCGGAACCGGACGGCGCTTGCGACACGCGCCGGGTCGCTCCACCGCCTGCGGCTGCGCCCGGGAGCACCGACACACGCCGTACCAGAGGAATCGCCGGAGCGGCCGTCGTCCGATGGTCCGGGTCGGCGGGGGTCACGACCGGATCGGCACCCGGCAGCGCGGCACGCTGGACGGGCGGCGAGGACGGGGAGAGCGCGGCGGGGGAATCGGCGGACCTAAGGCCACGGGTCTGTGGGGAGTCGCCCGAACTTCCCGTCGCTACCGGGCTGTTGCCCCCAGAGCGCGCCACCGCGGGCTTTCGCCCGGATCCTCCGTCCGCCGCTCCAGTACTGCTACGAGAAGTCCGCGGGGCGACGGATGCCGGACTCCCGGCATCCAACGCACCGTCCGCCTCGCCACCCGCCCCCTCCGGGCGCAGCGCCCGGAGCAGCAGTGGACCCCCGCCGACCCGGGTGGCCTGCGGGGTGGCAGGACGGGCGACGCCGCGCACCAGACCGGTCGGGGCGGCGGACAGCACCGCGTGGCCGAGACCCGAGTCGAACGACGGGTTCTGCCAGGAGGCGAGGCCCGCACGGAAGACGAGCCCGTCGCTCACCCCGAGCGGGGAGCGGGCCACGGTGAGCTGCGGCGGCGCGGTGCGACGCCAGCCGCCGTCCCAGTCGCCGGGCACGGAGGAACCCCGGCCGCCGGACTCGCCGCGATCAGTACCGTCGCCGGATGTGCCCCGGTCCGGGCCGTCGCCGGCCGGACCGTTCTCCGCGGCGCCGGAGCGGTCCGCACCCGGACGGCGTGCGGTGTCCGGCGCGGCGGCCCGGCGGCGCAGCCTGTCCCGCCATGCCATGCGTTCAACCGCCTTCGTTCACACGGGTGTTGATGCGAGCGATCTCGGCGACCCACTGCCGGCGCTCGTCGTGGGTCAGGTCGAGGATCTCCTCGCGCTGCCAGTGGAAGTGGTAGGCGATGTACGCGATCTCCTCCCGGAGCCGGGGAAGGGCGTACGTCACGATTCCCCCAGGCGCCCACCCGAGAGGTCGACCTCGAAGCCGCCCTCGCAGTGCGGGCAGGTCACCGCGGCGCGGGTGTGGCCCTCGCTGTTGACCCGGCGGTAGAAGTCCTGGAGGAACGCGACGTCGGTGGCGTACATCCGCTCCACGACCCCGGCGTGCACATCCGTGATCGAGCCGATCCGGGTGATCACCTGGCTCAGCAGCACCACGCTCAGGTACGCCGGGTTCTCCTTGACCCGCAGGTCGATCTGGGGCCGCAGTTCGTCCCGGGCGGTGGCCAGGCGCATCGAGCCGTGCCGGTGCACCGTGCCGTCGTCGTCCACGTACCCGCGCGGCAGCTCGAACTCGAACTCCGTGCGCAGCCCGTGGTCCTCCCGGCGCGGCGGGGCGGCGGCCGGGGTGGCCGCCGCCTGCTGCTCGGCCGTCTGGGCGGGCGCCGTCGCCTGGAGGATCTCCTCCAGGTTGCCCGCCGTGACCGTACGGCGCCTCATTCGACGACGATCTCCTCGAACGTGATCGTGACGGACTCGGTGGCCGGAGCGGACTCGCCCGCCTTCAGCGACGGGCCCTCCCACTTGGAGGCCCAGCCCTGCATCAGCTGAATGCGGCGGACCGTGTTGCCCTCGGTGTCCTTGATCTCGATGGTGAGGTTCTGCCGAGCGGTGTTGACGGCCCCGTTGTTCAGGGTCTCCTTGATCCACTTGGTGAACTCGCTGCTCTGGTCGAGTCCCCGGGTGATCGTGATCTCACCGGCCTGCCGCGCTCCGGGCTGCTTGCGGATGATCTGCTTGCCCTCGGCGCTGACCTGCTTGACCTCGACGACCTCCTCCTCGACGGTCAGCCCGCTGATCTCCTGGATCGACTCGACCAGGTAGCCACCGAGCTGCACGCCGAAGACGTGGGTGGAAAGAGCATCGCCCGTTGCCATGACTGTCTGTCACCTTTCCTTGCTGACCCGCAGGTCACTCGTCGATGAGGCTGGTGCTGTCGGAGAACTGGGCCAGCCGGAACACCACGAACTCGGCGGGCTTGACCGGCGAGACGCCGATCTCACACACGACGCGGCCCTGGTCGATGGATTCCTGCGGGTTGTTGTCGCGGTCGCACTTCACGTAGAACGCCTCTTCGGCGGTACGGCCGAACAGGGCTCCCCGGCGCCACTCCTCGGTGAGGAACGCGGTGACATTGCGCCGGATGCTGGACCACAGCCGGTCGTCGTTCGGCTCGAAGACCACCCACTGGGTGCCCAGGAGGATGGATTCCTCCAGGTAGTTGAACAGGCGGCGCACGTTCAGGTAGCGCCAGGCCGGGTCGGAGGAGAGGGTGCGGGCACCCCAGATCCGGATGCCCCGGCCGGGGAAGGCCCGTACGCAGTTCACGCCGATCGGGTTCAGCAGGTCCTGCTCGCCCTTGCTGAGCCGGACCTCCAGGTCCACCGCGCCGCGGATCACCTCGTTGGCGGGCGCCTTGTGCACGCCGCGTTCGGCGTCGCTGCGCGCCCAGACACCGGCGATGTGACCGCTCGGCGGGACGGTGGTGTTGTGCCCGGCGGCCGGGTCGAAGACCCGCACCCACGGGTAGTAGAGGCTGGCGTAGCGGGAGTCGTAGCCCGCCTCGTCGTTGCGCCAGGTGCGCACCTGCTGGGCGGAGAGCCCGGGCGGGGTGTCCAGGACGGCCACCCGGTCGCCCATCTGCTCGCAGTGCGAGATGACGGCGAGCTGCACGGTGCGTACGCCCTCGGCGTCGATGTCGCCGCGCTGGTGGGCGCTCATCAGGTCCGGCACGGCGACCATGGTGATCTCGTCGATGGTCTCCAGGCCGGCGAACCCGGTGCGGGCCGCGGCGTCGCCGACGTACTCGGCGGGGTCGAGGCGGACCACCTCGCCGGAGCCGTTCGCGGCGGCCCCGCCCGGGGCGTCGGGCAGGGCCACGGTCTGGGCGGCGGGCTTGCTCTGGGCGGCGCCCCGCTGCTCGGTGACCTCGATCAGGTTGGAGGCGCGGGCCTGGTTGACCAGGTACCCCCTGACGTTCTTGCGGGTGGAGGCCTCGTAGGTCTCCGCCACTTGGTCGCCCTGGCGGACCAGGACCTTGAAGCGGTCCTCCGGCGGGTTCTCGCCGTCCGCGTCGGCGATCTCCACCGACACGCCGGAGACGCCCGGCTTGGCCGCGACCAGGAAGCCGCCGAGCTCCACCGACTCCACGGCCTTGGTGGCCTGACGCCGCCGGCCGCCGCCCGCGGACGGGGCGGAGGCGTCCTCGGCGGAGCCGCCGATGCGCACCACGTACGCGGCGCCGCCGCCGTTGGCGAAGTAGCCGTAGACCGCGTGGGCAAGGTAGGTGCCCTCGGTGAAACCACCGAACGTCTGGGAGTACTGGTCCCAGCTGGTGACCAGCGTCGGCGTGTGGAAGGGGCCGCGCTCGGCGAACCCTACGAACGCGGCGACGGCGGTGCCGACCCCTTCGATCGGTCGGGCACCGGACTGCACCTCCTCCACGTACACACCCGGGGTGAGGTACGTCGGCATGCTTGCTCCTTCATCGGGGCACCTGTGTCCAGGCCGAGTCTGCGGGGCGGGTGCGGTGGGCGGCAGGGACTCGGGGACCTGTTTGGGGGCAGGCTCGCTGCCTTTCCGTACCTCCCGCACGGACCGTCCGGACATCACCCGCCTTTGCCCTCGCACTGCCCGTGCGGACCTGGACGCCCGGTCGGCTCGTGCTGTCGACTGGGGGCTGCAGCAGAAGTGCGCCGACGAGGAGGCAGCAGATGCAGAGGTCCGGACGGCGTACCGGGAAGACCGAGGCCGAGCAGCCGGTGCGCGGCGCAGCCGCCGCCCGACGGGAGACGTCCTCGGCCGGCGCCGCCGTCCCGCCCCCGCTCACCGCCGACGTGCTGCGGGCGGCGCAGGGCGGCGCGGGCAACGCCGCGGTGACCGGCATGATCGCCCGCCGCGCCCGCACCGCGCCCGCCCCGGAGCAGCTCGACACCGGGGTGCCTGAGGTCCTGAACTCGGGCGGCAAAAAGCTCGCAGCGCCGATCCGCGCGGAGATGGAGTCCCGCTTCAGCACCGACTTCTCCGACGTACGCCTGCACACCGGCACCGCTGCGGCCCGCTCGGCCCGCGCCATCGGCGCCCGCGCCTACACCTCCGGCAGCCATGTCGTCATCGGCCCCGGCGGCGGCGACAAGCACACCCTGGCCCACGAACTCACCCATGTCGTCCAGCAGCGCCAGGGTCCGGTGGCCGGCACGGACAACGGTGCGGGGCTGAGGGTTTCCAACCCGTCCGACCGCTTCGAGCGGGAGGCGGAGAGCAATGCGACACGGGTGATGAGCCGCCCCGTGCAGCGCCTTCCTCATGCGCATGAGGAAGGCTGCGCCGAGGAAACTTCCGCCGCCTCCGCGCCGCCCGTCCAGCGCGCGGAGGGCGTGCCGGTCCAGCGGGCCAAGGATGACACCATCGGTGTGAACATCGCCGGCGGCCTGCGACAGTACGACGCCCAGGTCGCGGAGCTGGCCACCGCGGTCGGCACCACGCCGCAGAACGTTCTGAACGCCCTGCTCGATCCGGCCTACGACCCGATGGGCGCGCACGCCATCGATGCGCAGATCCTCGACATGAACCTCAAGGACCCGATCGAGTACGCCTCCTGCTTCCCCACGGCCCACGCGCTCTTCCCCGTTCTGACCGACCCCCCGCAGGCCGCTCCGACGCAGGGCCCGAACCCTGAGAAGGCGGGCAGTCTGGAGGAGTTCCAGGCAGCGGTGCAGACGTTGATCAACGCGATCCAGGAATCCTGGAACGCCAGAACGCAGACGGTGTTCCGGATCGAGTACGCGGGCCACGGTTTCACCCTCGTGATCCGGCAGGCGGGGGACGGCGAATTCCACGTAGAGCTCATCGAGAGCCTGGCGCACGCGGCCGGTATCATCCCCTCCCTCGAACGCCCCGCCTTCGAGCTCAACCACGTCCTTGAGGCCCTTTTCCTGATGGCACACCCCGGCGTGGAAGATCGCGTCAGGGGCGCCGGCATGCTCGGTTGGAACGCCCACGCGCTCTACCTGGGCGACCCCTCCCCGACCGAGCAGGAGCGTTTCCCCGAGACCCGCATGAGGTGGTGGCGGCTTCCACTGTCGCAGACCGCCGGTGGCAACTGGTTCAACCAGCTCAAGCTGCGGTTCAACTTCGTCGCACAGCAATACGGGACCGCGCAGCTGCCCTAGCTGTTCTGTCTCGGGAGGTTGTGGAGGGGTGAGCCAGGTCTCGAGCCAACCGCTGCCACCAGCTCGGCGAGGCAGGTATGACCGACCGCACCCTGATCGACGAGTGGGCCTACGCCCGCCCGTACCGGAGCGAACAAGAGCGCCGCGGCGCCTTCCCTGCCTGGCTGCACACCTACAATCACCACCGCGGACACACCGCACTGAAGGGCAAACCACCCGCCGGCCGCGTCACCAACCTCACCGGGCAATACACCTGGCGGTCTCCCGCCCCTCAGGCGCCGGTTGCCTCCGCCAGATACGGCCCGAACTCGCTCTCCAGCACCAGCCGTCCGAGCTTGCGGTACTCCTGCGCCACCGACGTCACCACCTGCCGCATGGTGAGCGGTTCGCCGGACTCCGCCGCGAGGTAGGCCGCGGTCACCGCACACGCCCGAATGGAGCCGCCGGCCAGTTCGAAGCGGTCCGCGCAGAAGGCGAGGTCCAGGTCCTCAGCCCGGGGCAGCCGGTCGCCCAGGCACCGTTCCCACAGGGCGAGGCGCTGGCCGGCGTCGGGCACCGGGAAGTCCGCCACCACGTCCAGGCGGCGAGTGAAGGCCTCGTCCAGGTTGGCCCGCAGGTTGGTGGTCAGCACCGCGATCCCGTCGAACGACTCCATGCGCTGCAGCAAGTACGCCGACTCGATGTTGGCGTGCCGGTCGTGCGCGTCCTTCACCTCGGAGCGCTTGCCGAAGATCGCGTCGGCCTCGTCGAAGAGCAGCACCGCGTTGACCGCGGACGCCTCGGTGAAGATCCGCTCCAGGTTCTTCTCGGTCTCCCCCACGTACTTGTCGACGACCGTGGACAGGTCCACCACGTACAGGTCCATGCCCAGGTCCGCCGCGACGACCTCGGCGGACATGGTCTTGCCGGTGCCCGACTCGCCGGCGAACAGCGCGATCACGCCGCGCCCCCGGCCGCCGCCGGGCCGCATCCCCCACTTGCCGAGCACCTGCTCGCGATGGCGGGCGCGCAGCGCGAGTTCGCGCAGCCGCCGGTGAGTGGTCGGGGGCAGCACGAGGTCGTCCCAGCCGACTCCCGGCTCCACGCGGCGGGCGAGCCGGTCGAGCCCGGCGCCGTTCTGGGCCCGTACGGCGGTGCGCAGGTCGTCGGGGAGGACCGGGCGGCCCGCGAGGGTGGCCGTGCGCACCGCCACGTCGGCGGCGCGGCGCAACTGCCCGGAATCCAGGCGGTGCGCGGCGACCGCGCGGGCGAGCTCATCGGCGTCGCCGGTCCCGGAGCCGTTGCCGAAGCCATGGCCAGGGCTGTCACCGGCGGCCCGGTCGAGGGCGTGCCGCCAGCGCGCGGCCTGCCGCTCGGGAGTGGGCGCCGGCACGGTCAGGACCACGGGGGTGTCGGCAGCCCACAGCGGGTCCCAGCCGAGGGTGCCGTGCGTGAGCAGGGGAATCCCGCGCAGCGCCGAGCACAACGCCCCCAGCGTGCGGGCCCGTTCGGCGGGTTCCCCGGGCAGTGCTTCCAGGGGGCCGAGGACGACCCCGGCACCCGTCAGGCGGGCTTCGAGCGCGGCCACGCGGGCGAGCGCCGGTACGTCGCCGGGGCGCCGGGCGAGTGCCGCCGCGTCCAGGACCAGCGGGCGCAGCCCGGCCACGTGCAGGGCTGCTACGGCCAGCCCCTCGGCGTCGCCGCCCCGGCTGCGCAGCTGGACGAGGCCGGTGCCGGCCGCGGCCGCGGCCCGGTGGACGTCCGCCGCCTCGGCGGTCGGGTCCTCGCGGGCCTCGCCGAGCACCCCGGCGAGCCGGGCGTCGGGCTGCGCGCTCCCCAGGAGGTGTCCGGTGACCCGGTCGGGAACCACCAACACCCGGGACAGCGGCGGCCGTTCGGGCTCGGTGACCTCCACCAGACCACTCGCGACCAGCGCCGCTTCGGGGGCCAGCCGGAAGCGCGCGGACGCCGCCCCTGCGAGCCCGCACAGCTCCAGGGCGAGCCCGACCGTGGGCCGTCGACGCGTCAGGTCGTCGTTGAGGTAGCCGTAGAGCCGTTCGAACCGTGCGTCCAGGTCGGGCGCCACCGCGACGAGCAGCAGGTCCAGATCCAGCGAGGACAGGCCGAATCGCGCGGCGAGACCGCCGAGGACGGAGCCGGCCGGGGGATCCGGGGGTTCGTGAGCGGGTACGTCGAGGCCACCCGGTTCGTCCAGGACGCGGGCGACTGCCTCGGGAGTGAGGTACTGGCCACGGTAAGGGTCGTCGGGATCGGGATCGGCGGCGCGCCGGACGGCCACCGCGTGCCGCACCCGTTCCTCGACCATGCGGAGCCGCACCCACAGGTGCTCCACTTCGGCGACCGCCTCGGCAGTGTGCGTCACGGCTGGCGGCCCCCCCTGCGGTGGCGACGGGCGGGCGCGGGCGGGCGTTCACGCGGGCCGGCGTAGCCGCCGTCCGGACCCGGGTCACTTGTTTCCGTGTAGCGCAGCCTGCGCCCCGGCCCCGCGTCCTCGCTGCGGGAGGTGGCGCGCACGACGAGGCCTTCGGTGACCGGCGGCGCGGCGGCCTTGGTGATGCCGGCGAGCGGCGCCCGCACCCGCAGCGAGAGGGAGGCCTTCAGTTCGCCGCCCATGGCCGACCACACGTCGGAGGCGGCCGGTGCGTCGGACCCGGTTCCGGCGGTGTCCAGGCCCACGGTCAGGCCGAGTTCGGCGAGCGTGCCGGTGAGCAGCCGCGCGGGCAGCGTGTCGGTGCTCACCAGCGTCGCGAGCACCTGCGACAGCAGCCGGTGTTCGTCCTGCGGGCGGGTCGCCCACGCCGTGATCAGGTACGTCAGCTCGAACCAGCGCGGCGGGGAGCGCCGCGCCACGAGGTGGCCGTCCTCGTCGTACACCTCTCCGGAGCCGCTGCCGCGCCGGACGGCGTCCTCCCGGATGTCGTACAGGAAGACGCAGACCGTCGGGGCGCTGCGGCGCGCGGCCCAGTCCCGGGTGGGGGCGTCGAAGACGACGTCGACGCCCGACGCCTCCAGGCCGGACTCGCCGAGCAGCCGGCGCAGCCCCTCGTCGACCTCGTGGATCACCGGCGGGTCACCTCGTCCGGCGGCTGCACGCTGCCGGTGACCACCAGGAAGTCGGTCGTCACCGGGGAGAACCCGGGGCCCTTGACGGTGATGATCCGGGGCCCGGTCTCGTCCTTGGCGAGGATGAGCAGCTGGCCGATGAAGGTGCCGTTCGGCAGCGCAATGGTGGGCGCCGCCGCCGCGGTGATCCCCGGCTTCCAGGTGAACCGCACCGGCACGCCCGGCGGGAAGTCCTTGCCGCGCACCGAGGTGACGAAGCCGGGCTTGCCGATCGCCGGCACCGCGATGATGCGCGGCTGGAGGATGCGCAGCCGCTCCCGGGCGCTGTTGTCGCCCTTGTCGGCGTCCGTCCCGGTGGTGGTCAGCTTGCCGGTGACGTGGGTGGTCAGCGCCTTCTTGGGGCTGAGGACGACCCGCACGACGGTGCTCGCGCCCTGGTCCAGGTCCGGCAGCGCGCACACCCAGTTCTTGTCGCAGCCCTCCGGCTGCCCGTTGTTCGGGATGCTCTTGGGCAGGCCGATGTGCAACCGCAGTCCGGTCGCCAGCGCGTTGCGGCCGTTGCGCACGGTGTACGTGACCACGACGCGCCCGCCGACGTATCCGGGGTTCGGCTGGGCGGTGAGGCGGAGACCGGGCCCGGCGTCGGGCTCACCCGGAGTCGGGGGCACGGTGGGCGGAGAGGTGGGTGTCGGGGTGGGTGTCGGGGTGGGTGTCGGCGTGGGTGTCGGGGTCGTCGGGGGCATGGCCTGGACGACCGGCACCACGGTGCGGCCCGTGTTGTCGCTGGGCTGCGGATCGAGGACGGTGCCGGTGACCGACCAGTCGATCGGCGCGTTGCCGGGGGTGACCCCGGTGACGGTGACGGTCACCGGCACGGTGCTGCCGGGCTGCACGACACCGACGGTGCACTGGAGGGAGGCGGCGTCGCAGGTGCCCCCGGGATAGGTCAGCTTGGTGATCTGCACGCCGGTCGGCGGGGCGATGGTCAGCTTGGTGCCGGGGGAGGCACCGGGGCCGTTGTTGACGACATCGACACGAATGGTGGTGGTCTTGCCGACGGTGACCGCCGGGACGGTGCCGGGCGCGTTCACCGCGACGTCCACGGACTGCTGGACGCTGGGTTCCTTCTGCCGGCCCCCGAGCTCCGCGGTGAGCGGGGTGAGGTCGCCGGACGCGACGTCCAACAAGCGCAGTTTCTCGGGGCTGTTGGCGGCGACCTCGGCACGGGAGCTGATCACCAGGCCCTTGCCGTCGGCCGTCCAGGCGGCGTCCCGGGGCTGGAACGGACCGGTGGTCGAGGTGTCCGGCAGATCCGTCTGGCAGGCGCCGGGGACGTTGCGCGCGGCGATGGGCAGCAGAACCTCGCAGTCGTCGCCCGACAGGGCCGTAAGGAGGATGCCGTCGCGTTCGTCGACCGCGCCGCCGCCGCTCTTGCGGTTGAAGGCGATGGTGAGGCCGTCCGGGGAGAACGCCGGACTGTCGTCGATGACCTGGCAGTTGCCCGGGCAGATCGTGGCGCTCAGGTCGCGCTGCTGGTCCAGGTGGTTCACCGGCACGGTCCAGATGTGCTTGTTGCCGCCGCTCCCGCCGATCACCTCGTTGCGGGTGAAGGCCAGGGTGGTGCCGTCGGAGGACCAGGTGGGCTGGGCGTCCTCGCCCTGCTGCTGCCCGGCCGGCGGGGTGATCCGGCCGGTGATCGCGCCGGTCGCCGCGTCGGCGATGAGGATGCGGCTGGGGCCCGCGGCGTCCCCGAGGCCGCCCGGCGACGTCCGGGTGAAGGCGAGGTACCTGCCGTCCGGGGAGAACGCCGGGTCGGTGTCCCAGTCCGTCGCGCCGCGTCCCGCGAGGGGCATGGCCTGCGCGTTGGTGCCGTCGGCGTCCGCGAGCCAGATCCGTTCGATCCGCTGGTTGTCGGCGTTGGTCTCGAAGCGGGTGACGACGATCCGGCGGCCGTCGGGCGTGTAGTTCTGCCGCTCGGTCCACGGGTCGGAGCCGGCGGCGGGCTGGAACAGCGGGTCCTTGGTGGGATCGGTGTTGGTGTCGGCCGCCGGGTCCTCGTTGAGGATCGTCAGGTTCAGGTCGCGTGGGTCGGACCCGTCGATGCGGGCGTCCTGCAGCGTCACCACGTGCGGATTGGCCGCCGAGTCGCGCTCCACCACCACGCCGCCGCCGTTGCCCGGTCCCAGCCAGGTGGGTGAGAGGACCTCCCGGTTCTCGTTGAGCACCAGCCCGGGCTCTGTGTCCGCGTGTGCAGTCGACTTGAACACGTGGTCGTAGTCGCCCTCGCACGTGCAGGTGATCTCGGGGCTGAGGAACACCAACTGGTCCCCGTCGGGCAACCACGATGCCCCGTGGGCACGCCACCCCGCGTAATTGCCCGCGAACAGCGCCTCGTCACTGGTCCCGTTGGTGATCCGCAGCCGGGGCACGGACTGCCCGTTCTCGGTGGTGGTGGAGGTGTAGGCGATCCAGTCCCGGTTCACGTCGTCGTTCACCGGGTTCCACGCCGGCTCGGAGGCCGTGCCGTTCGCCGGGGAGGTGATCCGGGTGGCGGTGCCGCCGTTCAGGGGCCGTACGTAGATCTGCTCCCCGACCAGCGGATCGCTGTCGCTGCTGTACGCGATGCGCTGCCCGTCGGGGGAGACCGTCGGGCACTCCTCGTTGGCGGAGGTGTCGGTGAGCCGCGTCAGGCCGGTGCCGTCGGTGCGTACCAGCCACACGTCGCGCTGAGTCCCGCCGCCGGTGCCGCCGGGTTCGGCCGAGTCGAACACCACGGACTGCCCGTCCGGCGTCAGCCGGGGGTGCGCCGCGTCCCGGCCGGTGGTCAGACGCCGTACCGAACCGTCCGCGGCCCGCAGGTAGACCTGCGGGTTCTTCTCGTCGCGGCGGCTCGCGAAGACCATCTGGTCACCGAGCGCGGACGGCTGCACATCGTTGTGGACGGGGCCGTCGCCGAACAGCGGTGTGCTGGAGGTGGTCGAGGCCACCGTGCCGAGGCTGCGGTGCCGGGTGCCCGCGTACGCGACGCGGGTGTCCGTGGCGTCGGCCGCGCGCGGGGCGGAGGCGGCGCTGCCCTGTCCGGAGGCCGCCGTCACCCCGAGCAGCGGGATCAGCAGCAGCAACGACGTTCCGAGTCTCCCCAGGCGGTACCGGCCGCCGGGGTCAGCCGTTCCCATCACGGTCCCCTTCGCATTCTGGTGCGGCATCCCGATGTGCCCATCCGGATCGCCTCCGCCACCCTGTACCGGACGTGCGCGGCGCGGCAGGGCGGCGGGGCCGTACCCGAGGGAAACGCGCGGTGCGCTTTCGGGCAGTGCGGGTTTCCCGTAGGTCTCTCCCGGCTTGTTGCCCCTGCGGCGTCAACGCCGGTGTCAGATCAGTCCGTTGCGCAGGGCGTAGCCCACCGCGTGGGCTCGGTTGCGCAGTTGGAGGCGCGTGATTATCTCGTGCAGGACGTTCTTGACGGTCCGTTCCGAGTACGAGGTCTTGCGGGCGATCTCCGCGGTGTCCAAGCCCTCCGACACCAGGCGCAGCATGTCCACCTCGCGCGTGGTCAGCGTGGACAGCGACAGGCCCCGCGGATCGACAGCCGAGCGCTGGAGGCTGCTCACATGGCTGAGCAGCTTGCCGAGCAGGTCGCCGGGGAGCACACCCTCCCCGTTGGCTATCGCCTGGACCAGCTGGAGAAGTTGGTCCTGGTGCGCGTCGGAGCGCCGCAGCACCGCCGCGACGCCGCACTCTATGACGCGTTGCAGCGCCCCGGATCCGAGGGTGCCGACCACGAGGCCGGTGCGGGTGGCGGTGTTGAGCCGCAGCCGGTCCAGCAGGGCCGCCACGTCGTCGTCCACGGTGTCCACGACCACCAGTGACGCCTGGGCCCGCCCCGCGTCGGCGTCGTCGAGCAGGTCGACCTCGGGGCGCTGGCGCAGCTGGTGGACGACGCCGACGCGCAGGACCGGATCGGCGGCGTACACGGCCACCGTCACCCGGCTCCGGTGTCTGGGCAAGTTCTTGTCTTGTGCACAGGACATGAGGGTTTTACCTGTTTCATGAATTCGTGGGGGGCTGGGCGCTGGGGCGTGGCGAGCACCGGAGGGCGGCGCGCGGGCTGCGACGGGAAACGCCAATGTCCCCTGGGTACATAGGAGTTGCCGGTGACTGTCAGGGCATCGCGACTGCCCGCATCTTGCCCTCGCGTTCCTCGCGGCACGCCCGGACGTGTTTCTACGGTGGTAGGCGTGACGCCTTCCGCAGCCTCTTCCGGCCCTGGTGCGCCCGGCCTCGACATCCCGGCCGTGACCGTGACACCGGGTGACACCACCACGACAACTCTGACCGTCCGCAACGACAGCGACATCGTCGAGGCGTACAGCCTGGAGGTCGTCGGGGACTGCGCCTCCTGGACCACCGCCGAACCCGCCCGAGTCTCGCTCTACCCCGGCACCTCCGAAACGGTGACGCTCCGTCTGGAGCCGCCGCGCTCCCCGGAGATCCGGGCCGGCGAGATGCCGCTGGGTGTGCGGGTCCTGCCGGCCGAGCACCCCGATGCGGTGCAGGTCCTCGAAACCACCGTGCACATCGAGGAGTTCCGCGAGCTGCGCACCGAGCTGGCCCCGCGCCGCCGGCGCGGCTGGCTGCGCGGCCGCTACCGGCTGGCGGTCCAGAACCAGGGCAACACCCCAGCGCAGGTGTGCTTCACCGCCGGCCAGGCGGGCGAGGAGCTGGCGTTCGCCTTCAACCCGGCGAAGCCGAAGCTGGAGCCCGGCGAATCGGCGGAGGTCGGACTGCGCGTCCGCACCGGCAAACCGGTGTGGTTCGGCTCCCCGGTGGTGTGGCAGTTCACCGTCGACACCACCGACGACCGGGACCAGGACGAACAACCCGGCTCGTACGACACCGTTGTCCGGACGCCGCTGGACGCCGAGTTCGTCCAGATCCCGATCTTCCCCAAGTGGCTGCTCGCACTGCTTGCCGCGCTGCTCGCACTGCTGATCGCCTGGTTCGCACTGGTCCGTCCGGCGGTACGTAGCGCAGCCAAGGACGCGGCCGACGAGGCGGTCCGGGCACGGCCCACGCCCGCCGGACAGCAGACTCCCGGCAGCGGCGCCGGTTCGGCCGGTCCCGGCACCCAGGGGTCGGGCGCGTCGGCCGGAGCGGGCGGCGGCAGCTCGGGCGGCGGTGGCGGCGGCACCTCGACCGGCAACGGCAGCGGCCAGCAGAGCTCGCAGACCATCGACGTGCAGACGGCGAGCGGGGAGACCAAGACCGGCACCTACACGGTGCCCGAGGACAGCATCTTCGGGGTCACGGACATTGTCGTCGCCAACTTCCAGGGCGACGAAGGGGTGTTGACGATCTCCTTCGGCGACCGCAAGATCACCACTATCGCGATGGAGACCTTCCGCAACCAGGACTATCACTGGGTCACCCCCATCAAGATCCCCGAGAGCGACGCCGTGTCCATCGAGGTGACCTGCAACAAGCCGGGCACCCCGGCCACCGGCCTTCGGGCAAAGGGCTGTCACGAGGTCCTGAACGTGAGCGGCCTGCTCAGCAGCACCAAGCAATGACTCGAACCTCTCCACTTGTAACCCATTGTCGATCGGTAAAGACGCGATCTGCCAAGCGATGGGTCTTCTTTCACTCGGATCAGTCCTGAATTCGACAGCCCAGGTCTGAAAACCAATACCCGACAACCCCAGGTCAGCGGCCTGGGGTTGCTCTGTTGCACGGGTCGACTGCCGATCCCGTGCTGCCCTGGCATGGCCGACCGGCCGAGGGGCGATGCAGATCCCCACAACCCCGTCCAGGCCCTGATCACCCAACGCACCCGGAAGAGTGGTGGGTGCCCGCACACGGCGCCCACCGACCTGCTGACCGGTGGCTGCCGCGTGGTCCTGAGCGACGGGGACGTGCTCGCCGCGGCGCTGCGACACGGCCGAGTGAAAGGTTCTTCATCACCGCGTCGCTGTTCACCGCGATGTTGACGGAGTAGGCCCGGGAGCCAGGGGTACGGCGCTGTACCAGCCACAGCCACTACTGTTCGCTGGTGGCGGGCATCCGCCTCGGCGGGCATGAGCGCGCCGGCGAACGTCTTGATCATCGCGCGCAGCAGATCGGGACTCGCCGCGGCGAGGACATGCAGGGGCGGACTGTCAGGTGCGGTCATCGTGCTGATCTCCTTCGGGCTTCGACACCTCGAAGATCAGCCGGTGGCCGTTCATCTATGCGGGCCTCATCCCGATGCCGGAGCAAACCCCCGGATCAGGTCGAACCCGTACACCATCTCCCTGTACGCGACCTGAACTCTTCCGCCGAGAGCGCCTCATTCAGCAAGACCAAGATCCGGCCCGTTGACGGACCACCGCCCAACCCACAACAGCATCGAGTTTCATTTCTGCAGGTCAGCGGGCGTCGGACCCATGTACTGCCAGCAGACGAAGAACTCGCCGGTACGTCGGCCCGCCGCATTCGCGGCCTCGTCGGCAGCAGCCTCGGCTCCTCGGCTTCCTCGCTGAAGGCCCGCCTCGTAAGCCGCGTCGGCCTCCGCCACCGCTTCCTGGGGTCCCGAGCAGCTGACTTGACATCCTCGCCCACCTAAAGGATGGCGATTCCCGTCTGCCGCACCGTTGTCGGGTGCGGCTCCGGGCGGGTTCCCGCTTCGCCGCGCTGTGCGGGGACGGGTCCCGGTCTTACCCCCGCTCCACAGGCTGTCACGGCCAGTCCGGCCGCCTTGGCGACGTTGACCGCCGCGTTGATGTCCCGGTCCAGGACGGCCCCGCATGCCCTGCACGTCCACACGCGGACGTGCAGGGGCTTGGAGCCGTCCCGGACGCCGCACCGCGAGCACACCTGGGAGGTCGGCTCGAACCGGCCGATGCGCACGAAGGTGCGCCCGTACCGGGTGGCCTTGTACTCCAGCATGGTCACGAACGCCGACCATCCGGCGTCGTGGACGGACTTGGCCAGGCGCGTGCGGGCGAGTCCCTTCACCGCCAGGTCCTCCACGGCGACCGCTTGGTTCTCGCGGATCAGCTTCGTGGAGAGCTGGTGGTGGAACTCGCGGCGCGCGTCCGCGACCCGCGCGTGCGCGCGGGCGACCTTGACCCTGGCCTTGTTTCGGTTGCTGGAGCCCTTGACCTTGTGGGACAGGTCCCGCTGCGCCTTCTTCAGGCGCTTCTCGGCCCGGCGCAGGAAGCGCGGGCTGTCGACCTTCCGGCCGTCGGAGAGGACCGCGAAGTGCCCGAGTCCCATTTACTGCGGCAGACCCGATCTTTGACCTTGCAGACGTAAAAGTGATAGGCGGTCTCTCCCTTGGTCGGCCACCGTCATGTACGCAGCCCCTCAGCCATTAGGCCAGGCGTGGCCGAGGATCTCCATCACGACGCGGGGTGCGACCCCGGCCGCCGAGGGGGCTGGCGATGCCGTGGCGGGCGTCGTGCAGGCGGATGACGCGGAGGCCGGCGGACTGGGCGACGCGGGTGAACGAGCGGTAGACGTTGCGCGGCTCGACCGGGCGGGCCGGTGCGTTCGGCACTTTGGCGCACCACCACGGCCAACCACGCGTTCGCCGACCCGCACGACCTGATCACCGCCGTCCGGCGGGGGTGGACCCCTCGGCCGTCTTGCTCAGGTTGGCTCAGGCGTTGGGGCGCTTGCCGTGATTGGCCTTCTTCTTCTTACGGCCGCGTCGCTTGTTACCTCGTTTAGCCACGGTGCACATCTCCCTAGTTCAGGACTTTCTATGCCTTGGTCAGTCTAGATTCGGCCCGGAATGTCCGCATCAGCGGTGCCGCGGGCGCGGCGCACGTAGACCGGCCCTCCGCCGTCCCGGAGCAATCACTGGCTTCTGTCGAACGCACGTCGAACCGGGGTTACGTCCCGTGGTGGATCCGGCAGGTTGTGCCACGCGTGGCCACATCCCCCAGCGCAGTACAGCGACCGCCTGCGGGTGTCCGCAATGCTGAAGAGGGCGACGAGCAGGCGGAAGGACTTGTTGAGTTCGTAGGCCGGAAGTGCTTCCATCCCGAAGCGCCACTTCGTCAGCATCACCGCCGGCGTGTGGGTGGGCACCAGCCTCGGCTACGCGGCCGCTGCCGTGCTCATGGTCCCGGGCGAGACGGCGTCGCCGAGGCCGCCGACATCATCCAGGTCTCCCGCATCCGGGTGAGCCAGCTGCTGGACGAAGCCCGGCGGGACGCGGCGCCGCCGGATCGTGGTTGTTGCGGTGCGCCTGGAAGGTGCACACGGTACCGGGGGCGGCGAAGAGGTTGCCGCGGGCGGCCTCGCACCCGGCCGCGGGATGCCGCGGGGCGCTTCGAGTCGGCTGCGGGCCGCGTTTCCCCGCTTTCTTCGCCACCTTTTCAAGGATTCTGTCCGTGTCATTCGAATCGTTCACGGCCTTTACCTTTCGGCGCTTTGAACCGGCCTGAAGAAATATCCTCCTGAGCGGCCAGGCAGATCGACGACAGGGGAATGATGACAGCCGGAATTCCGGGTATGCCTTGCCTTCCGCGCTCGATGGTAAACGGCCATTCCGCGGCACGCCCGCACCCCGGAGGGCGGCGGTTTCGCCGGTTCCTTCTCCAGGGCCATCTCGTCGGCGCCAGTCAGCGGACAGGGTGAGCACTTCCCGGCATGCCCCGAGCACGGCGTGAGGCACCGGCCACCGAGGGGGTCGGTGCGTCCGAAGTGCGGCACCTGCTGGGGACGAACTTCGCGAGCGAGCGATCCGCGAGGTCCGCACCACCGGCCGGCCGATCGCGCACGTCGCGAAGGACCTCGGCATCCACAAGGAGGCCCTGCGCGGCTGGGTCCGCCAGGCCGAGGCTGACCACGGCGAACGTGACGACGGGCTCACGACCGCCGAGTGCGGAGAGCTCAAGCAACTCCGCAAGAGAACGCCGAGTTGAAGCCGGCGAACGAGATCCTCAAAGCCGCCAGTGTTTTTTTGCCCAGAGGAGATCGACCGTCCCCGGACGAGCCCGAGCAGGTGATAGGTGAACTTGTATGTGCGGAGGTGGCTCGCTGCCCCGCTCCAGATGCCCGACGGCTCTCTGCTGCAACGGGAGCGCGGAACCCCACAAGGGGCTCCCGTGTCTCCCGTCATGGCGAACCTGTTCCTGCACCACGCATTCGACACCTGGATGGCCCGGGAGTTCCCGTCCGTCTGGTTCGAACGCTATGCGGATGATGCGGTGCTGCACTGTGTCACCGAGCGCCAGGCCCGCCAGGTGCAGGCCGCGCTCACGGACAGGATGGCCGAGGTCGGGCTGCGTCTACACCCGGCCAAGACCCGGATCGTGTACTGCCGGGACGGGAATCGTCAAGGCTCCTACGAGCACAGGGCGTTCACGTTCCTGGGATACACCTTCCGCGCCAGAAGGAACCGGAGCCGGCACGGGAACCAGTTCCTGGCGTTCGACCCGGCGGTCAGCAAGGACGCTCTCAAGAAGATGGGCCGGGAAGTCCGGAGCTGGCATCTGCACACCCGCACTGATCTGACCTTCCAGGAGCTCGCCCGGAGGATCAACCCTGTCGTGGCGGGCTGGAGCAACTACTACGGCCGCTTCCGGCCTTGGGAGTTGACCTCTTTCGTGACACGCATCAACTCTTGGCCTGCTTCTCCTCCTCGCGGCAGCGTGCGGCGAGATCCCGGCCGGCCTGCAGCGCCCGGCGTGCCACGGGGTGGACATGGGCTTCTTCCGCGGCTTTGTGAATGGCGAGCAGGCGCATCAGCCGCTCGAACGCCCGGCGGCGCGTAGGCCCTGGAACGGCGGCCTTGTAGAAGCCGCAGCGGATCTGCGCGTGCTGCCGGGTGAGTATGTCGACTGCGTCCTCGCGTGTGAGCGTCAAGGCCATGATCGCACCTCTCCGTCTTTGGGAGACGCCGAGTACCCCTGCTCTCCTGGGCGTATGTAGCAGCCGAACCGATCCCGGCGGGCGCTGCAGCGCCCGCCGGGTGGCTTCTGCTGCAACTTCGGGGTCGGGCACAGTTCCGGTACCCCGAAGACCACAAGGAAGCGGCTGCGCGATCCCCCGGCACCGACCTGGTAGCGGGTACGACCACGGCCGTACGGCCAGTTCCACCTCTGTTGCCCTGGGCGCCTGATTGGCTACCCGTTCCGCCGGGCACCCGTGCCGCTGTGTCCGAACCATGGGTGGGAGCATTTCCGGAAGCGCGCGGCAGACTGCTGCTGGCCGGGTGGTTCAGTTTCCTGCACGGTGAGGTGACGGCCGGGGACGTACTGGCCCTGGACCGGGTCCGTGACGTGCTGGGCCGTGCGGGCATCGCCCATGATGTCGCCTGGAGTCCAGGTTTCCGGCCCGGTGCGCTGCACCTGGAGGATGTGCGGCCCGAGGCCTATTCCCACGTGGTCTTCGTGTGCGGTCCGGTGCACGGACGGCAGGTGGAGGAACTGCACGAGCGGTTCTCGCATTGCGTCCGCATCGCGGTGGGGACCTCGGTCGTCGACCGGGACAGCCCCGCGGTGACCGGGTTCCACGTGGTGCTGGCCCGGGACGCCTTTGATACCGAGCCCGGCCGGGATCTGGCCGCCCGGGCCCCCGCTCTTCCGCCACGACCGGTGGCCGGGACGGTGCTCACGCACGGTCAGCATGAGTACGGGCACAAGCGGCGCCACGAGGAGGTCGCCGAGCGGCTCGGAGACTGGCTGCTGGGAAAGGACTGCGCCCGGCTGGAGCTCGACACGCGGCTCGATACACGCGACTGGCGGCTTTGCGCGACGCCCGCCCAGCTGGAGTCCGTGCTCAGTCGGCTGGACCTGGTCGTCACCGACCGGTTGCACGGCTTGGTCCTCGCGCTGCGCGCGGGCGTTCCCGCGCTGGCCGTCGACCCCGTCGAGGGTGGGGCGAAGGTGACCGCGCAGGCGCGCGCCTGCGACTGGCCCGCACTGGTGGCCGCCGAGCGGATGAACCAAGGAGCGCTGGAACGCTGGTGGGACTGGTGCCTGACGTACGGACGGGCGCAGGCCCAGCGGATTGCCGCCGAGTTCCGTGAGGGCGTCGTCGAGGACGGCGCCGACCGCCTCGTGGAGGCGCTGCGGGCGCGTGGCGGCGAGCGAGCCGATCCGTCGTCGCTGCGGTGGGGCGGGACCTTGTAGCCGGAAACGGCGCCGGGCACTGGCGGGAGGCTGACCCGGGCGCCCTCACGAGAAGCAGCGGGAGGGGTGCCGGTCGGCCGGTTTTGGTCGGCGGATCCTCAGGCGATCGGTCCGTTGAGGGCGCGCCTCCTGCTTGGGACGGCGGCGCCCGCAGGCTGTGCGCGCGGACGGCTGGCGCCGTCAGACCGGAAGGTCACTCGGGTGGTGCGATCCGTCCGCTGCTCTTCATCGCAGTGGAGGGTTCGGGTGTGTCCGGGGGCCTGCGGACCAGTGTCGGGATGGTGGCTGGGGTTGGTCAGCCTATGTAGCGGCGGGCCTTGGAGGTGTGCGCTGTGCTTCCTCCAGCGTGCGCAGTCGCTGTTCGACGCGCGGCGGGAGGACGCGCCGCTCGCGAATGAGCCAGGGGAGGTCGGCGGCGGCCTCGGCGAAGGCGAGCAGGCTGGCGCTGTCGCGGGGGACGGTGCGGGCCAGGTGCAGGGTGCGGCGCAGGGCCGGTCCGGCGGGGCGGCGCAGCCAGGTGAACCAGAGGGTGTTGCGGATGCCGTGCCGCCGTCGCAGTGTCGGGTCCCTGACCTGCGATGGCTGGTGGTGGACCGCGAGGTGATCGGCGTATGTCAGCCACCAGCCGTTCGCTGCCAGGTCCGCGGCGAGCAGTTCTTCCTCGCCGCGGAGCCAGAGTCGGGGATGGAAGCCGCCTGCGGCCCGGAAGGCGTGGGTGCGCAGTACGGTCGCTGCGGCGAGGAAGGAGCCGAGCGCCGGACCGGGTAGCCAGCTGGGACCGGGCACGGGCGGCTGGCGCAGTTCCTTCACGATCGGGTCATCCGTGCCGTCGGGCTTGACGATGATGCGTGCTGTGACGGCGCCGAGGGCGGGGTGCTGGTCGAGGAGGTCGGCGGCTGCGGACAGGGCGCCGGGTGCCCACCAGGAGTCGTCGTCGCAGAAGGCCACGTAGGGCGTGTGCACATGGCGCATGGCCAGGTTGCGACCGACGGAGCCGAGGTTGCGGCCCGGTCGCAGCAGCAGTGCTTCGGGGTGGTGCCGGGTGACGGCGTCGGCGGTGCCGTCGGTGGAGGCGTTGTCGGTCACGATCACCTGGGGACGCTCCGGTAGTTCGGCCAGCTTGCCGAGGGTGCGCAGCAGTCCCTGGCGCCGGCTGTGGGTGATCACGACGACGGTCGTGCGGGGGTCGGTCATGACATGGCTCCGATGCCCGCGGTGTCCGGGGCCTCCAGGGTGCGGGCGGCCTGCTCCACCTGCGGGGGCAGCGCCCTGCGGGCCCGCAGGGCGGCGGGAAGTCGCGCGAGTGCCTCGTGGAAGGCTCGGCGGGCGTGTGGGTCGTGGCGGGCCTCGGCGGCCAGGTCGCGGGTGCGGGCGAGGGCGCTGGGCAGTGGGCGGCGCAGCCATGCGGTGAGCACGGCGTTGCGGCGCACGGTGGCCGAGCGGCCGTTGCGGGGTGAGGGGCCGGGGTGGTGGTGGGCGGCCACGTCGGGGCAGTGGGTGACGCCCCAGCCCCGGGCGGCGAGATCGTAGGCGAGCAGGGTCTCCTCGCCGCCGAAGAACAGCAGCGGATGGAAGCCGCCGGCGTCCAGGTAGGCGGTGCGGCGGACGACGCAGGCGCAGGCGCAGGCGAGGACCTGCGGGCCAGGCAGCGCTCGCCGGGCCCAGGGGTGAGGTGGCCAGCAGCTTGTTGAGGGGGTCGGGGTCTTCGGCGGGGCCCACCAGGGTGCGCGCCGAGAGCAGACCGAGCCGGGGGTGGGTGTCGAAGAGGTCGGCGGCGTGGCTGGGCACCCGGCGCCCACCAGGAGTCGTCGTCGCTGAATGCCGCGTACGGGGTGTCGAGCGCGCGCAGGCCGTCGGTGCGGGCGAGGGCTCCCCGGTTGGACGGCAGGCTCAGCACGCGCACCTGGGGGAAGTCGCGGGCGAGCAGTGCCGGGGTGCCGTCGGTGGAGGCGTTTCGGAAAACGTGTCTGACGCGACAGAGATCGGGTCCGCGCCGTCCGTGCCGTAAGTCCGGAGGCCACCAGCGCCGGGCACGGTCCACGGTCAGAAATGCGGGTACAGGGAGAGCACCAGGCGACCGGTTGAGCGCTGAGCACACGGCCGTACGGTCACCTCGGCAAGGTTCAGGAGGACGGGATGCGTCTGTACCACAGCCGTCCGACGGAACCCGGGTACCGCCGCCTGCGGCACGGGCGCGGCTTCCGGTACCTCGACACTCATGGCGAGCCGCTGCGCGACGCTGCGGCGCTGGCCCGGATCCGGGCGCTGGTCATACCGCCGGCCTGGCGGGATGTGTGGATCTGTACCCGGCCGAACGGGCATCTGCAGGCCGTGGGCACCGATGCCGCCGGACGCCGCCAGTACCTGTATCACCCGCAGTTCCGGGCCGAGCAGGAGGAGGCCAAGCACGAGCACGTGCTCGACGTCGCCGAGGTCCTGCCCGCGGTACGGGAGGCCGTGGAGGGCCATCTGGTCGATCGGGGGCTGACCCGGCAGCGGGTTCTGGCCACGGCCGTACGTCTGCTCGACCTCGGCTTCTTCCGCATCGGCAGCGACCGCTACACCGAACTGAACAACAGCTACGGCCTGACCACGCTGCTGCGCGAGCACTCCCGCTGCCAGGCTGGGGCGGCCCTGTTCACCTACACCGGCAAGCACGGCAAGGAGATCGTCCAGACGGTCGCGGACCCCGCCGCCTGCCGCAGCCTCACCGCGCTGATGCGCCGCCGAGGCGGCGGTGACCGGCTCCTGGCCTATTGGGAGCGGCGGGCCTGGCACGAGGTGAGCGGCGACGACGTCAACGCGTACCTCAAGGAGCTGGCCGGCCTGGAGATCACCGCCAAGGACTTCCGCACCTGGCACGCCACCGTCATGGCGGCCGTGGCGCTGGCCGTCTCCCAGCCGGTCGCGCGCAGTGAGACCGCCCGCCGCCGAGCCATCGCCCGGGCGGCGCGCGAGGTGGCCTGGTACCTCGGCAACACCCCCGCGGTCTGCCGGGCTTCGTACATCAACCCGCGGGTGATTGAGATGTACGAGGAGGGCGCGACGGTCGCCTCCGTGCTGCCGTACCTCGGCGACGAGGGCGCGTACGGCATTCCCGCCACCCAGGGACCTGCCGAACGGGCCGTGCTGCGCATGCTCCGCAACGGGCACCCACCGGAGACCGGGTAACACCTCAGGCAGGGTGCAGGTGCCTGGGGAGCCGCAGAGTGCCCTGCCAGCCCGGATGCGATACCGGCGGCGTTGGGCTCCGGCCGCCGGAGCAGCGAAGCCGTCGGCATCGACGGCCGACCGCGAGGACCCAGAACCCGCCGTGGGGCAGAAGCCGAGACAGGTCCCCCGCCTGGTCGTCGGCGGGTTCCTCCTGACGCGGGGCGAGCCGGGCGACTCTGTCCCGGGCAGGCGCTCAAGCCGGCGGGCACAGTCGTCACCAGCGGGTTTCCCGGGTGCGACCGGGAGACCCGAGGGTAAGGCCCGAAAATCTCGCTACGAAGAAGGGCCGATCCGATGGGTGGCGCACCGAAGGACATGGACCAGGCAGCGCGGCAGGCCGATGACGATGTTGTGGCTCTGCTGCTGGAACAGCACTCCATGATCAGGGAGCAGTTCGGCACCGTGAGCGGCAGCCGGGGCGCGCTGAAGCAGAAGGCGTTCGACGAGCTGCGGGCCTTGCCGTGCTTCCGGGCCGCGACGTAGTAGCGGACCATCCCGTAGGAGACGGACGAGTCCAACGCCTTCCGAACCGTCCGCCACGTCACACCGTGCTTGCGCTCAAGCTCCCGCATCGACATGCCACCACGGTGGTCACGCCGGATCGCCGCGTACTGGCGGATCCGGGGATCAGAGTGGAGTCGGTGCAGGACGATGGCGAGGTGATCCGAGTCGGTGTCAGATGCCGAACGGCCGGGGCTCGGTGTCCGGATTGTGGAAGCTGGTCCGGGCGGGTGCACGGCTCCTACCTGCGGTTTCCCGCTGACCTACCTGTGGCGGGACGGCGAGTGGTGCTGCAGCTTCGTGTTCGGCGCTTCACGTGCATAGACGTCTCCTGCGGGCGGCAGACGTTCGTTGAGCAGGTCGCGGGCCTGACCCGGCGGTACAGCCAACGGACCGAGCGGATGCGGTTGGTGCTGTCCGAGGTCGGCCTTGCCCTGGCCGGTCGTGCAGGTGCCCGGCTGGCCGACGTCTTTGGGGCGAAGGTCAGCCGGAACACGGTCTTACGGCTGGTCGACGCTCTCCCGGAACCCCAGCCACAGGTCCCGCGTGTGGTCGGCGTCGACGAGTACGCGATGCGCAAGGGCCGTGTCTACGGGACTGTGCTGGTCGACGTCGAGACCCGCAGACCGGTGGACCTCCTGCCGGATCGCGAGGCAGGCACTGTCGCGGCCTGACTGGCCGAGCACCCGGGGATCGAGGTCGTCTGCCGTGACCGTGCCCTATTCTTCGCCGAGGGCGCCAGGATCGGGGCACCCACCGCGGTCCAGGTCGCCGACCGGTTCCACCTCTGGCGCAACCTCGGCGAAGCGGCCGAGCGGTGCGTCTCCCGCCACCGTCCCTGCCTCCGCGCGACCTTCACCGCATCGGAACCGGAGAAGGCTCCGGCTTTGGCACCGGCGGAGCGCGGGTCCCCGTGGCCCACCGGGCACCGGTTCGCCGATCGCACCCGCGCCAAGCACTCCACCGTCCACGCGCTGCTGGCCGCCGGCCACAGCCGACGCTCAATCCAGCGCCAGCTCGGCATGACCTACCGCACCGTCCAACGGCCGGCCGACGCCGCGAAGCCGGAGGACCTGTTCCAGGGACAGTGGCAGAACCGCAAGACCAAGCTCGACGGCTTCAAGCCCTACCTGCACGAGCGATGGGCCGAGGGTTGCACGAACGCCTGGACCCTCTGGGAAGAGATCAAAACGCACGGCTACACGGGCGGCTACGGAGCCGTCCGCGCCCACATTCAGCCGTTCCGCACATCCCCGACCGCGCCGGCAGCCCGCCCGCCGTCCCCGCGCACGGTCACCGGCTGGATCCTGACTCACCCCGACACCCTGCCGAAGAGCGAACGCCTGAGACTCAAATCCGTCCTCGCGGGCTGCCCCGACCTGGATGCCCTCACCGGGCACATCCGCGCGTTCGGGAAGATGCTCACCCAGCTCCAGGGTGACCAGCTCCCGCAATGGACCAAGACGGTCCGCGCCGACGACCTGCCCAGCCTCCACACCTTCGTCAACGGCCTCGAACGGGATCTCGCTGCCGTCACCGCCGGCCTGACACTGCCGTGGAGCTCCGGCGTCGTCGAAGGTCACGTTAACCGGATCAAAATGATCAAGCGCCAGATGTATGGTCGGGCCGGATTCGGCCTGCTGCGGAAGCGCGTCCTGCTGGCCTGACCGCAGCTCTGTTGCTCAACGAGAGGGTCCATTCAGCTGATCAGGCGCCGCAGGATCCAGGCCCAGCTTGCTCCGACATGAGTCGACGGCCCAGGCGGCCCAGGCAGTCACGGCGTCGCGATCTGGCGCGATCGTGTGAAGCTCGCGTGCCCTCCCCTGGGCCTCGACCATCCACGGGGCCAGCGGGTCCTCTCGAAGGACTCGCTCGAAGTGATCGCGGGCCGTGTCCGGATCCCCGACCAGGGCGGCCGCGACCCCGGCGTCGAAGCAGTCCCAAAGGAATCCCCGCCGCACCGGCCTGGATGTCAGGTATCGGGCGACGTCTGGCAGAGCCGGGAACTTCTCCCTGAGCGCGGTCACGTTCGCAGCCGCCTGTCGGCTGAGTTCGAGTGCCATCGGCGTGAACTGGTCCTCGGTGCGGAACAGCTCGGGGCTGACTCGGACTGCGTCCACGTGGAAGGCCAGGTGGTCCACGTCGTGCCACAACCACATCGCACCGACGTGCAGACCGCTGCCAGCAGTACGTGGCGGGGTGAACTCCACGACCCCGAGCCACCACCCGTGATCATCAATCCACAGCCGCGACCGTCCACGCTGGGCAAGGCCGAGCGGCTTCAGGGACTCCCGCGCCGCCGAGTTGATGATCCGGAGCACCGGACTGCGATCTGCCATGCCCGGCATTATCGACCGCCCTACCGACACTCCCGTCGGTACTGAGCGTCACCGTTCCACAGAAGTTGGACCAGAACCCAAACTCGTCGACATCACCCATCCGTGGAACAGAGCGCCTCCCAAACCCATCGACAAGTGCCTTCACCACTGCCCGATAAAGCCACCGGACCGGGCGAGTAGCGATCACGGTGTGCCGACATGTAGAAGACAGGTTCCACGTAACGGGATCACGACGTCGAGGGTGCCTGTGCCAGGGACCACGACGGTGTGCTCGTCGAGCGCATCGATCAGCCGGACTGCCATGCGCGGAGCCTTGGGCCGGATCACCTCAAGGAGCTGCGGCGACCGGCCTTTCGCAAGCTGGCCGGGGTGTCAATCCCCTGGTTGCATAGAGACGTTGGTTATGCGGCGCGGGCGTCCGGCCGGACCGCGGTGCCGTGCTGATCGCTGCCGTACGAGGGCGGCGGGCCCGAACAGCGCGCTGCCCTACGACGGTGGAAGACCCTGAACGCCGGCAGCGGGCCCCGACCGCGCTCGGGGCGCCGTCGGGGCCCGTGCTGCCTGGGCGGCCGGTCCGGGTCAGGGGTGATCGGGTTGCTGTGCCGGGGGCACCCCGCCGCCTTCTCCCCCGCCCTTTTCGCCCTTGTCCGGGCCGTGCGGGCGGGCACCCGCGCCGCGCCTGGTGTTCTGGCGGGCCTTGAGCTGGCCACTGTCCTGCGGAGTGCCGCCTCCCTTGTCACTGCGCCGCTGTTCGGGCTGCTGCGGATTGGACATGTGCCGGACTCCCTTCCGGGTGTGCGTGATCCGTACCCGCTCCGGGTTCCCAGGGCCGAGCGGGTGAGGCGCCCCGGTCCCGGCGATCCGGGCCGCTCCCCCGCTCAGTGAGCGGCGTGGGTCAGCCTTCGGTGGAGGTGTTCGAGCGCGTCGAGGAGAATCGAGCGGTGGTACCGGGCCAGCCAGGCCGCCGTGTCGGAGGCCAGCAGCCCGAAGGCCTTGGCCTGCGCGGGGGTCGGCAGGTGCCCGGCGTCGGGCCAGTGCACGGTGATCAGAGCGGTGCAGGCCCCGGCCGAGGACAGGACCGGGATGCGCTGCAGGGCACGCGCGCCCGTCGCGAGCAGGGGACGGCGGCTGTCGTCGGACAGCAGCGCATCTGCGGTCACGTCGGGAACGCTCACCTGCCGACCCCGGGTGCGGGCGACCGCCTCGGCCGTGCCGTCGTCCCGGCCGTGCACGAGCTGGTCGAGGAGGGCGTCCGTGCAGCCGTGGTGGGTCTCAAGCATGAGCGCGTTCACGGCACCAAGAAGGTAATGGGGGGCTCCGGACCGGCCGGTGTCCTCGATGTGCTCGGCGAGGGCCTCGCGGAACTCCGCCGCGCCGGACTCGTCGACCGTGCCTGCGGCACGCTGCTCCCGCCGACCTCGGGGCGCTGCTCACGCACAGGTCCGTCCGATGCGACGGCTTCCCCGGGCGTGCCGGCGGCGGGCCGGGTGTCGCCTCGCGCGGCCGGTCAGCCGACGTACCGCCGTGCGGGTGAGTCACGGCGTGCCCGCTCCAGTGCGGCCAGCCGGTCTTCCAGGTCCGGCGGGACCGGGTCGCGCTGACGCAGGACCCAGGGCAGTCCGGCGGTGGCGTGGGCGAACGCGCGGACCGAGGCGGCGTCCCGGGGCACCGTGCGCATCAGGTGCCCGGTGCGGCGCAGGGCCGGCAGCAGCGGGCGGCGCAGCCACGTGAACCACAGGGTGTTGCGCAGGCCGAGGACGCGGCGGTCGGTGCTGTCGCGCAGCCGGGACGCGTGGTGGTGGATGGTGAGGTCCTCGGCGTAGGCGAGCCACCAGCCCTGGCGCAGCAGGTCGCAGGCGAGCAGTTCCTCCTCGCCGCCGAGCCACAGGCCGGGGTGGAAGCCGCCGCCCGCGCGGAAGGCGTCGGTGCGCATCACGGTGGCGGCGGCGAGGAAGGAGCCGAGGGCGGGTCCGGGGAGCCAGTCGGGGCCGGGTAGCGGGGACTCGCGCAGCTCGCGGACCACCGGGTCCTCGGTGCCGTCCGGTTCGACGAGGATCCGCGCGGTGACGGCCGCGAGCCGGGGCCGGGTGTCGAGCAGGTCGGTGGCGCGGGCGAGGCTGCCCGGTTCCCACCAGGTGTCGTCGTCGCAGAACGCCACGTAGGGCGTGTGCACGTGGCGGACGGCCAGGTTGCGGCCGACGGCCCCGAGGTTGCGGTCCGGGCGCAGCATGGTCGTCTCGGGGAAGTCCCGGGCGACCGCCGCGCCGGTGCCGTCGGTCGAGCCGTTGTCGGTGACGATCACGCGGGGGCGTTCGGGGAGCCGGCGCAGCAGGTCGAGCGTGCGCAGGAGTTCGTCCCGCCGGTTGTGGGTGATCACCACGACGGTCGTACGGTCGTCGGGACGGGCATCGGTCATGGGGCGGCGTCCTCCTCCGCGCGGCCGGCGGACTGCCGGTCGAGCAGGCGGGCGGCGTGTTCGACGGGCGGGGGGAGGGTGCGGCGGCGGGCGAGGGCGGCCGGCAGTCGTTCCAGGGCCTCCTTCAGGGCCCGGCGCGCGCCCGGCCGGCCGGCCGCGGCGGCCATGGCGAGGTCGGCACCGGCGCGCAGGACGACGGGCCAGGGGCGGCGCAGGCAGACGGTCAGCACGTGGTTGCGCCGGACGAGGCAGGAGCGGCCCGGGCGGCCGTGGTTCCCGGGGTGGTGGCGGGCGCGGAGGCCGGGCTCGTAGGCCAGGCCCCAGCCCTGGGCGGCCAGGTCGTAGGCGAGCAGGGTCTCTTCGCCGCCGAAGAAGAGCAGCGGGTGGTAGCCGCCGACGGCGAGGAAGGCCTCGCGGCGCACCACGCAGGCGCAGCCGAGGAAGCCGAGCACGGGGCGGCCGGGCAGGTCGGGCTCGGCCGGCAGGGGCGAGGCTGCGAGGACGGCGTTGAGCGGGTCCTCGGCGGCCTCGTCGCCGACCAGGGTGCGGGCGGCGAGCAGGCCGAGCCGGCGGTGGCGGTCGAGCAGGTCGGCGGCCCGGGCGAGGCTGCCCGGCTCCCACCAGGAGTCGTCGTCGCTGAAGGCCACATAGGGGGTGCGGGCGTGCCGGACGGCCAGGTTGCGGCCGAGGGCGCCGGTGTTGCCGACGGGCCCCAGCAGACGCGTGAGCGCCGGATGGCCGAGCACGGCCCGGTAGGTTTTGTCGTCGCGGGAGTTGTCGACGACGATGACCGGCGGCTTCTCGGGCAGGGCGGCCAGCGCGTCGAGCGTGCGCAGCAGGCTGGCCACGCGGTCGCGGGTGATGACGGCCACGGTTACCCGCGGATCACCCGCGACCGCGAACCCACCGGCGCGGCCGGGAACGTGCTCAGGACACATGCGCCACCTCCGGCACGACCGACCCCGACCACCCACGATGCCGCCGCAACACCATCAGGCACGCCGCGGCCACCTCCCCGGCGCCGACGCCCAGAAGGCGGGCGTCAGGGGTGCGGCCGTGCGGGTCGCCGGGCGGGCCGGGCTTCCACAGGGCCGGGTGGTCCCGACTCGGCGGCGGGCCCCACAGGCGCGGCGGGACGGGCCCGAACAGGGTGACGGAGCGGGTGCCGTACGCCACCGCGAGATGGGCGAGTCCGGTGTCGCCGCTGAGCACCAGGGACGCCTCCGCCACCAGCACGGACAGCTCCCCGAGGGGCAGCCCGCCGGTCAGCACGTCGCCAGCGGGCTGCCCGCCGCGCTCGGCGACCGAGCGCACCAGGGCCTCCTCGCCGGGCCCGCCGGTCAGCACCACGTGGTGCCCGGCGGCGCGCAGGCACCGCACGACGGCCGCGAACCGCTCCCCCGGCCAGCAGCGCGAGCCGGAGGCGGCACCGGGGTGCACGAGGACCGCACCCGGGGCCGGGGACGGCCCGCCGGGCCGGGGCAGGCGGAGTTCGCCGGGGTCGGCCGGGATGCCGTAGGCGCGCAGAAAGCCGCACCAGCGGTCCCGTTCGTGGGCCTGGGCCTGCCAGGGCGGGCCGTCCGGGCCGGCGTGGGCGAGCAGGCGGCGTGGCCGCAGGACGGCCAGGGCATCGCGGCTCTCGGGGCTGTTGCCGTGCAGGTCGATCGCGACGTCCGGCGGGGGCCCGGCCCAGTGGGTCGACGGCACCGCCCGGTCCGGTGCCTCGGCCGGGAACACGGCGTCGACGGCGCCCGCGGGCTGGGCGGGGACGATCCGGTGGCCGGGGTAGGCCCGGCGGATGCCGCGCAGCGCGGGCACGCCGGCCAGCAGATCGCCCAGGCTGCGGGGGCCAGAGCGGCGCGGCAGGCGAGGCCGGTGGTGGAGCGGCCGTCGAGGTAGGGCAGCAGCAGCACTTGGCCGCCCCAGCTCTCCACCAGGGGCTGTTCGGACAGCGCGGTGCGGGCGTAGTCGCCGCCCTTGGCCCAGATGTGGGGGCGCAGTTCGCCGAGGATGCGTTCCGGTGTGTCGTCGTCGAAGACAGCGACCGCGTCCACGCACTCCAGGGCTCGCAGCACCCGGACCCGGTCGGCGACCGGGACGAGGGGGCGGCCGTCGCCCTTGCGGCGGCGCACCGAGTCGTCTGAGTTGACGCAGACGATCAGGCAGTCGCCGGCCCGCCGGGCGGCCTGCAGGAGGGCGACGTGTCCGGCGTGCAGCAGGTCGAAGCAGCCGCCCGCGGCGACGACGGTGCGGCCGGCGGCCCGGACCCGGGCGGCGGTGCGCACGGCGTCGGCGGTGGTGTCGCCGTCGGACGTGGCCGGTGGCGGCTGCTCCGGCGGCTCGGGCGCGGCGACCGCGCGGGAGCCGCCCTCGGCGACGTAGCGGGTCGCGGCGTGCACGGCGGCCTGCACGGCGGCCTCGGTGAGCGTGCCGTCGCCGAGCAGTCCGGCGGCGGCCGCGGCGAACCGGTCGCCGGCCGCGGCGGCGGGAGTCGGTACGAGCAGCGGGGTGTCGCCGTAGGAGAGCAGCGCGCCGCGCTCGCCCAGGGTCACGGCGACCGCCTGCGTCTGCCAGGCGCGCACCAGGGTGCGGGCGTCCCGGGCCGCGGTGCGCAGCCCGGCCTGGTCCTCGGGGCCGTCACCGTCGTCGAGCTGCCGGGCGAAGGTGCGGGCCTCCTGGGAGGAGGGCGTGGCCAGGCGGACGCCGGGCACCGGGGGCCGGCCCCGCACATGGGGGTCCCAGACCACGGGGGCGTTGGTGTGGGTCAGCGCGTCCCTGAGGACGTCGGCGGTGCCCCGGGCGTAGTCGGCGACGAGGATGCCGTGGGCCGCCGCGACCGTGGACACCGCCTCCTGCGTGGCCTCGCGGGCGTGTCCCTCGCCGTCGTCCAGGCGCAGCAGCGGGCGGTCCCCGGCGAGGACGCGGGTCTTGCTGCTCAGCGTGCCCTCCAGCGGCACCTCGACCAGGCGGACCCGGTCGGCGAGCAGGTCGCGCAGGGTGTCGCTGGCGGGGTCGGTGCCGAGGGCGGTGACGAGGGTGACCGGCCGGCCGTCGGCGACCGCGAGGCGGGCGGCGAGGGCCGCGCCGCCGGGGCGGGAGCTGCGCCGGGTGCCGTGCACGACCGGCACCGGCGCGTCCGGGGCGAGCCGTTCGGCCCGGCCGCACAGGTCGTGGTCGAGCAGGGCGTCGCCCACGACGACCAGGGGCGTGCGCGTGGTGGTCATCGGGTCTCCTTCGTGGATACCCCGGTCTTCAGGCCGGGGAGGAAACGAAGCTCCCGCGTAGCGGGGCAGGGAAAGGCGAATCGCCGCCAGGGCCATTCGCCGTCCATGGCCACCGGCCGACACCCGCCGTTCACACGGGAACTGATACTGTGTGAGGCGTGACGCAACAGGTCAAGCGGGCGTTCAAGTACCGCTTTTACCCCACGAACGAGCAGGCGGCAGAGCTGTCCCGCACGTTCGGCTGCGTCCGCCTCGTGTACAACAAGGCGTTGGAGGAGCGCACTCGCGCGTGGTACGGCGAGCAGCGCCGCGTCTCCTACGTGCAGTCCTCCGCTGCGCTCACGGAGTGGAAGAAGACCGAGGAACTGGCCTTCCTGACGGAGGTGTCCTCCGTCCCGCTCCAACAGGCCTTGCGTCACCTTCAGACCGCGTTCGCCAACTTCTTCGCCAAGCGAGCGAAGTACCCGCGCTACAAGAGCCGGAAGAAGTCCCGATCGTCGGCCGAGTACACCCGCAGCGCCTTCAACTGGCGTGACGGAAAGCTGACGCTGGCCAAGATGGCCCAGCCTCTGGACATCCGCTGGTCGCGCCCGCTGCCCGCGGGTGCGGAGCCGACCACGGCGACAGTGTCCCGCGACGCGGCAGGACGCTGGTTCGTGTCCCTGCTGTGCGAGGACACCATCACCCCGGCCCCCGCCACCACGCAGGCCGTGGGCATCGACGCCGGGATCACGTCCCTGGTGACGCTGTCCACCGGGGAGAGGATCACCAACCCGAAGCATGAGCGCCGTGACCGCCTCCGGCTGGCGCGCGCGCAGCGGGAGCTGTCGCGGAAGGCGAAGGGCTCGGCGAACCGGGAGAAGGCTCGGGTTAAGGTCGCTCGCATCCACGCGCGGATTGCCGACCGGCGCCGTGACTTCCTGCATAAGCTGTCGACTCGGCTCGTCCGTGAGAACCAAACGGTCGTGATCGAGGACCTGACCGTCCGTAACCTGCTGAAGAACGGCAAGCTCGCGCGCGCCATCTCGGATGCGGCCTGGACGGAACTTCGCTCCATGCTGGAGTACAAGTGCGCCTGGTACGGGCGCGAACTCGTCGTGATCGACCGCTTCTTCCCCAGCTCGAAGCTGTGCCGGGTCTGCGGCACGGTCCGCGGAAAGCTGCCGCTGAACGTCCGCGAATGGACGTGCGACTGCGGCGCCGTGCATGACCGCGACGTGAACGCGGCACGCAACACCCTGGCCGCCGGGCTGGCGGCGTCTGCCTGTGGAGACGGTGTAAGACCTCAACGGGAGTCCTCCCGGACGGGGCGGTCGTCGATGAAGCAGGAACCCCAGCGGGCGACCGCTGAAATCCCCCGCCTTTAGGCGGAGGAGGAAGTCAAGTGTGTCCCTTCCTGGTGGATGATGGATGTGGATGGAGGAGGAGGAGAGTTGGAGTTGGAGGGGAGGGGGCGGGCGGCTACGGGCGTGCCGTCCGCGGACCGGCCGACGGTGCGGGCGCGGCCGACGAGCCGGCCGACGACGCCGGGTTTGCCGTCGGCGCCGTGCCCGCCCGCCCGGTCGGGCTCGCCGCGCTCGACGGCCCGGTCGAATGCCTCGCACAGCATGTGCACGGCGATCAGGTGCAGTTCCTGCACCGTGGCGGCCACCGGGGCGTCCACGCACAGCGCCTCGTCGGCGCCGAGCTGGAGCGGGTTGGGGGCCCGCCCGGTCAGCGCCCACACCGTCATGCCCAGGCAGTGGGCGCGGTCGGCGGCGGACAGCAGGTTGGCGCTGGCGCCGCTGGTGGACAGCAGCATGAGCACGTCCCCGGCGCGGCCGTGGGCCGCGGTCTGGCGGGCGAACACCTCCTGGACGCCGTAGTCGTTGGCGATCGCGGTGGTGGAGGAGGTGTCGGCGTGCAGCGCGACTGCGGAGAACGGCGGCCGGTCGTCCCGGTAGCGGCCGACGAGTTCGGCGGTGAGGTGCTGGGCCTGCGCGGCGCTGCCGCCGTTGCCCGCGACGAGCAGCCGGGCGCCGGAGCCCAGGCGCCGCGCCAGTTCGGTGCCCCACCGCTCGATGAGGGGACCGCAGTCGCGGAACGTCTCGAGGGCCTTCATCAGGTCGTCGCAGTGGGCGGTGTTGGTGACGGTCTTCATCGGACGACTCCCGAGAGCGAGGGGATCGAGGACACGGCGCCGTACACCCCGGCCACGCCGTCGGCCACCCGGTCCCAGGTGTAGTGCGTGAGCACCCGCCGACGGCCGGCGGCCCCGTACCGGGCGAGCCGGTCCGGGTCGGCGAGCAGCGCGCGGACGACCCCGCTGAGGTCGTGGTCGTCGTCCGCCGGCACCAGGACGCCCGTGGTGCCGTCCACGACGGTGTCGAGCTGGCCGCCGACCGCGGTGGCGACGACCGGGGTGGCGCAGGCCATCGCCTCCAGCGGGACGATGCCGAAGGGCTCGTAGCGGGGCAGCGACAGCACGAGGTCCGCGCCGGCCATCAGCCGGGGCATCCGGGCCCGGCTCACCCCGCCCAGCAGGGTCACCCGGTCGAAGACGCCGTACTCGGCGGCGATGTCGTAGAGGCGCCGGGCCTCGGGTTCGGCGCCGAGCAGGTCGGCCTCGGGGCCGCCCGCGATGAGCAGTTCGGCGTCGGGGACGCCGGCCAGGGCCCGGATGGCGCGGTCGAAGCCCTTGCGGGGCACGAGCCGGCCGACGGCCAGCAGCCGCCTGCGGGCGCCCGGCGGGCGGGTCCGCGCGACGGGCGCGAACTGGTCGGGGTCGACCCCGCAGGGCACGACCCCGATCCGGTCCTCCGGCACCCCCATGGCCTTCAGTTCGGACACCTCGTCGCTGCAGGTGGCGACGATCCGGGCGCACTCGTGGCCGACGGCCTCCTCGATCGCGAGGCGCTGCGGCGGGCTGGTGTCGGCGGCGCCCTGGTAGCGCTGCTTCACGGTGCCCAGCGCGTGATACGTCTGCACGACCGGAATGCCGAGCTCCCGGGCGCCGGCCAGGGCGGCCAGGCCCGACATCCAGAAGTGGGCGTGCACCACGTCCGGCGGGCCCGTCTCCCACTGCCGCGCCAGGAAGTCACCGAACTCGTCCATGTGCGGCAGGAGTTCGTCCTTGGGGACGGGGGCAGGCGGCCCGGCGGGCACATGCACCACCTGCACCCCGTCGATGAGGGTCATCCGGTCCGGCAGTCCGGTGGAGTCCCGCCGGGTGTACACCGTGACCCGGTGTCCCCTTCTGGCGAGTTGCCGGGCGACCTGCGCCACGTACACGTTCTGGCCACCCGCGTCCGGTCCGCCGAGCGCGGCCAGGGGGCTGGCGTGCTCGGAGACCATGGCTACGCGCCCGGCCGGGGGCAGAATGCGGCTCATCGGGTGACCTCCTTGATCAGGCGCTCCCAGTCGTCCAGGGAGCGCCGCTCTCCGTAGCGGGCCTGTGCCGCCGCCCGGGCCGCGTCGCCGGTCAGACGGGCGTACTCCGGTTCGGCGAGGAACTCCCGCACGGCGTCCTCCAGCACGTCGAGGCGGTTCGAGACCACGCCGGCGTCCTCGGGTACCGCCTCGCGGACCTCGGTGGTGTCCAGGGCGACCACGGGCATGCCCAGGAACATGGCCTCCAGCAGGGACAGTCCGAGCGAGGTCCAGCGCACCGGGTGCAGATAGACGCGGCACCTGGCCATCTCGCGGTGCAGTTCGTGCTGGGGCAGGTCCCGGGTGCGGCAGCGTTCGGGGGGCAACCCGAGATGCTCAGGGAGTCCTTCGGTGCGCATCCCGAAGACGTCCAGGGGCGCGGACCGGGCGAAGCGGGGCAGCAGGTCCGTTCCGGTGGTACGGCCCCTGCGCACCGGCTCGTTGACGACGACCGCGGCGCGCCGCTCGGTGCCGGTCCACAGCCGGCCGGGGTCGACGATGCCGTGCTCGACGACCTCGGTGGGGGCCTGGCCGTTGTCCCACATCAGCCGGTTGAAGTGGGTGACATGGACGAGGGGGATCCTCGACTGCCGGGCCAGGGGGTGGAGTTGGCGTTCGGGCGTCTCGTCGGGGCTGTTGTGCTCGACGTACACGGCGGGCACGTCCACGCCGGGCACACGGCCGGTCCAGCGCCGGGCGAGGCCGATCTCGCGCGGACGC
>NZ_JBEXYS010000036.1:0-73284 GCF_040631045.1 Streptomyces sp. NPDC005706 | reverse complement strand
ATCCCGGCGTCGATGCCCACGGCCTGCGTGGTTGCGTGCGCGGGCGTGATGGTGTCCTCGCACAGCAGGGACACGAACCAACGCCCGGCCGCGTCGCGGGACACTGTCACGGTCGTCGGCTCCACGCCTTCGGGCAGGGGACGCGACCAGCGGATGTCCAGCGGCTGGACCATCTTGGCCAGAGTCAGCTTCCCGTCACGCCAGTTGAAGGCGCTGCGGGTGTACTCGGCCGACGCTCGGGACTTCTTCCGGCTCTTGTAGCGCGGGTACTTCCCTCGCTTGGCGAAGAAGTTCCCGAACGCGGTCTGAAGGTGACGCAGCGCCTGCTGAAGAGGGACGCAGGACACCTCCGCCAGGAAGGCCAGTTCCTCGGTCTTCTTCCACTGCGTCAGCGCAGCGGAGGACTGCACGTAGGAGACGCGGCGCTGCTCGCCGTACCACGCGCGAGTGCGCTCCTCCAACGCCTTGTTGTACACGAGGCGAACGCAGCCGAACGTGCGGGACAGCTCCGCTGCCTGCTCGTTCGTGGGGTAAAAGCGGTACTTGAACGCCCGCTTGACCTGCTGCGCCATAGCTCACAATCTATCAGTTCCCGTGTGAACGGCGGGTGTCGACCGTTGGCCATAGACACCGAATCGCCCTGGCGGCGACTCGCCTTTCCCTGCCCCGCTACGCGGGAGCTTCGTTTCCTCCCCGGCCTGAAAGCCGGGGTATCCACGAAGGAGACCCGATGACCGGCCTCGGCCCGGTCTCGCTCGCCGGCCACTGCACCGACCCCTCCCCCGACGGCTCCGAGGGCTGACCGGCCTCGCTGAGTGCCGGCGGCCATGCCGGCCGGCGAGCGGGGCAGGAATCCGCCGAGGACGGCCCGGCCCACCGTCCACCACGTCCGCCGCTCACGCGCCGGGACCGTCTCCAGGGCGGCGGACACCGAGGGCACACCGAGGGCCACCGGGACCGGAAGGTCCTTCGCACCGCGGATACGGAGGCCGAGACCGGAAAGCCCGCCGCACCGCGAACATGGAATGCCACCCGGACCAGCGAAGCCCTCCGCACCGCGGATACCGGAGGCCACCGAGCGCCGGCCGTCGAGCGATACGCGGCCGCCCCGGTGCCGCAACGGGATCCGGCCGCTCCGGCGTTCCGGCCCCGCGGTGCCGCGCGACGGCGGCCGGGCGGGGCCGGGCCCCCGGGGCCGGCCGGCGGACGGGCCTCAGGGCGGCCGACGACGTCGGGCGCACGCCGGGCAGCGCCTCGGCGCCCCGGAGCCGGCCGGGCCACGACGCCGTCGGACGGCAGCGGCGCCACCGCGTCGGTGGAGGCGTCGAGAAGATCATGCGACCCCGCGGACATGGACGCCTCGCGCCCCTTTCCGGCAGGTTCCGTCGGTTCCGTCCTCCGTCTCACCCGTGCTGCCGCCGGTCCGTCCGCAGCGCGCGGGCCGTTCTGCGGTTGGGGCGGGCCCGGCGCCGGGGGCAGCATGGAGGTACCGGTCCTCAGCGCTCGGAGTACACCCCCGACGACCGACCGGTGGAGGTGGATCCGGTATGGCAGTGGACTCCTTCCGCGCCGACGACGAGCACAGCCCCGAGCGGCCCCGCCCGACCGGCCTGCTGGACGTGCTCAGCGTGGCCGCCGTGGCGCTCGACGCCAACGGGCGCATCGTCTTCTGGACCCCCCAGGCGGAGGACCTCTTCGGTTACACCGCCGAGGACGTCCTCGGCCAGTACGCGGCGCACCTGCTGGTACGTCCCGAGCATCTGCAGGCCGTGGTGAGCCTGTTCTCCGAGGTCCTGCAGACCGGCCGGGGGTGGGCCGGCGCCTTCCCCATCCTGCACAAGGACGGCAGCAGCCGCCTCACGGAGTTCCGCACCATGCGGCTGCTGGACGACGTGGGAGAGGTGTACGCCCTGGGCATCGCGGCCGACCACACACTGCTGCAGCGGGTGGAGACCGATCTGGCCCTGTGCGAGCGGCTGATCAACCAGTCCCCGATCGGCCTGGCCCTGCTGGACCCGGATCTGCGCTATCTGCTGGTCAACCCGGCGCTGGAGCGGATCGACGGTGTTCCCGCCGAGGACCACATCGGGCGCCGGCTGCGGGAGATGCTGCCCTTCTTCGACGTGGGCACCGTCGAGTCCTGTCTGCGTCAGGTGCTCGCCACCGGCCTCCCCCTGCTCGACCAGTACCACGTGGGCCTGCCGCCCTCCGACCCGGAACACGAGCACGCCTGGTCGCTGTCCTTCTACCGCCTCGAGGACCCCGGTGGGCGGGTGCTGGGCGCGGCCGCCTCGGTCGTCGACGTCACCGAACGGCACCGCGCGGCCGCCGAGGCGGACCGGGCCAGGCGGCGGCTCGCGCTCATCGCGGACGCCTCGACCCGGGTCGGCACCTCGCTGGAGGTGGAGCAGACCGCGCGTGAGCTGGCCGAGATCGCCACTCCGGTGCTCGCCGACGTGGTCGCCGTCGACGTCCTCGACTCCGCCCTCGCCTGCCGGCGCGTCCGCCGCCCGGACAACGGCCCCGAGCTGTTCCGCGCCCTCGCTCTGCGGGCGGCGCACCCCACCGTGGCGCTGCGGGCCGCCGACCCGCCCGGTGACCTCGCCTCCTACGAGGGTGACCGGCTGGTGACCCTGTGCGTCCACACCGGCCGTCCGGTCCTGGTCCGGCACGTCGGCGAGCGGGACCTGTCGCGCATCGCCCGCAACGAGGAGGCCGGAGCCTATCTGGCGCGGGCGGGCGTGCACTCGTATCTCGCCGTACCGCTGATCGCGCACGGCGAGGTGCTCGGCGCGCTCGACCTCAAACGCACCCGCAACCCGCTGCCCTTCGACGACGACGACGTCGTGCTGGCCGGCGAACTGGCCGGCCGCGCCGCGATCGCGATGGACAACGCCCGCTGGTTCCAGAGCGTGCGCAACACCGCGCTCACCCTCCAGCGCAGCCTGCTGCCCGACCACTCGGCGCACAGCACCGGCCTGGAGCTGGCCTCCCGCTACCAGCCCGCGCAGGCCACCAGCGAGGTGGGGGGCGACTGGTACGACGTCATCCCGCTGGCCGACGACAAGACCGCGCTGGTGGTGGGCGACGTCATGGGCAACGGCATCGACGCGGCCGCCACCATGGGCCGGCTGCGCACCGCGACCTGCGCCTACGCGGACCTGGACCTCGCCCCCGACGCGGTGCTCCAGCATCTGGACCGGATCACCTGCGACCTGGAGCACTACATCGTCACCTGCCTGTACGCCGTCTTCGACCCCCGCACCCGGCGGTGCACCATCGCCAATGCGGGACACATGCCGCCCGCCCTCGCCCGGCCCGGCCGGGCGCCCGAACTGCTCGACCTGCCCGCCGGGGCACCGCTCGGCGTCGGGGGCGTCGAGTTCGAGACGGCCACCGTGGAGCTGGGCCCGGGCGATCTGCTGGTGCTGTACACCGACGGCCTCGTGGAGACGCGGCAGCACCCCATCGACGACCGTCTCAACGTGCTCCTCGGTTTCCTCGACGAGCCGGGACGGCCGCTCGAGGAGACCTGCGACCTGCTGCTGTACGGCCTGCGGCATCCCGAGGACCACGACGACGTGGCGCTGCTCGTCGCCCGGGCCCTGTGAGGTACGCCCGGTGCCGGGCAATCCCCGTCCCGCATGGTGCGGTTCGCCCGGTGGTGCCACCCTGGGACGGGAGGTCTTTCGAGGAGCGCGATCCAGGAGGGCCGATGGGACGGGACGTCCCGGCGCTCGTCTTCACCCGTGAGGACCGGCGCCGGTACCGGATCAAGATGCAGGAGTGTCTCGACGTCTTCGCGCAGATGCTGCGCGACCAGCTCTTCGAGGCGGAGCGGCCCCAGGTGGGGCTGGAGATCGAGCTGAACCTGGTCGACGACGCCGCCGAGCCCGCGATGCGCAACACCGCTGTGCTGGAGGCGATCGCGGACCCCGCCTGGTCCACCGAGCTGGGCCGGTTCAACCTGGAGATCAACGTGCCGCCCCGCGCGCTGACGGAGGGCGGCCCCGACGCCTGGGAGTCCGAAATCCGTGCGGCGCTGAACCACGCGGACGAGCGGGCCAGGTCGGTGGGCGCGCGCCTGGTCGTGATCGGCATCCTGCCCACGCTGCGGCAGGACGACATCGGCGAGGGGACCCTGTCGGAGAACCCGCGCTACCGGCTGCTGAACGACCAGGTCTTCGCGGCGCGCGGCGAGGATCTGCGGATCGAGGTGGACGGCGTCGACCGGCTGCGGACGTACGCCGACACGATCACCCCGGAGGCCGCGTGCACCAGTACCCAGTTCCATCTGCAGGTGTCCCCGGAGAGCTTCGCCGGCTACTGGAACGCGGCGCAGGCCATCGCCGGGGTGCAGGTGGCGCTGGCGGCCAACTCGCCGTTCCTGTTCGGCAAGGAGCTGTGGCACGAGACCCGGGTGCCGCTCTTCGAGCAGGCGACCGACACCCGTCCCGAGGAGATCAAGGTCCAGGGGGTACGGCCCCGGGTGTGGTTCGGCGAGCGGTGGATCAACAGCGTCTTCGACCTGTTCGAGGAGAACCTGCGCTACTTCCCCGCCCTGCTGCCCCTGTGCGACGAGCAGAAGCCCGGAGAGACGCTGGACCGCGGGGACATCCCCGAGCTGTCCGAACTGTCCCTGCACAACGGCACCATCTACCGCTGGAACCGGCCGGTCTACGCCATCGCCCACGACAAGCCGCACGTCCGGATCGAGAACCGGGTGCTGCCCGCCGGGCCGACCGTCGCCGACACCCTCGCCAACGGCGCCTTCTACTACGGGCTGACGCGCGCCCTGGTGGAGGAGGACCGGCCGGTGTGGTCGCGGATGTCCTTCGCGGCGGCCGAGGAGAACCTCCACACCGCGGCCCGGCAGGGGATCGACGCCCTGCTGTACTGGCCCGGCATGGGCGAGGTGCCGGTGCCCGAACTGGTGCTGCGCCGGCTGCTGCCGCTGGCGCACCGCGGTCTGGAGCACTCCGGCATGGACTCGGCCTGGCGGGAGCCGCTGCTCGGCATCATCGAGCAGCGCTGTGTCACCGCCCGCAACGGGGCGGTGTGGCAGAAGGAGATGTTCCACCGCATCGAGTCCGGCACCCAGGCCGGCCGCCACGAGGCGCTGCGCCGGATGACCGAGCTGTACATCGACTACATGCACCTCAACGCCCCGGTGCACACCTGGCCGGTGGACTGACCGGGGGGCGCGGAACGCGGCCGCCGGGGCCGGCGACGGGGCCGGGCTCCCCCGGCGGTGCCGCCGGCGGCCGTCCGTCCGTGCGTCAGGCGGGCTGCTCCTCGCCGCCCTCCACCGTCTCCCCCTCCCGCGCCGAGGTGCTTCGCGGCCGTCGCACGACGAGGTCTCTCACCTCGAACGACATCGCGGTCGTCGAGCGGTCGGGCGGGGGGTGGTAACGCCCGGCGCACACAGACAGGTTGACGATGAGGTGGGCGTGCCAGCCGGACCCCACACCGCGCCGGTCCGCGAACGCCCGGGTGCCGTTCACCCACCAGACGACGGACCGGGCGCCGAACTCGGTCCGCAGGTCGATCCAGGCGCCGGGGCGGACGGCGTCGTCGCGGAAGTAACTGCCGCTGCCGCGCACATGGTTGGAGAGCTCCAGCAGGTCCGGGTTGTCGGGGTGGTACTCGAAGACGTCGACCTCCTGGCCGCCGTCGCGCCAGGTCCAGATGGCGGGCCAGGCGCCGGTCTCCCGGGGCAGCCGTACCCGGGCGGTGAGGACGTCTCCCGTCCGGAGCAGGAAAGCCTCCTCGCTGCCCTCCGTGGTCAGCAGTCCGGTGTTCCACCGGCCGTCCGGCCTCCGTCCGGCCCGGAAGACGCCCGAGCGGCTGTAGGCGGCGTCGGACACCAGGTGGTCGAGCTTGTCGTCGCCGGGGTTGACCGGGCCGCCGTCGGGATACGCCCACGAACGGCCCGCGACCCACTGGCGTTCGGAGGTGAAGTCCGCCGTGAGCACCACGTCGGGCCCGGACGGAGTGCGCGGAGCCGGAACCGGGCCGGTCGGTGTCGGTTGTTCCATGACCGATGTCTCACCGGCTGGGGCGCGCCCATGCGCCGGGACGGCCGGAACGCCGCGGGATTGACCCGTCCGGGTGAAGGGCGCCCGCGCACGCGCCCGGAGCGTACTCAGTCCTCGCGCAGGACGAGGACCAGCGGGACGCCCTGGCAGGGCACCAGCCGCAGGCCGGCGTGCTCGGCGGGCGCGGACCCGGCGAGCAGGTCGCCGAAGCCGGGGCCCTTGGTGAGCGAGCCGGCGAGGTGCGCGGGGTCCGCCGAGGCGGCGACCCGGCCACGGGCGTTCACCAGGTGGGCGGGGCGGGGCAGCCGGCGCAGCAGGGGCAGCACGGCGGCCTCGAAGTGCCGCAGGTACACGTCGGCGGCGGCGACCCCGGCGAAGCGCCCTCCCGTCTCGACGGGCGCGGACAGGGTGAGGCTGTACTCGTCGGAGCAGAGGTAGTCGACGTAGGGGCCCGCAACGGCCCGGCGGCCGGTGTCACGCGGCAGGGTGTACCAGTCCCAGTGCGTGTAGTCCGAATAGGCCGAGTGGTCGGGGTCGAGGTCGAGCAGCAGGGGCCGCAGGTCTCCGTCGGTTCCCTTCTGCCACCACTCCAGCCAGGCCGGTACGTCGGCCAGCAGGCCGGGGGCCGCCACGAAGCCGGCGCCGGAGACCAGTTCCTGGCCGGTCAGGCGGTGGTGCAGTCCGGGGCGCAGGGCGGCGAGGTCGGCGCTCGCGGGGTGCCCGCCGCGTGCCGACACCCTGGCGAGCAGGGTGGTGGCGTCGGCACGGGTCGCGGCGACGGCCTCGAAGACCGCCTCCAGCGCGCCGCCCACCCGCGAGGCCACCCAGACCTCGGCGTCCGTGTCCAGCGTGGCGGACGCCGAGGCGGCCTGCCCGGGGCTCCAGCCCATGGTGTCCTCCAGCGGACGGGAACCGGACGCGGCGCGTTCAGAGGGTGAGGCGCACGGCGACGAGCCGTTCCGTGGCGTCCCTGACGCACCGCTCGGCCAGCGTGCCGGCCGTTTGGTCGGCCCCATCCTGCACGGCGGAGATCACGGAGCGGTGACGCTCCGCCACTTCTTCACGATATTCGTCGCTGCCGAGGACCAGGCACAGCAGAGCGCCCACCTCGCTCTGCAGGGCCACCTGTTCGCGGGTGAGCCGGGCGGACTGGGCGGCGGCCGCCAGTTCGACGTGGAAGCGGCCGTACAGGCGGCTGCGCGCGGCCGTCTCCCGGGTCCGTGCCAGCTCCTCGGCGGTGCGGCGCAGCGGGTCCAGGTCGCCGGGCTCGGTGCGCTGGGCGGCGAGGCGGGCGGCGGCGCCGGACAGGGCGGCCCAGTGGTCGCCCAGGTCGCGCAGTTCGTCGGTGCTCCAGCCGCGCAGCCGGGCCTCCAGCCGGTCGGCGGCGGGGACCTCGGGCAGGGAGACGAAGCTGCCGCCGCCGCGGCCCCGCCGGGTGGTGACCAGACCCTGCTGCCGCAGGGCCATGAGAGCCTCGCGCAGGGTCACGGTGGAGACGCCGAGCTGCCCGGCCAGGTCGCTCTCGCCGGGCAGTTGCTCGCCGTCGGCTAGCAGGCCGAGCTCGATCGCGTCCCCTATGCGGCGGACGACGGCGTCCACGCGCGCCCGGCTGTCCACCGGGGTGAAGACGGCCAGGCGCGCGCCGCCCTCCCTCTCGTGCTGCCTCACGGCCACCACCTCGTGCATTGACTCAAGCTTTACCTTAAGGGGCTCTTGAGATTAGAACTATGACTTCATATGTTTGCGGTCAACGTTGAGCGCGCCAGAAAGGTTCCCGCATGGAGGGGATTGCGATCCGGCTGCAGGATCTGCGGAAGTCGTTCGGTGAGACGACCGCCGTGGCCGGAGTCGACCTGGAGGTCCGGGACGGGGAGTTCTTCTCGATGCTCGGCCCGTCCGGATCCGGGAAGACCACGGTCCTCCGGCTCATCGCCGGGTTCGAGACCCCCACCGGGGGCGGCATCGAACTCGCCGGGCAGGACGTCACGGGCCTCGCCCCCTTCGAACGGGACGTGCACACGGTCTTCCAGGACTACGCCCTGTTCCCGCACATGACCGTCGAGCAGAACGTCGCCTACGGCCTGAAGATCCGCAAGGTGCCCAAGGCCGAACGCCTGGTGCGCGCCCGCAAGGCACTGGCCGAGGTCCGGCTCGAGGGCTACGGCCGGCGCCGCCCCGCCCAGCTGTCCGGCGGCCAGCGCCAGCGCGTCGCCCTCGCCCGCGCCCTCGTCGGCCGGCCCCGGGTCCTGCTGCTCGACGAGCCGCTCGGCGCCCTCGACCTGAAGCTGCGCGAACAGATGCAGGTCGAACTCAAGGCGCTGCAGCGGGAGGTGGGCATCACCTTCGTCTTCGTCACCCACGACCAGGAGGAGGCCCTGACGATGAGCGACCGCATCGCCGTCTTCGACCAGGGCCGCATCGCCCAGGTCGGCACTCCGGCGGAGATATACGAACGGCCCGCCACGCCGTTCGTCGCCTCCTTCGTCGGCACCTCGAACCTGCTCGACGGCGAGACGGCCCGGCGGATCGTCGGCGCGCCCGGCACCTACAACATCCGCCCGGAGAAGATCCGCGTGCTCAAGGAGTCCGCCGAGGCGGACGAGCCCGGGCACGCCACCGCGACCGGCACCGTGGCCGAGGTCGTCTACCTCGGTGACGCCACCCGGTTCCTCGTCGACCTCGACGGCGGCGGCCGGCTCACCGCCCTGCAGCAGAACCTGGAGACCTCCTCCGAGGACGTCGCCGCCTACCGCGGCACCCGGGTCAGGCTGCGCTGGCACCGCGGTCACGCCGTCCTGCTGCCCACCTGACCCGCCCCCGCCCCGTCCCCGTCCCCTCCGCTCTCCCGCTCCGCGCAAGGCTCCCTCACCCCCTGGAGAACGTCGTGCGTCTCACCCGTACCCTGAAGACCGCGGCCGGCGCCGCCGCGCTGCTGCTCGCCGCCGCCTGCGACTCCTCCGGCTCCGGCGGCTCCGCCGCCACCGGCCTCAACCCGCCCGACCTCAAGGCGCCCACGAAACTGGGCCGGACCGAGGGCCAGGTCAATCTGATCGCCTGGGCCGGATACGTCGAGGACGGCTCCAACGACCCCAAGACCGACTGGGTCAGCGGCTTCGAGAAGCAGACCGGCTGCCAGGTCCACTCCAAGGTCGCCGCCAGCTCCGACGAGATGGTCAAGCTGATGAAGACCGGGGAGTACGACGCCGTCTCCGCCTCCGGTGACGCCTCCCTGCGTCTGATCGCCTCCGGTGACGCCGCTCCGGTCAACACCGCGCTCGTCCCCAACTACAAGGACATCTTCAGCGGGCTGAAGAACGGCTCGTGGAACTCCGTGAACGGGAAGATGTACGGGATCCCGCACGGCCGGGGCGCCAACCTGCTGATGTACAACACCGAGAAGGTGAGCCCCGCGCCCACCTCCTGGTCGGCCGTCTTCGACGACGCCGCGCGGCACAAGGGGCACGTCACCGCGTACGACTCACCGATCTACATCGCCGACGCCGCCCTGTATCTCAAGGCGACCAAGCCGGAGTTGAAGATCAAGGACCCCTACGCGCTCGACCAGAAGCAGTTCGACGCCGCCGTGGCGCTGCTGAAGAAGCAGAACGGCGACGTCGGCGAGTACTGGAGCGACTACCTCAAGGAGGTCTCGGCCTTCAAGAGCGGGGACTCCGTGATCGGCACCACCTGGCAGGTCATCGCCGGACTCGCCGCCGACGAGGGCGCCAAGGTCAAGGCGTTCGTCCCCAAGGAGGGTTCGACCGGCTGGTCCGACACCTGGATGGTGTCCGCGAAGGCCAAGCACCCCAACTGCGCCTACAAGTGGCTCGACTGGATCGTCTCCCCCAAGGTCAACGCCCAGGTCGCCGAGTACTTCGGGGAGGCCCCGGCCAACGCCAAGGCCTGCTCCGAGACCAGTGACAAGACCTTCTGCGCGACCTACCACGCCTCCGACGAGGGCTACTGGAAGAACATCGCCTTCTGGAACACGCCCATCGAGCAGTGCCTCGACGGCCGTACCGGCGTCCGCTGCGTGCCGTACGCCAAGTGGGTGCAGGCCTGGACCGAGATCAAGGGCTGAGCGGTGACGACCGATGTGACGCCGGCCGCCGGACGGGGCACCGTCCGGCGGCTCGCCGGGATCCTGCACCGCCGGCCCCGGCTACGCCTGACGCTGCTGCTCACCGCCCCACTGCTGTGGCTCGCCGTCCTCTATCTCGGCTCGCTGACGGTCCTGTTCGTCTCGGCCTTCTGGACGACGAACTCCTTCACCTCCCAGGTGGTGAAGGTCTGGTCGACGGACAACTTCCACACGCTTTTCACCACGCCGGTGTTCCGGCAGGTGGTGCTGCGCAGTGTCGGCGTGGCCCTGGCGGTGACCGTGCTGTGCGCCGTGATCGCCTTCCCGGTCGCCTTCTGCACCGCGCGGGTGGCCCGGCCGAGGTGGCGCCCGCTGCTGGTGGTCGCCATCCTCACCCCGCTCTGGGCGAGTTACCTGGTCAAGGTGTACGCCTGGCGGCTCATACTCGCCGAGGGCGGACTGGCCGACTGGATGCTCCGGCCGTTCGGGCTGAGCGGTCCGGGCTTCGGTCTGCCCGCCACCGTGCTCACCCTGACCTATCTGTGGCTGCCGTACATGATCCTGCCCCTCCACACGGCCCTGGAGCAGCTCCCGGACAACCTGCTCGACGCCTCGGCCGACCTCGGCGCGCGGGCCGGCCGCACCTTCCGCTCGGTGGTCCTGCCCATGGTGCTGCCCTCGGTCGCCGCCGGATCGGTCTTCACCTTCTCGCTCAGCCTCGGCGACTACATCACCGTGCAGATCGTCGGCGGCAAGACCCAGCTGATCGGCAACCTCGTGTACTCCAACATCGAACTCAACCTGCCCATGGCCGCCGCGCTCGGCACCGTCCCCGTGGTCGTGATCGTCCTGTACCTGCTGGCGATCCGCCGTACCGGCGCCCTGAACAACCTGTAGAGGAGGAGCGCCATGCATCTCGGCCGCACCGCGCGGATCGCCCTGCGCCTGGGCGCCGCTCTCGGCTTCGCGATGATCTACGTCCCGCTGCTGCTCGTCCTCGTCAACTCCCTCAGCCCGGACCGCAGTGCGAGCTGGCCGCCACCGGGACTCACCCTGCACTGGTGGTCCGTGGCCGCGGGCAACTCCGGTGCGCGCGCCGCGGTGTGGGTGTCGGTGAAGGCGGGTCTCGGGGCCACGGCCATCGCGCTGGTTCTCGGCACGCTGATCGCGTTCGCGGTGGCCCGGCACCGCTTCTTCGGCCGCGGCACGGTGTCCTTCGTCGTGGTGCTGCCGATCGCGCTGCCCGGCATCGTCACGGGCATCGCCCTCAACTCCGCGTTCGGCACCGTCCTGGAGCCGCTCGGCGTGGGCCTCGGCCTGTTCACGGTGATCGTCGGCCACGCCACCTTCTGCATCGTCGTCGTCTTCAACAACGTCGTGGCCCGGCTGCGCCGCACGGCCGCGTCGTACGAGGAGGCGGCGATGGACCTCGGCGCGAGTTCCTTCCGCGCCTTCGCGGACGTCACCTTCCCGCTGGTCCGCTCCGCCCTGCTGGCCGGAGGCCTGCTCGCCTTCGCCCTGTCCTTCGACGAGATCGTCGTCACGACCTTCACCGCGGGCCCCGGCGTCGAGACCCTGCCCATCTGGATCTTCAACAACATGACCCGGCCGCAACAGGCGCCCGTGGTGAACGTCGTGGCCGCCGTCCTCGTCCTGCTCTCGGTCGTCCCGATCTACGCCGCCCAGCGGCTGTCCGCGGACACGGCCACGTCGAGCCGGGTGTGAGGGGCCGCGCGACCGAGCGGCGGAAGTCCGAAACGGATCACCAACTTCCGTATTGGACACGGCATTTGACGACATGCTCCTTCCGCGGCCGGGTACGCGACAGGCCTCGGACGCCGCAACGGGAGGAGACCGGCCGTGACATCTCGCGGGACACCGCTGGACCGGGAGCTCGGTGATCTCGAACCGGGCACCGCGCAGCGCGCGCAGCTGCGCGCCCGGATCACCGACATCGCCTGGACGGCGGGGTGCGCCGTCCTCGCCCTCTGGGCGGTGTGGAGTTCGGTGGGCGCGGTGCGCGGGACGACGGCCTGGGTGTACAGCGCGGTGGCCTGGGTCCTGCTCGCCGTGGCCCTGACCGCCCGGGTGGCCGGCCGCCACCGGTCGCTCCACTGAGGGCAGGAGACGGTCGTGGAACGCCTGACCGACTTCCTGGGCCGGCACTTATGGGTGCAGATCCTGCTGTCCGTTCTTCTCGCGAGCGCCCTGATCCTGCTTCTGTACCCGTCGCGTTCGGCCGCCTCGGTCCTGACGCGGACGGCGCTGTGCTCGCTGGGCGGCATCGCCGTGGTGCTGACGGCGCGCCGCAGGGAGAAGCGAGCGGCCGGCGGTTCCACGGACCGGCTCATCGGCCTTGACGGCAGGCTGCGCAGGGGCGAGGTGCCCACCGATCCGGCGGGGCGTGAAGCCATGCGCGCCCTGGTGGAGCAGCGTCTGCACCGCACCCGGCACCGTGTCGCGGCGCAGGTCGTACTCACCCTGCTGTTCTGCGCGGTGACGGCACTGACGGCGCTGACCGCCGGGCCGCGCCAGACCCTGGGCTTCGCGCTGCTCACCGTGGTCTTCCTCGGCTGGTTCATCCCCTACGGCAACCTCCAGCACAAGAGGCTGTGCCGGATGCGGGCGGCACTGGCCGATCACCGGCACGGCCCCGGCGCCACCGATGCCGAGCCGCATGAGCGGTGACCGGCCCACGGACCCGGCACTGACGCTGCGCACGGCCTACGAGGCCGCCTCGGCGGTGGTGGCGGAACTGGGCGACGAGGAGTCCTGGCTGCCCACCGGCTGCACCGGCTGGGCCGTCCGTGATCTCGTCCTGCACTGCCTCGACGACGCCCGGCGCGGCCTGGTCGCCCTGCACACGCCGTGCGAGGAACCGGTGGACCGGGACGCGGTGAGCTACTGGTCGGACTGGCGCCCCGAGGCCCCCGGCGCGGCGAACGGCCGGCGCTGGGCGCGGGTGAACGCGAGCATGTTCCTGGACTTCGGCCAGTTGCGCGACCTCTACACCGAGACCGTGACCGCGGCCGGGCACGCGGCGGCCTGCGCCGACCCCGCCGCGCGCGTGGCCACCCAGGGGCACGTCCTGACCGCGGGCGACCTGATGACCACTCTCACCGTCGAGGCGACCGTCCACCATCTCGACATGGTCGTACGGCTCCCCCTCACCGCCGGCCCGTCGGCCGCGGGTCTCGCCGCGGTCCGCGCCAGCCTCGACGGCCTGCTCGGCCGGCCCGCCCCGCCGTGGTGGAGCGACACGCACTACGCGCGCGTGGGCACGGGACGGGCCGCGCTCACCGACGCCGAACGCGCCGCACTGGGCGCCGCGGCGCACCGCTTCCCGCTGTTCGGCTGACGGCGTCCGGCCGCGCCCGCCGCCGCGGAACTCCGTACGGCCGTACCGGCTCGTGGCGCGGCGGCGCCCCGGCAAGGGCTTTCGTAGGCTGAGGTTGCCCGAGGCTCCTCCGGAAGGCAGTGTCCGCAGGCGGGAGACGGTCGTGATCGAACTGGCCGCGGTGTTCGCCGTCGCGGGAGCGGCGAGCAACGCCGCGGGCACCGCGTTCCAGCGCAAGGCGGCCTCCGCGAGCCGGCGGGGCGGGCTGCGGCTGCTGGGTGAGCTCGCCCGCAGGCCCGCGTGGGTGCTGGGCATGGCGGGGGTGATCGGCGCGGCGGTGTGCCAGAGCCTGGCCCTGGTCAACGGGCCGCTCGCGCTGGTACAGCCGCTGTTCATCCTGGAGTTGCCGTTCGCCCTGCTCATCGCCGGTCCGCTGATGCACCGGCGGCTGCCCCGCTGGGGCTGGTGGGGTGTCGGCGGCGTGGTGGTGGGCCTGGGCGTGCTGCTCGCGGCGGCCGCGCCGCACGGGGCCACCGACCAGGCGGGGATGGTGCGCTGGGTCCCGGCCCTGGCGCTGTGTCTGGGCGGCATGGCCACGATGGTCCTGCTGGCCGGGCGGGGGCGCCCGGCGGCCCGGCGCGCCGCGCTGCTCGCGGCGGCGTCCGCCACCGGCAACGCCCTGACCGCGGCTCTGCTGAAATCGGCGACGGGAACCTTCGCCGACGACGGGTTCACGGCCTTTCTGCGGTCCTGGCAGACGTACGGCTTCGCACTGGCCGGCGCGGCCTCCGTGCTGCTGCTGGAGAACGCGCTGCAGGCCGGTCCGCTGGCCGCGGCACAGCCCGCGCTGACCATCGGTGACGCGGTGGTGAGTCTGGCCCTGGGCATCACCCTGTTCGACGAGCGGATCCGCACGGGCTGGTGGCTGCTGCCCTCGGTGTGCGGGGCCGTGCTGATCGTGGTCGGCGTGGTGGTGCTGAGCCGGGCCGTTCAGCGGATCAGGGGGCGGTGACCAGGGGCGGCACTCCCCAGTCGGCGGTGAGCGCGTCGCGCAGGGCACGGACCAGGGACGGGCCGATGCGGTCCACCAGGAGCGTCTCGATCACCTCGATGGTGGCCTGCGCGCGCTCGTGGACCCGCTGTCCCTCGGCCGTCAGCCGGATCAGGCGCCGGCGCGCGGAGGCGGGGTCGGGAGTCTGCTCCAGCAGGCCCATGCCGATCAGGCCGTGCACCGCCTGGTGCGCGGTCTGCCGGGTGACTCCGGCGAACAGGGCGTCCTCGAACCAGCGTCGGGCCTCGGACAGCAGTCGGGGCAGGTTGGCGGCGCGATGGCTCATGGCTCCTCGGAGGGTCGGGTACCGAGCGGATCATCCTCCGGGCGCCTCCAGGGCCCCGGGCGGCCGGGCCGCGGCGGGCCGGTACAGCACCGCGGACGGACGGCGGTCCGGCTTCGTATACGGGCGCGCGTGATCTCAAGTCCGACAAAGGGCAATGAGTCCGGCGAGATGTCGGGGAAATGACGACCGCCGCGCATTCAATAGGCGCGGCGGCGAACAACCGGTGGTTACGGGGCCCCGCGCACGGCAACCTGTACGCCCACAAAACAGGCGGAACCAGCGCTCCGGTAAGGTCCGATACAGCCACTCCGCGCTGCAAACGTTTCCCCAAGTCAGTGATAGCATCCCCGCGTCTGCGACCTTGGTCCACTCAGCTCGGGCGCTGCACTCGGACCGGCTTCTCGACCCGAAGTCGGCCGAGTCGTTCCGAGCGGTTGTGTCACGGATTCCCCCGACGTCCGTCCACCGATGGTTGCGGGCTACACATAGGAAAGGTATCCATGTTTCGAGACGCACTCGTTTGGTGCCTGGTCGCAGTGGCGGTCATTGCCGTCGCCGCAGCGCTCGCGCTCAGTCGTCGCAACAAGGCCATCGCCGCGAAGAAGCGCCTGGCCGAGGCCGAACTCACCCGGCAGCTGAGCGCAGCCGACAGCCAACTGGCTGCTTTAAGCGCACAGTTGCAGCAGCACAGAGCCGAGCACGACAAGACCATCGCGGACGCCGAAGAGGCGGCCGAGGAAAGCACGAAGGCCGTCCTCAAGGGATCGGCGCGCTTTCTGCAGAGTCTTGCCGCGGAACAGCTCACGCTGCTCGAGGAAATTCAGCGCAAATACGGTGGCCATTCCGTACTGGGCGATCTGCTGGAAGTCAGTCACGCCAATGCACAGATGGCACGCAAGGCACAGGGTATTGCGGTGATGTGCGGTGCGCCCCTGGGCCGCCGCAACAGGCCCGCGAGTGTTTATGACGTGGTGCGGAGCGCACAGGGTCAGATTCGAAACTTCCGGCGCGTCGAAATCATGCAGCAGACCGGCCTCGCGTTGAAGGCGGCCGCCGTTTCCCCGGTCGCCCTCGCGGTCGCCGAACTTCTTGACAACGCTGCCAGCTTTTCCCAGCAGGGTTCGCCGATCGAGGTCAATTTCCAGCGGGTGCAGAAGAATCTGTGCATCGTCATCGACGACGCCGGTGTCGGAATGAACGACGAGGACCGGCAGAAGGCCTCCGCGCTGCTCTCCGGTGACTTCAGCCCCCGGCTCTCGCACCTCGGGAACCAGCCGAAGTTCGGTTTCCCGGTGATCGGCCTGCTCGCCCGGCAGTACGGATTCCGGGTGGACGTCACCGGCGTCTCCCGCTACGGCGGTGTGCGGGCGGTCGTCCTGCTGCCGGAGGAACTGTGGACCGAGGAGGAGCCGGCGGTGCCCGAGGAGCCCCAGGTCAGCGGTATTCGTGGCAGCGTGGGCCGGCCCGAGCCGGTGGCCCGCACCGCGCACGGCCTGCCCCGGCGGGGAGCCCGTCAGGCACCCATCGCCAGCGTCCCCGACCAGGACACCACCACGTCGCCCGCCCCGGCGCCGGAGGAAGCCGGCCGGGCCGTCGGCCGGAGCCTGGGAGCCTTCCAGCGCGGCACGCTCTCGGGCCGCAATCTCGCCTCGGCGCCGTCCGAAGGGTCCGATGAGGCATGACCACAGACCTGTCGTGGATGCTCGAGGACATCGTGCAGAACGTGCCGAAGGCGCGCCACGCCGTCCTGCTGTCCGCTGACGGCCTGCCCCGGGGCGCGACCGAGGGCATGGACCAGAAGGACGTGCGGACGATCTCCGCCGCCATGGCGGGCATGCAGTCGCTCAGCCGGGCGACCGCCCACTTCGCCGGGCCCGGGGCGGACAGGCAGTGGAACCAGACGATCATCGAGTTCTCGCACGGCTGGATCTTCCTGATCGGCGCCGGCCAGGGCGCCTATCTCGCCGCCGCCGCGGCGCCCGACGTCGACATGCAGCAGATCTCCTTCCGCATGCACCGGCTCGTCGCCCGGCTGGGCAACAACCTCACCTCGCCGCCGCGCGTGCACACGGAGAGCGCCGAAGGGCGTCTCGGCGGGGGCCGGCAGGTGGCGGTGGGCGGCACGGGGATCCCCCTGGCGGACCTCGACGCGGCGGTCGGTGAGGTGCAAGGCGCCCGCCACGCCGTCCTGTTGGGCCACGACGGCCTGCCCCGCGGCGCCACCACGGGCATGAGCCAGGATCTGGCGGACACCATCTCGGCGGCGATGACGGGGATCCACGCCTACAGCAGGGCCACCTCGCAGTTCGCCGGGCCGGATCCGGCGGCGCAGTGGCGGCAGACGGTCATCGAGTTCCAGCACGGCTGGATCTTCCTGATCTCGGCCGGGCACGGTGCCTTCCTGGCCGCGGCCGCCGAACACGAGGCCGATATCGAGGAGTTCACCACTCGTCTGCATCAGGCGGTACCCCGGCTGAACGGATATCTGGCACCACGCGGGGAGGCGAGCCGTACGTGAATGACGAGCCGCACGAGGAACTCGAGCTGACCTCGGCATTAGTCCCGCTCTTCGTGATCACGAACGGGCGGGCCCTGCCACCGGAGAATGCCTACGAGCGCACCACACTGGTGTCCGCGCAAGAGGGTGCCGCCGCATCGGTGCGCACCCTTTCACCGGAGGCGCGCCGGGTTCTGGATCTGGTGGCGGAGGGTTTTCTCTCCGTGGCCGAAGTGGCCGCCCACACACATCTGCCCCTGGGGATCGTGCGGATTCTCCTGGCGCAGATGGAGGAGAGCGGTCACATCATCGCGCGTAAGCCGGTTCCGCCCGCCGAACGTGTCGACCGGGAAGTGCTCAACGCCGTACTCGACGGCCTCAAAGCCCGATTCGGAGCGTGATTCGTGTACCTGGATTCAGGTGTTCTCACCGCGGTCAAGGTCCTTGTGGTGGGGCACTTCGGGGTCGGGAAGACCACGTGCATCGGGAGCATCTCGGAGATCGAGCCCTTGCAGACCGAGGAGGAGATCACCGAGGCCAGCGTGGGATTTGACGATCTGTCGGGTACCCCGGACAAGATCACCACGACGGTCGCCATGGACTTCGGCCGCCTGACCATCAGCGACGAGGTGGTGCTCTACCTCTTCGGCACGCCGGGTCAGGAGCGCTTCAAGGAGATGTGGGAGGAACTGTCCCGGGGCGCGCTCGGCGCGCTTGTGCTCGTCGACCCCGAGCGGCTGTCGGACTCCTTCCCCGTCCTCGACCTGGTCGAGCGGTTCGGCCTGACGTACGCCATCGGCGTCAACCACTTCGACGGCACGGTCGACTACCCGCTCGCGGAGATCCGCGAGGCGCTGAACCTGTCCGAGCGGACCCCCGTCGTCGCCTGCGACGTACGCGACCAGCAGTCCTCGGCACAGGCTCTGATCACCCTCGTCCACCACCTTCTGTCCCTTCTCGACTAGGAGCCACCCCCACATGCAGCAGCCTCCCGGCATCCAGGGGCCACCGCCCGGCTGCCCCGCGCACGGCAACGTCCCGCTCTACGGGCCCGCGTTCGGCTCCGATCCGGACGCCCACTACGAACAGCTGCGCCGACTCGGCCCGAGCGCACCGGTGGACATCGCCCCGGGAGTGGAGGTCGAGCTGGTCACCAGCTACGACGCCGCCCTGTACATCCTGCAGAACCCGGCCTCGTTCGTCCGGGACTCCCGGCGCTGGCGCGCGCTGAACGAGGGACGCGTGCCCGCGGACAGCCCGGCCGTGCCGATGATGGGGTACCGGCCCAACGCGCTGTTCAGCGACGGGGCGGCGCACGCCCGGCTGCGCCAGGCGGTCACCGACAGTCTGGCCGGCGTCAACGAGATGCAGCTCGTGCGGCAGACCCAGCAGTCGGCCGACTACCTGATCAGCCGGTTCAGTTCGGACCGGCTCGGGCAGGCCGAGCTGATGGCGGAGTACGCCCAGCCGCTGCCGCTGCTGGTGTTCAGCGACCTGTTCGGGTGCCCGCCCGAGATCGGTGACCGTGTCATCGTCGGCATCAGCGGTATCTTCGACGGCACGGCGGGCGCGGACCAGGTGCTGGGCGAGGCGCTGGGCGAGCTGATCGCGCTGAAGCGGCGCCGGCCCGGCAACGACCTGACGACCCGTCTGATGGAGCACTCCGCGCAGCTCACCGACGAGGAGGTGCTGCACCAGCTGGTGACCCTGCTCTCCGGTGGCACCGCTCCCCTGTCGGCGACCATAGGCAGCGCCGGCGCCCTGATCCTCGGCGAGGACTGGCAGGCCGGCCTGCCGGTCGAGGACGCCGTCACCCAGGTGCTGTGGAACTACGCGCCGATCGCCAACTACGCCGCCCACTACCCCACCCACGACGTGGAGCTGGGCGCCAGGACGGTCCGCGCCAACGACCCGGTGCTCATCTCCTTCGCCGCGGCCAACACCGACCCCCGGCTGGCCGAGCACCGCGAACAGCTCAGCGCCAAGGCCCATCTGGCCTTCGGGGCCGGGCCGCACGCCTGCCCGGCCAAGGACCCGGCGTTCGTGATCGCGGTCACCGCCGTCGAAACGCTGCTCAACCGGCTGCCCGACGTCGAGGTCCGGGTTCCCTTCAAGGACCTGAACTGGGTGCCGGCCCCCTGGAGCCGGTCCCTGGTGAACCTGCCGGTCCGGTTCACGCCCCGCAGCGTCACGCCCGCGCGGTCGCCGGAACCCCAGCCGGCCACGAGCACCGCGCACCTGGTTCCGAGCTCCGCGCCGCAGTCGGTGGCGCCGGCCGCGGCCAAGGCGAGGCCCGGTCTGTTCAGCCGGTTCCTGGCATGGACCAGAGGAGAGTGACATAGGCAACTCCCGCCCCACATAGTCATCTTGTATGTATCAGCCATCGGTGGGGTATGCATGGCGCGCCCGATGCTGACGATCAAGAAGGGACCGTCGTGGAACTCGCGACAACTCCGCCCGCAGACAGACGCTTCGCCGTCTCGCTCTTCTCCCGGCTGCGGACGGCGAAAGGCCAGGCGAATCCCTTCCCGATCTATGCGGAGCTGCGGTCGAGGGGCGGAGTGGTCGCGGCACCCTGGGGAGGCCATCTCGTCACCGGCTTCGGCCTGTGCGACCAGGTCCTGCGCAGCCGCGAGTGGCTGGAACCCGACACGCGCTGGCGGGAGCAGCAGGGCGACGGAACGCGCTGGACGGCGCCCTCCTCACGGGAGATGAGCAGGACGCTGCCCGCGCTCAACGCGCCGGACCACACCTGGGTGCGCCGGTCGGCCGGCATGTTCGACCGATCCTCCCTGGAGGAACTGCGCGGGACGGTGGAGCAGATCACCGGCGGACTCCTCGACACCCTCGCCGAGCGGCTGCGCGACGGCGAGGCGGACTTCAACGCCCTGGTGAGCGAGGAGCTGCCGGTGGCCGTCATCGGCCACTGGATGGGGCTGCCCGCCGCCGACTTCCCACGGCTGCGGGAGCTGACCCACGACCAGGTCTTCACCCAGGAACTGCTGCCCTCGGCCAGCCAGCTGGCCCTGTCCGACGCGGCCACGGCCGAGCTGCGGACCTACTTCACCGAACTGGTCCGCGACCGGCGGGCGCATCCCGGTACCGACCCCGTGTCCCGCTGGATCGCGGTGTGGGACGGCATGGAGAGCGACCGCGACAAGGCCGACGAAGCGGTCTACCACCTGGCGCTGTTCTTCCTGCTGGCGGCGCTGGAGACCACGTCCACCCTGTTGTCGACGACGGCCCTGCTGCTGCTGGAGCACCCCCGCCAGTGGGACCGGCTCGCCGTCAGCCCCGATCTCGTCCCGGCGGCCGTCGAGGAGTCGCTGCGCTACGACCCGCCCACACACGTCATCAGCCGTGTCGCCTCCCGGGACCAGGTGCTCGGCGGCACCGGGGTGCGCAAGGACGACATGGTCCACCTCATGGTGGGCGCGGCCAACCGCGACCCGGCCCGGCACCCGGACCCGGAGCTGTTCAACCTGCACCGCAAACCGGGCCACCTGTCCTTCAGCGGCGGCATCCACTACTGCCTCGGCGCGCCGCTGGCCCGCCTGGAGGCCCAGACCCTGCTCCACCACCTGGTCCGGCGCTTCCCCTGCCTGACCCTCGTACGCCGGCCGTCGTGGGCACCGCGTGTGGCCTTCCGGCGCCTGCTGAACCTGGACGTCGCCCTCTCATGACCGAGATCATCACCCCCTCCCCCGCCGCCGCGTTCGACGGCAGGGCGCTGGACGCCGAGCAGGACGGGCCGGTCCTGCGGGTGCGGCTCAACCCCTCGGGGCGGGACAGCACGCTGACCGTGGCCGCTCTCGACGACCTCGCCGACCTGCTGTACGGGCTGCACGACCGCCCCGACGTCCGGGTGCTGGTGCTGTCGGCCGCCGGTGACGACTTCTGTCTGGGCGCCGACCGCGACGAGTACCGGGCCGCGCTGGAGGAGGACCCGACCGGGGCCGTCATGCGCCGGATCGCGGACAAGGCCCACCGGGTGTGCGACGCCCTGGAGAACACCCACGCCGTCACCATCGCCCGGCTGCACGGCCGGGTCATCGGCGCCGGCCTCGCGCTCGCCTCGTTCTGCGATCTGCGCGCGGGCGCCGACACCTGCCGGTTCCGCATGCCCGAGATCGGCGTGGGGCTGCCGCCGGCCTGGGGAGGTGCGATGGGCCGCCTCATCGTGGAGGGCGGTGCCGCGCGGATCCGTGAACTCATGCTCACCTGCGACCTCTTCGACGCGGCCACCGCGCACCGGATCGGTCTGCTGCACAAGGTCGCCCCGCCCGGCGAACTGGACGCCGCCGTCCAGGCGTGGGTGAGGCCGCTCGTCCGGCGCTCGCCGGAGGCCGTCACCCTCACCAAGCGCATGCTCGCGGGCCACTCACGGGCCGCCCGCACCGCCGACGTCGCGCTGCTCGACGCCCACCTGCTGACCGCGGAGCTCAACCGGCCGCGCCCGCGGCGGGCGGAGGAACCCGCCTAGTCCCGCTGCCGGCGGGCGGCGGGGCGGTACGGCGAAGCGGGCCGTGCCGCCGGTGGCACGGCCCGCTCGCGGCCGGGGGCGGAGGATGCCCCGGGGTGTCAGCTCACCTTGTTCAGCTTGGCGAGGGCCTTGGCGAGACCGTTGGCCCACAGCTGGTTGACGCGCGCCCGCTCAGTGGAGTTGGGGTAGCGGTTGGTGCAGGAGGTGCCGGGGCCGCCGCCCGACATCAGCTCGCTGCACGGGCCGCTGTAGTGGTCGGGCAGCCCCAGCACGTGACCGGTCTCGTGCGCGGCGACGCGGATCGAGTCGTACTGCCGGTTCTGCGCGTAGTCGAGGAAGATGTAGCCGCTGCCGTGGCCGTTGGTGGAGGCGTACGAGCCCCGCGAGTCGTTGCCCTCGTAGTACGAGAAGTCGGCGCTGCCCGAGGTGGACGCCAGCTTGACGTTGCTCACGGAGCTGTTCCAGATCGAGGCGGCGCTCGATATCTGGGAGCGGAAGGAGGGCGCCTGGGAGGCGTTGTAGTACACGGTCACCGACTGCAGGTTCGGGTGCGCCGCCTGCTTCTTGGCGACCGAGTCGAGCACGGCCTCGAAGAACGCCTTGTTGTTCGCCGCCTCGTGGGCCGAGCCGGTGTAGCCGGCCCGGACGGTGGCGGTGGAGCCGGTGGTCTGGGCGCTCGCCGGGATCGCGCCGCCCAGGGCCGCGAACGTCACGCCCAGGCCGAGCGCCAGCAGTCTCCTGGAGGCCTTCGCGGACGTGGAGGACGTACGGGTGGACGTCATGTGGGGGGCTCCTACTCGTTCGTGTGGGGTGGTGAACGATCGGTCGCCCAAGAGTCTGGGTCAGCCCGGTGCCCGAGCGGATGATGGCAACTGGGGATAGCTCCCGGCTATCAGGGCGACTCGTGCTGTTCCGTTGGCGTTTGAACATCTGGCGCCTCATCAGACACAGCCCTTACGCTCCGCGCATGGAGCTCGAGGTGAGGCACTTACGCGTGCTGTGCGCCATCGCGGACGTCGGCAGCCTGCACAAGGCGGCTCGTGAACTGGGCATGGCCCAGCCCTCGTTGAGCACCCAGCTGCGCCGTATCGAGCAGCTGCTGGGCGGCCGGCTGTTCACCCGCGACCGCACGGGCAGCCGCCCCACGCCGCTGGGACACATCGTGGTGAGCCGCGCCCGGCCGCTGGTCGCCGAGCTCACCGCGATCGTGACCGAGACACGGGCCGCGGCCGCCCGCGCGGCGGGCGTCCCCCGGCTGCGTATCGGCGCCACGGCCAGCCGGGCGATCCCGGGCTGGCTCAGCCGGCTGCGTGCCCGTGTCCCACCCGTCGCGCCCAGCCTGCAGATGGACGTGTCCGCGAACGCCCTGCTGCGGCAGGTCGCCGAGGGCAGGCTCGACCTGGCGTTCGTGCACGAGGTCGAGGGCAGCCCGCTGCGCGTCCCGGACGGGCTGTGTCTGCGGGTTCTCGTGGAGCGCGAGCCCCAGTTCGTCACCATGGCCGCCGACCACCCCGCCGCGGCCCGGCGCGAGGTGCGTCTCGCGGACCTGGCGCACGACCGCTGGATGGTGGACGCCACGGTCGACGGCGAGTGGGACGGGGTCTGCCGGGTGCTGCGCGCCGCCGGGATAGAGCCCGATCTGCTGCACGGCGACTACCTCACCGCCTACTTCCTGGCCGCCATCGGCGAGGTGGTCACGGTCAGCCAGCCGACCGCGGTCCCGCCCCGCTCCGACCTGGTGATCCGGCCCCTGCACGGTGACCCGATAGGAGTGCGGCTGCTGCTCGCGGCCCGGACGGCCGACGAACTCAAGGCCGGGTGCCCGGAGTTGGAGGAGGCCTACTGGGAGGCGGCCCGGCAGGCGCCGGCGTACCAGGAGTGGCTGGCACGCGGGGCCGCCGGGCGGCCCGCGCAGACACTGCGCGCGGTGGGCGCCTGAGGAGCGATGACTTCCGGGCGGCCGCGGGGTCACTACGCCGGCAGTGTCCCCGTCCGCGCCCCTCCGGGAGGAACCGCACCATGGAGAACGTTCGAGTCGGCGAGTCCACCGTGGATTCGCCCGGTGGCCGCAGGCTGCGCGTCTACGACACCGGGACCGGTGGTCTCCCCGTCCTGTGGCAGCACGGCACGCCCAACGTGGGCCTGCCGCCCGAGCCGCTCTTCGCCGTCTCCGCCCGGCTCGGGATCCGCTGGGTGTCGTACGACCGGCCCGGGTACGGCGGGTCCGACCCGGTCCCCGGCCGTAGCGTCGCGTCGGCCGCGGACGACGCCCGCCGGGTCGCCGACGCGCTCGGCCTCGGCCGGTTCGCGGTCATGGGCCACTCCGGCGGTGCCTCGCACGCCCTGGCCTGTGCCGCGGTGCTGCGCGAGCGGGTGCTGGGCGTGGTCGCCGTGTCGGGGCTCGCCCCGTTCGGCGCCGGGGGGCTCGACTGGTTCGCGGGCATGGCCCCGTCCTGCCGTGCCTCGCTCACATCGGCCGCGGCGGGCCGCGAGGCCAAGGAACGGCACGAGGCCGACGCGGAGTACGACCCGGAGATGTTCACCCCGGCCGACCACGCGGCGCTCGCCGGTGACTGGTCCTGGTTCGACAAGGTCGTCCGGCCGGCCGTCGCCGCCGGTCCCGGCGGGCTCATCGACGACGATCTGGCCTACGTGCGTCCGTGGGGGTGCGATCCGGCGTCGGTCACCGCTCCGGTGCTGCTCCTGCACGGCGGGCGGGACCGGGTCGTCCCCTTCGCCCACGGACAGTGGCTGGCGAGCCGCTGCCCCTCCGCCGAACTCCGGCCCCGGCCCGCCGACGGCCACATCTCGGTGCTGGCCGCGGCGGCCGGCGCCCTGGAGTGGCTGGCCCGGCGGGCCGGGGAATGACGGCACCCGACGCCCGGCACCCGACACCCGGACCGGATCCGGATACAACCCTGGGGCGGTCAGGGAGGTCTTCCTTCGGGGAACGCGCGTTCCCTCCAGGTTCACCTGTCCGCAACAGCCGCTCCGCCCACGAGGACTCCATGCCCCCCACGCTCTCCGGCTCCCGTCTACCGCGCCGAACCGCCGGTGCCGTCGGCGCCGTCGCCCTGATCGCCCTCGGTGCCGCCCCCGCCGGCGCCGCGGACCCGGAACCCTCCCTGGTCCTGGGGCAGATCGGCCCGATCGACGGGCTGCGGCCCGACAGCCGGTTCTCGGTCCCCACCTCCTTCACCAACACGGGTACCGCGGCGCTCGGCAAGGTCTGGATGTCGTACTCCGTCACCCGCGGGCTCGCCCACACCGAGGTGCCCTCCAACTGCTCCCGCTACGAGATCACCGACTTCGACGAGGAGCCGAGCCGCTCGGTGGTGCTCTGCGAGTTCGACCAGACGGTCAGGCCGGGCGTCGTCTACGCCCCCGAGCGGCCGCTGACCCTGAAGGCGCTCGACCACGCCCTCTACGACGAGCTGCGGGTGACGGTCGACAGCACCGAGACCGGTCCGGGCGACGGCGCCTCCGAGCCGGTGAAGGGCACCGGGCCCGCGCTGAAGCTGGTGGAGCGGCCCGACGAGACCCCGGCCGCCCCGGGCAGCTCCCAGGGCTCCGGCTGGGGCGCGGCGACCGTGAAGGTGACCGCGCGGAACACCGCGGACTTCCAGGTGAGCGGTGCCCGGCTGAAGGGCCGGGCCGGTGACACGGTGCCGCTGGTGGTGAAGTTCACCAACGCCGGGCCCGGCTGGGTGCTGCGGGAGATCGGTGCCGGGGCGACCCGGATCCGCGTGAGGATGCCCGCCGGAACCTCGGTCACCAAGACCGACGGATTCTGCAAGAGCCTGGGGTCGGGCACGTACGAGTGCGGCACCGCCCAGGCCTGGATCAACGAGGGCGGCGGCGGGACCTACCGGTTCGAGCTGAGGATCGACAAGGCGGTGCCGGGGGCCAAGGGCTCGGTGGCGCTCGCCGGGCAGCCGCGGCCGTTCGACGTCCACAAGGCGAACGACACCGCGGACATCGTGCTCGACGCCACCGGCGCGGGTTCCACGGCGGGCGGCGGTTCGACGTCCTCCACCGGCGGCTCCGGCACCAAAACCAGCGGCGGCTCGGCGTCCGGGTCCGGGTCGAGCGGCACCGGCGGCACCGCCACGGCCGGCACCGCGGGGACGGCCGCCACCGGCGGCGGGATGGCGGACACCGGCGCCGGGCCCGCCCTGCCGCTTGCGGGCGCGGCGGCCGGGGCCGTGGTCCTCGGCGCGGGAACCGTGCTGGCGGTCCGCCGCCGCGCCGCCCGGCAGCGCTGACGGTACGGCCGGACGCGGGGCGGGCCGGGCCCGCCCCGCGCGGTCAGTAGCTGGACCCCAGGGTCCGGGTCGTGTAGGCGCATTCCGTGTAGACGTACCCCGACCGCAGCGTGGCGGTGTCGGAGGCGGGCGTGGCGGTGCTGCCGCCGTGCGGCTTGTGCACGAAGTACGTGGTGCCGACCGGCAGGCTCAGCGTGCGCTGCGGATAGTGCCGGCCGCTGTCGTCACAGGGTTTGAAGCCGGTCATGAGCGTGCTGGAGAGCGAGTACGCCTTGCAGGCGCCGCATCCCTTGAGGGTGAAGCTGCCGGTGACCGGTCCCGTGTACAGGACGGTGACGTCGTCGGGGCTGTCGTTCTTGACCGTGACGGAGATGCTGCCGCCGGAGGCGGTGGTGGGCAGCTTCTTCCCGGCGGCCGGCAGGGTCCGGGCCACCTCGGCGCCGATGGCTATCTTCTTGGCGCGCTCCAGGTTCCCGCCGTGCTTGTTGCCGTCGAGGTAACCCTCCATCGTCTTCCGCGCCGCGTCGAAGTCGCCGTCCTTGAACTGGTCGACGCCGCAGGAGTACTGCCCGGCGTTCCCGCTGCGGCCCGCCCGGCCGGCGGTCCTGGTGAGATCGTCCGCCGTGTCCGCCGCGCCGGACGCGCTGCGCGCGAGGTCGGTGATCCGGCCGTTCAGGGTGTTCAACCGCTCCACGGCGGCGCAGGGTTCACCACCGCGGACGCCCTTCTCGGCCTTGCTCACCGCCGCGTCCACCGCGGGCGCCACCCTGGCCGCCGGGGCGGACGACGGGAAGGTGGTCAGCAGGTCGCCGAAGCGCGCGACCCAGTCCGCCTCACCGTCCGTCAGTCCCGCCGAGCCGCACTCGTACAGCGAGGTGGCGAGGCGGTCGTCCGGCCACCGCGCCAGCGAGCCGAGTTGCCGCTTCGGCATGGTGCGGGGCACCGTGCGCAGGTAGGTGAGCGGCTCGACGGCCGCGCAGTAGTCCCGGTGGCCGTAGGCGGCGCCGACCGTCGTGTAGTAGGTCCGCATGCGGTCGGGGACCTGGCCGGCCGCGCGGGAGCCGGGGTGGTTCACCGCGAGGTCGCGGTAGACGTCGAGGGCGCTCCGGTAGTCGGACCGGGCGGTGGCGAAGGACTGCCGGCCGGCCGCCGTCACCAGGTGGTCGGCCCGTTCGAGACGGCCCAGGAGCGCCTGTTGCACGGCCTCTTCCTTGGCGTCCTGGTACCAGAGGGCACCGCCCGCCGGTACGGCGAGCAGCAGCACGGCGAGCGGCAGGGCGAGGGGTGCGCCGGCCGGTCCGGTGAGCCGGGTGCGCAGTCCGACGACCGCGCCGTGCACGGCCGCGAGCAGCAGCAGAACACCGTAGAGGACGAGGGCGGGTCCCGGGACGCCGTCCGCGTCGGCGGGCAGGGCGACGAACAGCAGGACCGCGGTCGCCACCCAGCAGGCGGCCATCGGCAGCCATCTGCGGACCAGTGCGTAACCGAGGCCGAGGCCGCTCAGGTTGAGCACCGCGACGGCGGCCGCCCGCAAGCCGTCGGGCGGTGCGGGCGGTGGTGTGCGGGGCATGGGTGGTACGGCGAATCCCGGTCCCGGGCCGTACGGATTTCCGGACATGGCGGCTCCCCCCGTCAACTGTCCCCACATGTCTGCGGATGGGCAGTGTAGGGCCGGTGGGACGGACCCGACAGAGGGAGTCCGGGACGGTGTCCGCCGGGGCGGCGCAGGGCCGTACCGGGGTACGGCACGGCCCTGCGCCGCGGCCCGTCGCTAGCAGCGCAGGGCCGCCAGGTTGCGGTAGCCGATCGCGGCGTGCTCCAGGGACTGGCCCGGCTTGGTGCCGCTCGGGGCGTTGTCCTGCTCGACCATCGGGTTGTGGTAGTTGCGGTGGCCGACACGGGAGAAGAACGTCGTGTAGTCGATGACGCCGGTGCCGAACGGGACCATGTCGTAGCCCATCCCGTTGGTGTTGTTGACGACGCCGTCCTTGGCGTGGAACAGCGGGTAGCGCTTGTCGTGGCGCTCGACCAGGCCGGCCGGGTCGAAGATGTCGGTCGGTGTGGAGCCGTCGTGGGCGGTGTAGGTACGGAACTTGTACTGGGCCACGTGCGCCCAGAAGATGTCCATCTCCAGCCAGACCAGCTTGGGGTCGGTGATGGACAGGAAGTACTCCAGCTTGCGGATGCCGGAGCTGCGGGTGGGGCGGCCCTGGGCGTCGAGCGGGCCGCCGTCGAGCAGGAAGCCGTAGGCCGCGTCGTGGTTGTGGGTGTACAGCTTCAGTCCCTCGCGGCGGGCGAGCGCGCCGAGGGCGTGCCACTTGTCGGCGGCCACGTCCCAGTCGGCCTTGTAGGAGCTGCTGGTGGGGTCGCCGCCGGTGCCGACGTGGGCCATGCCGAGAATGTTGGCGATCTCCAGGTGCTTCTTGAAGGTGTCCAGGTCGGCGCTGCCGAGCGGCCAGGAGCCGGGGATGAAGCCGTGGTTGCCCTGGGCGCGCAGTCCGTTGTCGTCCAGCCAGCGGCGCAGCAGCCTGGCACCCTCGACGGACTCCAGGTTCCCGCCGCCGGGCGCGTTGGCGTGCTGGCCGTAGCCGGCGAACTCGACCTGGCGGTAGCCGAACCGGGCCAGTTGCTCGAACACGGCGCGGAAGCCGGAGGGGAGGGAGGTGGTCAGCGGGTCACGGCCGATCGCGTCGCGCACGGTGTAGAGGATGATGCCGCGCTTGTCCGCGGGCACCAGCGTGTGGCCCTCGCCGGTGTCGGCCGCCGCCTTGGGCGCGGCGTGCACCGGGGCGGCGCCGAGGACGGGCGCGGCGATCGCGGCCGCCGCGACGGCGGTGCAGGTGCTCAGGAAGCCGCGGCGGCCGATGCCGAGGCTGCGACGCAACTGGTCGTCGGTGTCATGGGTGTTGTTCACGGGTGCCTTCCCTCAGGACGGGTCGCCGGTGCCGAGGCCGGCGAGTTCGAGCAGGAGTGACTTCACGTCGGTGGCCGCGATGCGGTCGCCGACGGCGCGGGGGGGTGGAGCACAGGAGGAGCGGACCGTCGTCGTCGCTCGTGGGCAGCCGGCCGTGGCTGCCGCGGATGGGTGAGGGGTCCAGGGGGACGACCGCCATGCGGTAGCGCAGCCCGGCCTTCTTGCGGGCGAGGGCGGCGGCGGCCCTGAGCTTCACATAGGGGTCGAGCGGGTCCATGAACAGCTCGACCGGGTCGTATCCGGGTTTGCGGTGGATCTCGACCAGCCGCGCGAAGTCGGGCGCGCGGTCGTCGTCCAGCCAGTAGTAGTACGTGAACCAGGAGTCCGGTTCCGCGACGGCGACGAGTTCGCCGGCGCGGGGGTGGTCCAGGTGGCGGGCCTTCTTGCCCTCGTCGTCGAGGAGTTCGCCGATGCCGGGGAGCCCGTCGAGCGCGGCCCGGGTGGCGGCGAGGTCCTCGGGACGGCGGACGTAGACGTGGGCGATCTGGTGGTCGGCGACGGCGAAGGCGCGTGACGCCATCGGGTCGAGGTACTCCATGCCGTCCTGGGTGTGCACCTCCAGCAGACCGGCGCGGCGCAGGGCCCGGTTGATGTCGACGGGCCGGCTCACCGGGGTGATGCCGTACTCGGACAGGGCGACGACCGTACGGCCCTCCTCCCGGGCGTCGTCCAGCAGCGGGGCCATGGCCGCGTCGAGGTCGGCGGCCGCCCGCAGGGCGCGGGGGTCGTCGGGGCCGTGGCGCTGGAGGTCGTAGTCGAGGTGCGGGAGGTAGCAGAGCGTCAGGTCGGGCCGGCGGGTGCGGATCACGTGCCGGGTGGCGTCGATGATCCAGCGGCTGGAGACCAGGTCGGCGCCGGGCCCCCAGAAGTGGAAGAGCGGGAACGTGCCGAACTTTTCGGTGAGTTCGTCGTGCAGGGCGGGGGGCCGGGTGTAGCAGTCGGGTTCCTTGCGGCCGTCGGCGTAGTAGACCGGGCGCGGGGTGACGGTGATGTCGGTGTCAGCGCCCATCGCGTACCACCAGCAGATGTTGGCGACGGTGTAGCCGGGGTGGGCGCGGCGGGCGGCGTCCCACACCTTGTCCCCGGCGACCAGCCCGTTGTGCTGGCGCCACAGCAGGACGTCGCCGAGTTCGCGGAAGTACCAGCCGTTGCCGACGATGCCGTGCTCGGCGGGCGGGGCGCCGGTGAGGAAGGTGGACTGGGCGGCGCAGGTGACGGCGGGCAGGACGGTGCCCAGGTGGGCCCGGGAGCCTGCGGCGGCGAGGGCCTGGAGGTGCGGCATGTGGTGGAGCAGTTTCGGGGTGAGACCGACGACGTCGAGGACGAGCAGTGGGGTGGGCCGGCCGGTCGCGGTCATGGCAGCTCCTTCAGGCCGAGGTCGGTCAGCAGGTCGCGGGCGAGGGCGAGTTCGGCGGTTATGCCGTCGGTGAGCCGGTCGCGGGCGCTGGGGCGCAGCCCGGGCGGGAGCGCCTGCCAGGTGTAGGTCTCGACCTCCAGGTGCCGGGTGAGCGGGCGGGGGCCGCCCACGAGGCGGGCGAGCGCGGTCTTGAGCACGGGGAGGGTGGCGGTCAGGGGTGCCGCCGGGGCCGCGTGCAGCGGGACGTGGAAGTGGGCCCGCCAGGGGGTGCCGGTGGGCAGGGTGTCGCCGCCGAGGGCCTCGTCGAGGTCGTCGGTGCCGTGCCGTCCGGTCTCGGTGACGGTGCGGGTCTGGTGCAGGAAGCGGGGCTCGGCGAAGGCGGCGAGGGCGGTGCGGACGTCCGGCCGTGCGGGGTGTTCGGCGTGCAGCGCGGCGGAGAGCTGGGACTTGACGACGGGTACGCCGGCGGCTGCGAGGGCGTCCAGCGCGGCGCGCGGCTCCTCGAAGGAGGTGGCGAGGTGGCAGGTGTCCACGCAGACGCCGATGCGGGGGTGTGCCACGGCGGTGAGCGGGGCCAGGGCGTCGCCGGTGGTCTCCACGGTGCAGCCGGGCTCGGGCTCCAGACCGACCCGGACGGAGCGGCCGGTCAGTTCCGCCAGGGCGTCCAGGCGCTCGGCGAGGGTCAGCAGGGCCTGGTGCCCGGCGCGGGCCCGGTCGGCGCTCCAGGCGGTGCGCCAGCCGAGCGGCAGGGTGGAGATGCTGCCCTCGGTGACGTCCTCGGGCAGCAGCGCGGCGAGGATCCGGGCCAGCGCCGTGGTGTGCGCGAGGCGCTCCGGGTCGGCCCAGTCGGGCCGGTACACGCGGTACTTGACCTCGGCGGCGCCGAACCCCTCGTACGGGAAGCCGTTGAGGGTGACGACCTCCAGGCCGCGCCGGCGCAGTTCGCGGCGCAGGGTGCGCAGGGCGGAGGGGTCGCCGTCCAGGGTGCGGGCGGCGTCGCGGGCGAGCCAGAGGCCGATGCCGAGGCGGTCGCGGCCGAGGCGGCGGCGCACGGGCTCGCAGTGGTCGCGGAGCTGGGCGAGGACGCCGTCCAGGGTCTCCGCGGGGTGGACGTTGGTGCAGTAGGCGAGGTGGACGGTGGTGCCGTCGGGGTGGCGCAGCCGCATCGCGGTCACTCCCCGCCGCGCAGCAGGGAGTTGCCCTCGTGGGTGGCCTCCGGCGGGCGGGTCTCCAGTTCGAGGCGACCGCTGAGGCCGTAGAAGGCGACGGGGTTGCGCCACAGCACCCGGTCGACCTCGTCCTCGGTGAAGCCCTCCGCGAGCATCAGATCGGCGACCCGGCGGGTCTTCAGCGGGTCGCTCCTTCCCCAGTCGGCGGCGGAGTTCACCAGCACCCGGTCGGGTCCGTACGCCCGCAGGATCGCCACCATCCGGTGCTCGTCCATCTTGGTGTCGGGGTACACCGAGAAACCCAGCCAGCAGCCGCTGTCCTTGGCCTCCTCGACGGTCGTCTCGTTGAGGTGGTCGACGAGGACCCGGTCGAGGGGCAGGGCGGACTCGCGGACGGCGTCGAGGGTGCGGCGCAGCCCGGCGAGCTTGTCGCGGTGCGGGGTGTGCACCAGCGCGGGCAGACCGTGGTCGGCGGCCAGTTGGAGCTGTGCGGCCAGGGCCTTGTCCTCGGCCGGGGTCATGGAGTCGTAGCCGATCTCACCGACGGCGACGACGTGGTCCTTGACCAGATAGCGGGGCAGTTCGTCCAGGACGGGCAGACAGCGGGGGTCGTTCGCCTCCTTGGGGTTGAGGGCGAGCGTGCAGTGGTGGGCGATGCCGTACTGGGCGGCGCGGAACGGCTCCCAGCCGAGCAGCGAGTCGAAGTAGTCGAGGAAGGAGGCCGGCGAGGTGCGGGGCTGGCCCAGCCAGAACGAGGGCTCCACGACGGCGCGGACGCCCGCGGCGCGCATGGCCTCGTAGTCGTCGGTGGTGCGGGAGGTCATGTGGATGTGGGGGTCGAACAGGCGCATCAGGACTCCTCGCGGGGCTGCGCGGCCAGGGTCAGGAGGTGGTGGAGGCCGCTGGGCACGGGCCGGCCGGCGGCCGTGCGTTCGGCTGCGAAGTCGGCCAGCATGCGGGCCAGTTCGGTGTCGCCGCGGGCCCGTTCGTCGAGGCCGGCGACCAGGTCGACGGGGACTCCGGTGAACAGGCACTTGAGGACGGCGTGCCGCCAGGCGTGGGGTTCGAGGTGGCGGGCTCCGTAGGGGCCGAGGGCGGCGGCGACCAGGCGGGTGTCGTTGGTGCGCAGGGCGTCCTCGACCAGCCCGACGGCGTCGGGCCCGGGGACGAGACGGGGCAGGGCGTGCAGGACGGCCCGTCGTTCGGCGGCGGTGCCCTGGTGGTAGACGCGGCTGAGCACGGTCGCGTCGGCGCGGGCCGCGTGCAGGATGAGGACGCGGACGGCGTCGGCGTGCCGGGTGCCGCAGCGGCGGCCGGCTTCCGCGAGGCGCAGCTCCCACACGGAGATCGGCCCGCGCCCGCCGGAATGGGCGGCGGCCTCCTCAAGGGCCCGGTGGAACCAGGCGCGGGCGTCCGGGTCGAGGTGGGTGTCGAGGTGGTCGCGGAGGGCCTCGGGTCCGGTGTCCGCGACGGGTGGGGTGTTCATGCGGTGCTCCGTTCTGGCACGGCCGCGGTGTCCGGGCCACCGGTGGCCGCGGCGCGCAGGAACGGCAGGGACGCCTCCGCGTACCGGGGGCCGGCGTGGGAGTGGCGGGGCAGTTCCACGACCGTCAGTCCGCGGTATCCGGTCGATACGAGGGCGGCGAGGACGGGCGGGAAGTCGATCTCTCCCTCGCCGAACGGGAGGTGCTCGTGGACCGGGCGCCGCATGTCCTCGATCTGGACATGCCGCAGCCAGGGCGCGGCGGCGCGCACGCAGTCCTCGGGCGGCAGGGGTTCCAGGCACTGGCAGTGGCCGATGTCGAGGGTGAGGCCGAGGGCGGGCGGGTCGCCCAGCAGGCCGCGCAGGTGGTGGAAGTCGGCGAGGGTGGCCAGCAGATGGCCGGGTTCGGGTTCGACGGCGAGCGGGACCCCGGCGGCGTCGGCCGCCTCCACGACGGGGGCCAGGGCGGCGGCGAGCCGGGGCCAGGCCGTGGCGCGGTCGCTGCCAGGCGGAACGATTCCGCTGAAGCAGTGCACGGCGTGCGCGCCGAGGTCGGCCGCCACCCGGACCGCGCGCAGCAGCAGGTCCACGCGCCGCAGACGCTCCCGCGGGTCCGGGTCCAGGAGCGAGGGGCCGTGCTTGCGGCGCGGGTCGAGGACGTAGCGGGCACCGGTCTCCACGGTCACCGTGAGCCCCAGTTCGGCGAGGCGGCGGGCGACCTGCCGGGTGCGGTCGGCGAGGCCGGGGGCGAGCGGGTCGAGGTGCATGTGGTCGAGGGTCAGTCCGACACCGTCGTAGCCGAGATCGGCGAGGAGGGCGAGGGCGTCGCCGAGCCGGAGGTCGGTGAGGCCGTTGGTGCCGTAGCCGAAGCGCAGGGCCGATGGCTGGGGGGTCATGCGGGGTTCACCTTCCTGCCGGCCGGGACGTCGGTACGGATGCGCGGGGCGGGGACGCCGGTCGCCCGGGCGTCATGTGAGGCTCACCCGCCTCGCGAACCGGCGGGCCAGTGGGCCGAGGGCCGCCGTGACGAGGGCGGTCGTGGTGGCTCCGGCGCGGGCGGCGAGGGCGGCCTGCAGCGGGATCGTGGCGCGGATGCCGGCCCCGACCGCGCGCTGGGTGAGCGGCGGCGAGGGGTTGAGCGCGGCGTGCAGGTAGGGGCGGGCGGCGGTCGCGGCGTAGCCGGCGGCGAGGGCGGTGCCGAGGAGGGTGGGCGGTCGCGATGGCAGTGCCCGCGCCAGCAGCGCCGTCACGGTCAGGGCCGCGAGCGGGACGAGCGGGGAGCCGGTGCGGGTCTCCTGGCGGGAGACGGCGGTGACGGCGAGGGTGTGGGTGCCGAGCAGTGCGGCCGGGGCCAGCGCCGGGCGGACGCGGCCGGTGGTGGCCGCGGCCCCGAGCAGCAGGTCGAGGCCGCGGGCGGCGGCCATCGCGCCCGGGCCGGCGGGTGTGCGCTTCAGGCCGAGGTCGTACGACCAGACGGTGGCCGCGAGCGGCACGGCGACCGTCAGCGCGGGGCGGCCCGCGCGGGTGGCCAGCGCGAGACCGGCGACCGTGAGCGCGCAGGCCGCGGTGAGGGCCGCGGCGGGGCGGACCCGGCCCGACGGGAGGGGCCGGTGCGGGCGTTCGACGGCGTCCTCCGCCCGGTCCGCCCAGTCGTTGAGCGCCATCCCGGCCTCGTACAGACACAGCGAGCAGCCGACGGCGAGCAGCGCGCGCCGGCCGGGCCGCCCGGCCCCGGCGGCGGCACCGGCGAGCGCGTCCCCCGGAACGGTGAACAGCGCGGGCAGCCGCAGCAGTTCGGCCCAGGCCTTCAGCCGGCCGGAAAGGCCGGAAGGGGGTGTGGTGGCCGAGGGGGGACGGGAGCCGGCGGAGTCCCCCGGCACCGCGACCGGGCCGGCCGCGCGGGTTCCACCGGCCGCGACCGCTCGGGTGCGCCCGTCCTCCGATCCGTCCCCGGCCCGACGGCACCGGGCGGCGGTGACCGGGGCCGCTCCCGCGGCCGGGCGGGCCCGCGTGGCGGACAGCGTCCGCGGGCCCGGTGCCGCGGCCCATCCAGGCAACCGGATCACTCGCCCTCCCCCAGCCGCGCGGCGAACCGCACCAGTTCCGCGTACTGCTCCGCCAGTGCCGCCGGGGCGCTGCCTACCGGGTCCTTGAAGAAGAAGGCCAGTTCGGCGAGGGGTCCGGTCAGGCCGCGTGCGTGGGCGCGGGCCGTGAGGCGGGCCAGGTCGAGGACGAGGGGTGCGGCGAGGGCCGAGTCGCAGCCCTGCCAGATCGTCTGCAGAATCATGCGGGTGCCTAGGAAGCCGTCGAAGGCGATGTGGTCCCAGGCGGTCTTCCAGTCGCCGAGCGCCGGCACGTCGTCGATGTGGACCTCGCCCTCGGGCGTGCCGCCCAGGGTGTCGGTGAGCACGCGTTCCTTGCCCGCGTTCTTGGCCGCGGCGGCGGCCGGGTCGGCCAGCGAGGCGCCGTCGCCGCCGCCGAGCAGGTTGGTGCCGGACCAGGCCCGGACGTCCAGTGCCCGGTGGGCGAACATGGGGCCGAGGACGGAGCGCAGCAGGGTCTGGCCGGTCTTGCCGTCACGGCCCGCGTACGGCACCGCGCTCGACGCGGCGAGCGGGGCGAGGGACGGGTGGTGCAGGCCGGCCGACGGGGTGAAGTTGACGTAGGGGCAGCCGGCGCGCAGGGCGGCCGCCGCGTACAGGGCGCTGGGCGGCAAGTGCGGTCCGGCCGGGACCGGTTCCGTGGAGGCGACGTTCACGACGACCGCGCGGGCCAGCCCGTGCCGTCGTACGAAGTCCTGGATGTCGGCGGCGAACGCGGCGATCAGCCCGTCCTCGTCCCGGGTGTCGCCGGGCAGCGGGCCGCCCGGCCTGATCTCCCGTTCGGCCTCGGCGAGTTCGGCCTCGACGGCGGCGGGCAGTCCGGGCGGGAGGACGCCGCCCGCGGCCAGTTCCTCGGCGCGCTTGGGCAGCGGGCAGTCCGTGATGTCATGGCCGCCGAAGACCAGGGACGACCACGCGGGCAGGCCGCTGCCGGCGAAGGCGGGCGCCTCGGTGACCAGACCCGTGGGCGGGCGCAGGCCCGCCGTCACGGCGGCGCATCCGGCGACGACGGTGGTGGCGACCGAGCCACGGGCCCCGACGAGCCAGACGCCGGTGCGAGGGGGGCGGGAGAGGGACGCGGACATGAGCAGCCTCCTTGTCCAGGGCATGAACTCCCCGTGAGGGAAGGGAAGGTGACGGCGGGCGGGAGTCCGGCGTCTCCCGCCCGCCGCCGTTCAGTGGCCCTTGCCGGGCAGTTCCTTGATCCGGACGTCACGGAAGGACACCTGGTCGCCGGCCCCGTGGTTCTGCAGGCCGATGTGTCCGTCGGTGAGGCTCCGGGCCGGGTCGGTGTTGGTGAAATCGTTGATCTTCACGCCGTTGAGCCAGATCCGCAGGCGTTCGCCCTGGACCCGGATCTCGTACGTGTTCCACTCCCCCGGCGGGTTCAGCGCGCGGTCGCGCTTCTTCAGGTCGGCGGACTTGAAGCCGTAGACGGACCCCGTGGTCTTTTCGGGCACGTCGGTGGCGTCGATCTGGATCTCGTAACCGTTGTCCACGGCCGACCACGGGTCGTCCGAGGGCGGGAAGCCCACGAACACACCGGAGTTGTCGTCGCCGGCCGTCTTCCAGTCGAGCTTCAGCGAGTACGAGCCGAAGCTCCTGCCCGCGTACCAGAGCAGGCCCATCCCGCCGGTCGAGGTGAGCGTGCCGTCGGCGGAGAGGGTGAAGGAGCCGGGGCCGGCCTGCTTCCAGCCGTCCAGGGAGGCGGAGGTGCCGTCGAACAGCCGGCTGTATCCGTTCTCCGGGCGGCAGTCCGCCCGCACGTCACCGATCGCGTACCGCAGCCCGCCCAGCAGGTGGGCGCGGAACGCCGGGTCGGTGTACGACTCCTTCGTGTGGCCGCCCCCGGTGTAGAAGGCGCGGCCGCCCTGGTACTCCTGGCACCAGGCGATGGGGTGGTCCCCCGCCATGGTGCCGCCGGAGTACGACGCCTCGTCGAGCGAGGCGAGGACGTGCGCCCGCTCGCGGGGGTTGGAGCGGTAGTTGTACCACTCGTCGGTGCGCTCCCAGGTACGCCCGAGGTGCGCCGTGGCCGGGTGGGCGCGGTCCTCGACGTTCACGGTGGCGGGCTGGATCGCCGGGTGGTTCTGGAACCAGGCGCCCGCGAGGCCGCCGTAGAACGCCCAGTCGTACTCGGTGTCGGCGGCGGCGTGGACGCCGACGTAGCCTCCGCCGTGCCGGATGTACCCCTCGAACGCCTCCTGCTGGGCGGTGTCGAGGACGTCACCGGTGGTCGCCATGAACAGCACGGCGTCGTAGCGGCTGAGGTTCTTGCCGGTGAAGGCTCCGGCGTCCTCGGTGGCGTCGACGGTGAAGCCGTTCGCCGCGCCGAGCTGCCTGACGGCCGTGATGCCCTCGGGGATCGAGTCGTGCCGGAAGCCGGCGGTCTTGGAGAAGACCAGGACACGCTTGGCGTGGGCCGGGTCCGACACGGCGGGTGCGGTCACGCAGCCGAGGAGCAGGGCGGCGCCGAGCGCCGCGGTGGTGATCCTGCCTGTTGGTCGCACGGTGTGTCCTCCTCTCAGCCGGTGGTGAAGGTGAAGTCGTCGACGTCGAACAGGGCGCCGCTGCCGCCCTTGAAGACGAGGTGGAGAGTGGTGGTGCCGCCGGGTGCGCGGGACAGACCGGCGGTGACGTCCTGGTAGGTGTCCCAGCCGCCGGTCACGGGGACTGTGGCCTTGCCGAGCAGGGTGCCGGTGGCCGATCCGGCGCGGACCTCGAGGGTGCCGCCGGCGCCGGCGGAGGCGACGCGCGCGGTGATCTTCTTGGCGTCGGAGAGGACGTACGGGGTGAAGGCGATCCAGTCGCCGTTGTGGATGTCGCCGACGGTCCTGGCGCCGTGAGCGCCGGTCCGGGCGGTCACCGTGACGCCGGAGGAGGTGCTGAAGTGCTCGGCCTGGCGGTGCCGGGGCTGCAGGACGCTGCGGGCGTGCGTGGTGAGCGCGTCCTGGCCGCCGCCTCCGCCGTCGGTGTACTGGGCGTCGAGGACACCGAAGATGTTCGCGTCCTCGTCGTGTCCGCCGTCGGCGCTGGTCTGGATGGTGCCGGAGCAGCCCTGTGCGGAGGTCAGCGGGTGGCCGTGGGTGTCGTGGCCGAGGATGAAGTTGACGGTTACCTTGGAGCAGTCGACCGCCTTGCCGTCCTCGGGGTCGGTGACCTTCACCTTGAACGGCACGGCGTCACCGAAGCTGAACAGCTGTCCGTCCTGCGGGAGTTCCAGGGTGACCTTGGGCGCGGTGTTGCCGACGACCACCTGGACGCTCGCGCTGCCGGTGCGGCCGGTGGTGTCCTTGGCGGTCACCGTGGCGGTGTAGGTGCCGTTCTTCTTGTACTTGTGCGTGGGGTCGGTGGCCGACGAGGTGGCTCCGTCGCCGAAGTCCCAGCTGTAGGTGAGCGCGTCGCCGTCCTGGTCGCTGGAGCCGGCCGAGGAGAAGGCCACCTTCAGCGGCGCCTGTCCCGAGGTGCGGTCGGCCGCGGCCTGGGCCACCGGGGAGTGCCCGTCGGTGGCGTTCTCGATGCGGAACAGGCCCGAGTTGTCGTCGCCGCCGAACCAGGAGGTGCCGTAGTCGAGCACGTAGAGGGCGCCGTCGGGGCCGAAGGCCATGTCCATCACCTGGGTGCCGCTCCAGGGGACGTCGTTGATCGACTGGACCTTGCCGTCGGCGTCGCTGGTGATGCGCTTGATCCAGCGACGGCCGAACTCACCGGCGAAGAAGTCGCCGTCGTAGGCCTCGGGGAACTTCACGGGTGAGTCGAGCGTGGCGTCGTAGTGGTAGACCGGGCCGCCCATCGGGGACTCGGAGCCGGTGCCGAACTCCGGGACGGACGGGCCGTCGTACGGGATCCAGGCCGGCTGGGCCGGGGGCAGGTCGGTGAGACCGGTGTTGTGCGGCGAGTCGTTCTTCGGTGCCGAGCAGTCGAACGTGGCGCCGGAGGCCTTCGTCGCGAAGTCGTAGTCGACGTACGGGTCGTTGGCGCCGGTGCAGTACGGCCAGCCGAAGTTGCCGGGCTTGGTGACGCGGGCGAACTCGACCTGGCCGGCCGGGCCGCGGCTGGGGTCGGCGGCGCCGGCGTCGGGGCCGTAGTCGCCGACGTAGAGGACGCCGGTCTTCTTGTCGACGCTGAACCGGAACGGGTTGCGGAAGCCCATCGCGTAGATCTCGGGCCGCGTCTTGGCCGTGCCCGGCGCGAAGAGGTTGCCGTCGGGGATGGAGTAGGAGCCGTCGGCGTTGACCTTGATGCGCAGGATCTTGCCGCGCAGGTCGTTGGTGTTGCCCGCGGTGCGCTGGGCGTCGAAGCCGGGGTTGCGGTCGGCGCGCTCGTCGAGGGGGCTGTAGCCGTCGGACTGGAAGGGGTTGGAGTCGTCGCCGGTCGACAGGTACAGGTTGCCGGCCGCGTCGAAGTCGATGTCACCGCCGACGTGGCAGCACAGGCCACGGGTGGTCTTGACGTCGAGGATCTCCTTCTCGCTGGCCTTGTCGAGGGTGCCGTCGCTCTTCAGCACGAAGCGGGAGAGACGGTTGACGCCGTCGAAGGGCGCGAAGTCGGCCGCCGTCCCGGTCTCGGGGGCGTCGCCGGCCGGGGTGTCCAGCGGGGGTGCGTAGTAGAGGTAGATGAAGCGGTTGTCGGCGAAGTCCGGGTCGACGCCCACACCTTGGAGGCCCTCCTCGTCGTGGGAGTACACGTCGAGCTTGCCGGCGATCCTGGTGTTGCCGGCCGCGTCGGTGAGGCGGAGCTCGCCGTCGCGGGAGGTGTGCAGCACCGAGCGGTCGGGGAGGACGGCGAGCGACATCGGCTCGCCGACCTCGGCCTCGCCCTTGGCGAGGGTGACCTGCTGGAAGTCCTCGGCCGCCGCGGTGGTGTCCTGGCCGGTGACGGCTGCGCCGGCCTGGGGGGTGGTCAGGGTCAGGGTGGCGCCGGCGAGCAGGGCGCCGCTCAGCAGCGCGACCGCCTTGCGCAGACGTGTTCTGTGGGTTCCGGTGCGGTTGGTGCGATCGTTCCCGTGCACGAAATGCCTCCAGAAGGGGCTGGTTGTACGGGCGGGTGCGAGCGCCGGGATGCGCCGTCATCCCGGAGTTGCGAACTGACCTTCAGATGCGGGTCAGTTGGAGAAGGCCGCGTCGAAGGAGGCCGACGGCGGCTCGAAGTCATGGGCCCTGAGGCGGGCCAGGGCCTCGGGGGCGCCCTGCAGCCGGTCCATGCCGGCGTCCTCCCATTCGACGGACACGGGGCCCCGGTAGTCGATGGAGCGCAGCATGCGGAAGACGTCCTCCCAGGGCACGTCCCCGTGCCCGGCGGACACGAAGTCCCAGCCGCGGCGCGGGTCGCCCCAGGGCAGATGGGAGCCGAGCCGGCCGTTGCGGCCGTCGAGCCGCTTGCGGGCCTCCTTGCAGTCCACGTGGTAGATGCGGTCGCGGAAGTCCCACAGGAAGCCGACCGGGTCGAGGTCCTGCCAGACGAAGTGGGAGGGGTCGAAGTTCAGCCCGAAGGCGGGGCGGTGGCCGATCGCCTCCAGTGCGCGATGGGTGGTCCAGTAGTCGTAGGCGATCTCGCTCGGATGGACCTCGTGGGCGAACCGCACCCCCTCGGCGTCGAAGACGTCGAGGATCGGGTTCCAGCGCGTCGCGAAGTCCTCGTAGCCCCGTTCGATCATCGATTCGGGGGCGGGCGGGAACATCGCGACGAGATGCCAGATCGCGGAGCCGGTGAAGCCGATGACGGTGTCGACCCCGAAGGCGGCAGCGGCGCGGGCGGTGTCCCGCATCCGGTCGGCCGCGTGCCGCCGCACCCCCTCGGGGTCGCCGTCGCCCCACACCGCGGCGGGCAGGATGGCCCGGTGGCGCTCGTCGATGATGGCGTCGCAGACGGCCTGGCCGACGAGGTGGTTGGAGACGGCCCAGCACTTCAGGCCGTACTTGTCGAGGAGCTGATGGCGGGAGGCGAGGTAGGCGGGGTCGGACAGGGCCTTGTCCACCTCGAAGTGGTCGCCCCAGCAGGCGAGTTCGAGGCCGTCGTAGCCGAAGTCGCGGGCGAGCCGGCAGACCTCCTCCAGGGGCAGGTCGGCCCACTGGCCGGTGAACAGGGTGAACGGGCGCGGCATGGGCGGGCCTCCTCAGTCCGCGACGGACGTGTAGACGGAGTTCTTCTCGGCGCTCTCCTCGACCGCGGCCAGCACGCGCTGCACCTGCAGTCCGTCGGCGAAGGAGGGCTCGGGGCTGCGGCCCTCGGCGATGGCGTGGACGAGGTCGCGGACCTGGTGGACGAAGGTGTGCTCGTAGCCGAGTCCGTGGCCCGGCGGCCACCAGGCCTGTAGATAGGGGTGTTCGGGTTCGGTGACGAGGATGCGGCGGAAGCCGGCCTCGGCGCCCGGTTCGGTGGCGTCGTGGAACCACAGCTCGTTGAGGCGTTCCAGGTCGAAGGACAACGAGCCCTTCTCGCCGTTGAGTTCGATGCGCAGGGCGTTCTTCCGTCCGGTGGCGTAGCGGGTGGCCTCGAAGGAGGCCAGGGCGCCGGAGGTGAACCGGCCGGTGAACAGGGCGGCGTCGTCGACGGTGACCGTGCCGGTGCCGGCCGCCGGCATCGCCGTCAGGCCGCTGCCCGCGCCGCCGGGCAGCGGCCGCTCCCGTACGAAGGTCTCGGTGAGGGCGGACACCCCGGCGAGCCGCTCCCCCGCCAGGTACTGCGCGAGGTCCACGATGTGCGCGCCGAGGTCGCCGAGCGAACCGGAGCCGGCCAGCTCCCTGCGCAGCCGCCAGGTCAGCGGGAACTGGGGGTCCACCAGCCAGTCCTGGAGGTAGGTCACCCGCACATGGCGCAGGGTGCCGATCCTACCGCCGGCGACCATGCGCCGGGCGAGCGCGGTGGCCGGCACCCGGCGGTAGTTGAAGCCGACCATCGCCACCCGGCCGCGGGCCTGGGCCTCCTCGGCCGCGGCCGTCATGGTCTCGGCCTCCGCCACGGTGTTCGCGAGGGGCTTCTCGCAGAGCACGTGCTTGCCGGCGGCGAGCGCGGCCAGTGCGATCTCGGCGTGGCTGTCGCCGGGGGTGCAGATGTCGACCAGGTCGATGTCGTCCCGGGCGATCAGGGCGCGCCAGTCGGTCTCCACCGCCGCCCAGCCGTGCCGGTCGGCCGCCGCGCGGGCCGCGGCCTCGTCGCGGCCGCAGATCACGGCCCGGACGGGCCGCAGGGGCAGATCGAAGACCCGGCCCGCGGTCCGCCAGCCCTGCGAGTGGGCGGCGCCCATGAAGGCGTAGCCGACCATGCCGACGCGCAGCGGGGGTTTCCCCTCCGGCGGGTCCCCGGCCGGGGCCGCCTGCTCCGTCGAGTCCTGCGGCTGTTCCATGCGCTCGTCCTCCTCTTCGTGGTGGCGCGGTGGGGGGTGCGGGCGAGGACCGGAAGGCCCCGGGCTCACCGGAAGCCGGTGGGCATGTACTGGTCGACGTTGTCCTTGTCCACGACGGCCGAGTAGAGCGTGATCGAGGCGGGGATCTCGTACTCGGCGAGGCCGCCGACACCCTTGCCCTGGCCGAGGGCGCGGGCGAGGTCGATCGCGGAGGCGGCCATGGTCGGCGGGTAGAGGACGGTGGCCTTGAGTACGCCGTTGTCCTGCTTGATGGCCTGGAAGGCGGAGAGCGCGCCGGCCCCGCCGACCATCAGGAAGCCGTCCCGGCCGGCCTGCTCGATGGCGCGCAGCGCGCCCACGCCCTGGTCGTCGTCGTGGTTCCACAGGGCGTCGAACTCGGACTGGGCCTGCAGGAGCTGGGCCATCTTGGCCTGCCCGGACTCGACGGTGAAGTCGGCCGCCTGCCGGGCCACCTTCTTGATGTTGGGGTAGTTCTTCAGGGCGTCGTCGAACCCCTGGGTGCGCTGCTTGGTCAGCTCCAGGTTGTCCAGGCCGGCCAGTTCGATCACCCGGGCGTTCGGCTTGTCCTTGAGCTTCTCGCCGATGTAGTTCCCGGCGCTCAGGCCCATGCCGTAGTTGTCGCCGCCGATCCAGCAGCGGTACGCCTGGGCGGAGTTGAAGATGCGGTCGAGGTTGACGACCGGGATGCCGGCGCGCATCGCCTTCAGGCCGACCTGGGTGAGGGCCTTGCCGTCGGCGGGCAGCACGACCAGGACGTCGACCTTCTTGTTGATGAGGGTCTCGATCTGGCCGATCTGCTGGGCGGTGTCGTTGGAGCCCTCGGTGATCTCCAGGGTGACGTCGGAGTACTTCTTCGCCCGGCTCTTGGCGTTGTCGTTGATGGCGTTGAGCCAGCCGTGGTCGGCCTGGGGGCCGGCGAAGCCGATGGTGACGTGCTTGCCGGGCTTGTCGTCGGCGGCCGGGCGGGTGTCGGCGGCGGCGCTCTCGTCCTTGGTGTCGTTGCTGGTGCAGGCCGTGAGGAAGGCGCCGGCGGAGACCGCCGCGGTCCCGAAGAGGAGTCCTCTGCGGCTGGTGCGGCCGTTCGTGGTGGGGCTGGTGTGCTCTGGCATGGCGGTGGACCCTTCCTCAGCTCGTTCTCGCGGTGCGGCGCTGGACCAGGACGGCGGCGACGATGATCGCGCCCTTGGCGATCTGCTGGACGTCGCTCTGGAGGTTGTTCAGGGCGAAGATGTTGGTGATCGTGGTGAAGATCAGGACGCCGAGCACGGAGCCGGTGATGGTGCCGCGGCCGCCGCTGAGCAGGGTGCCGCCGATGATCGCGGCGGCGATGGCGTCGAGTTCGTAGAGGTTGCCGTTGGTGTTCTGGCCGGAGCCGGAGAGCACGATCAGCAGGAAGGCGGCGATGCCGCAGCACAGCCCGGACAGCAGGTACAGGTAGAGGCGCTGCCGGCGGACGTCGATGCCGGCGAGCCGGGCGGCCTCGGCGTTGCCGCCGACGGCGACGGTGCGGCGGCCGAAGGTGGTGCGGTTCAGCAGCAGCCAGCCGGCGATGGTGACCAGCGCGAAGACCAGCACGAGCGGCGGGACGCCCAGGACGTAGGAGTCGCGCTCGCCGAGCTTCAGGACGCCGTCGACGGTGACGACCTGGGTGCGGCCGTCGGTGATCTGCAGGGCGAGGCCGCGCGCCGAGGCGAGCATGGCGAGGGTGGCGATGAACGGGACCATGCCGCCGTAGGCGACCAGCAGCCCGTTGACCAGTCCGCAGCCGAGGCCCACGACCAGCGCGGTGAAGAGGATGCCGGTGAAACCGTAGTCCTGGGTGGCGACGGAGGTGGCCCACACCGAGGCGAGGGCTACGATCGCGCCCACGGAGAGGTCGATGCCGCCGGCGGTGATGACGAAGGTCATGCCGACGGTGACCACGCCGATCACCGAGGCCTGGGTGAGGACGAGTTGGAGGTTGCGGGTGTCCAGGAACTCGTCGGGTCTGGTGACGCCGCCGATGACGACGAGGGCGGCGAGCACGCCGAGCAGGGACAGGGTGCGCACGTCGGCGCGGGCCGGCAGGCCGCGCCAGGCGGGGAGCCGGCCGGCGGACGGTGGCTTGCCGGTGGTGTCCCGGGGCGGGGAGACGGGCTGCGTCATGACGCCGGGCTTCCTTCCATGACGAGGTCGAGGACCTGGTGTTCGTCGAGTTCCTGGGCGGGTGCCGTGTGCACGACCCGGCCCTCGCGGAGCACCAGGACGCGGTCGGCGAGACCGAGGACCTCGGGCACCTCGCTGGAGACGAGGAGCACGGCGAGGCCTTCCTCGGCCAGGCGGCGGACGACGGCGTACAGTTCGGCGCGGGCGCCCACGTCGACGCCGCGGGTGGGTTCGTCCAGCAGCAGCACCCGGCAGCCGCGCAGCAGCCAGCGGGCGAGGACCGCCTTCTGCTGGTTGCCACCGGACAGGGTGCGCACGGGCACGTCCGGGTTGTCGGGCCGCAGCGACAGCTCGCGGGTGGCGGCGTGTGCGGCGCCCCGCTCGGCTCCCCGGTCGACCCAGCCGGCCCGGGAGAAGCGGGAGAGGGTGGAGACGGACACGTTGCGGGTGACGGACTCCAGCATCAGCAGCGCCTGCGCCTTGCGTTCCTCGGGGGCCAGCCCGAGCCCGGCCCGTACGGCGGCGCGCACACTGCCGGTCCGCAACGACTTGCCGTCGACCAGGACTTGGCCCGCGCTGGGCCTGCGCGCCCCGTAGACCGTTTCCAGGATCTCGGAGCGCCCGGATCCGACCAGCCCGGCCAGGCCGACGATCTCTCCCGGCCGTACGTCGAGGTCGAGCGGCGCGAACTCGCCGTCCCGGGCCAGCCGGCGGATCCGCAGCACGGGCTCTCCGGCGGGTGGCGCCGCGGGCCGGGCGGGGAACACGTACTCGACGTCGCGTCCGGTCATCAGGGCGACGACGTCCCTGGTCGGGGTGGTCCTGGCGGGCAGTCCGCGGGCCACGGCCCGGCCGTCCTTGAGGACGGTCACCCGGTCGCCGATGCGCCGGATCTCCTCCAGCCGGTGCGAGATGTAGACGACGGCGACGCCTTCGGCGGTGAGGTTCCCGACGATCCGGAAGAGGTTGTCGACCTCGTCGGGGTCGAGCGCGGCGGACGGCTCGTCCATCACGATGAGCCGCACGTCGTGGGAGAGCGCCCGGGCCATGGAGACGATCTGCTGCTGGGCCGCCGACAGGTCCCCGACCAGGCGGCCCGGATCGATCTCGGGATGCCCGAGGCGGCCCAGCAGCGCGCTCGTCGAGGTACGGGCGGTCTTCCCGCGTACGACGAACCCGGCGGCCGTCGGCTCGTGGCCGAGGTGGACGTTCTCGGCCACCGACATGTGCTCCACCAGGTCGAGTTCCTGGTAGATGGTGGCGATGCCGAGGCGCATGGCGGCGATCGGCGAGCGCAGGGTGACGGGTTCGCCGCGCCAGTGGATGGTGCCGCCGTCCGGCTGGTGGGCGCCGGCCAGGACCTTGATGAGGGTGGACTTCCCGGCGCCGTTCTGGCCGAGGAGGCAGTGCACTTCTCCCGCCTGGACGTCGAGGTCGACACCGTCGAGGGCGCGGACGCCGGGGAACGACTTGGTGATGCCGGTCATGCTGAGCAGCGGTGCTTCTGGTGCCATCGGATACCCCTCGGCGGACGTGCGGGCCGGTGTCAGGGCGTGCCGCGCCTGCTGCCGGGCGCGGTGCCGGGCAGACGTCGTTCGGGCAGGGCTGAGCGCTGTCGGTGCGGGTGTGGGTGTGGGTGGAGACGGCAGGGCGGAGCGGGCCCGTGGCAGGGCCGGCCGCCTTGGCTGCCGGGCGGTGAGGCGGTGGGGTGTGCTCGGGGTGGAGCGTGCTCGGGTGCGGCGGACGGGGTGGGCTCGGGGGCGCGGGCGGTGGTGCTGTCTACACGAGTCAGTGCGGGCGGTGCGGGCGGCTCGGACGGGTGGGCGGTCGCTCGTTACGCGGGTGAGAAGAGGTGGTCGCTGATCAGCCGGGCCGCGCCGGTCACACCGGCGGTGGGTCCGAGCTCCCCGAGGACGATGGGCAGGTTGCCGGTCGCCAGGGGCAGCGACTGGCGGTAGACCTGGGTGCGGATCGCGGCGAGCAGGGTGTGGCCGAGGCCGGTCACCCCGCCGCCGATCACCACCAGGCCGGGGTTGAAGAAGGAGACGAGGCCGGCGATGACCTGGCCGACGTGGGTGCCGCCCTCGCGGATCAGGTCGAGCGCGGTGGCGTCGCCCGCCGCGGCCGCGGCGGCCACGTCGACGGCGGACAGGGTGCCGTTCGCCGCCAGCCGGGCCGCGAGCTCGGCGGACAGGCCCTGGCCGGCCGCCTGCACCGCGTCCCGGGCCAGCGCGGCGCCGCTGAAGTGGGCCTCCAGGCAGCCCCGGTTGCCGCAGGCGCAGGGACGGCCGTCGGGCACGGCCTGGATGTGGCCGATGTCGCCCGCGCTGCCGGTGGTACCGCGGTGCACGGTCCCGCCCACGACGATGCCGCAGCCGATGCCGGTGCCGATCTTGACGCAGAGGAAGTCCGCGACGGTGCGGGCGACTCCGGCGTGCTGCTCGCCCATGGCCATGAGGTTCACGTCGTTGTCGACCATGACCGGGCAGCCGAGTTCCTGGCTGAGCGCCTCCCGGACCGGGAAGCCGTCCCAGCCCGGCATGATCGGCGGGGCGACCGGGACGCCCTCGGGGAACCGGACCGGTCCGGGGACGCCGATGCCGGCGCCGTCGAAGCCCTCGGCGAGCCCGGTGGCCTTCAACTTCCCAGCCATGTCAAGGACTTGCTCGAAGACGGCGACGGGGCCCTCACGGACGTCCATCGGCTGGTTGAGATGACCGAGGATCTCCAGCTCGGCGTTGGTGACGGCGACGTCGACCGAGGTCGCGCCGATGTCGACACCGAGGAACCTGAGGCCCGGGTTGAGCCGGACGTTGTGGGAGCGGCGGCCACCGCGCGAGGCGGCGAGCCCGTCGGCCACCACCAGGCCGGTCTCCAGCAGCCGGTCCACCTCCACCGCCAGCTTGGACCGGGACAGGTCGACCTGGTCGCCGAGCTGGGCACGGGAGTTGGGGCCGCCGTCACGCAGCAGCTTCAGCAGGCGGGCCTGGTGCGTGTTCGCCGGTCGTGCCGTCATGCGTCTCACGTGCCCCTCCCCGCCAGTTTTCGGCCGCCAGTGGCTGGCTTTCACAGGGAAAGTAGCAGTGGTCGTTGAACCTGGGAAGAAGTCGTGCACGGATTCCCGCAGACTTTTTCCTCTCCCAGGACAAAGAGCGTCGGTTCCGGACGATGGAATGCCTGGTCGGGCTGTCGGAAAGGCGTAGGACCCCGGGCACGGGACACTGGGGAAAGCGGGCCGCCGAGCGAGTGCAGGGAGGCGAGCGTGGTGATCGCCGTCAATCCGACGGACAGCGCCTCACTGCTCGCTGCCTTCGGGGCGCTGGGCGTCCTGGCGGTGATCTTCGCCGAGTCGGGCCTGCTCGTCGTGGGGTTCTTCCTGCCCGGCGACACGCTCCTGTTCCCCGCCGGGGTGCTGTGCGCGGCGGGCGACGGCCAGGGGCCGCGGCTGGAGTTGTGGCAGGTGATGCTGTGCGCGGCCGTCGGCTCCGTGGTGGGCGGCCAGGTGGGCTATCTGCTCGGGCGGCACGGCGGGCGGCCCCTGCTGGAGCGCTCGTCGAGCCGGCGGGTGAAGGCCGGCACGGCGCGGGCGGAGCAGCTCCTGGCCCGGTACGGATACGGCAAGGCGCTGGTGATCGGCCGTTTCGTCCCGATGGTGCGCACCGTGCTGCATCCGGCGGCCGGCGCGCTGGGGGTGCCGGTGCGGTCGTTCACGTTCTGGCAGACGGTGGGCGGGCTGCTGTGGTCCCAGAGTTTCGTGCTGGCCGGGTACCTCCTGGGTTCGTCGGTCTCCCACGTCGACGACTACCTGCTGCCGCTGGTCGCCGTCATCGTGGCGCTCTCGCTGCTGCCGCTGCTCGCGGAGGCCCGCCGGACGCGTCGCCTCCGGCGGGACGAGGAACGCCGGCGGGACGGCTGAGCGTCAGCGGGCCCCGGGCGCGGCCGAGCCCGCGAGTGGGCCACGATCGCCCACCGGAGACCGGGCCGTCCCCGGTGGTGCGGCGATCGTGGCCGGTGTGCTCAGCGCGTGCCGAGGACGGCGCTGCCGGGTGCGACCGCGCGGCCGGTCTGCGGGGAGATCATCCCCGCGCACAGACCGCGGGAGGCCAGCACCTGGGCGATGCGCGGGACGGCGGCGAGCGTGTTGCCCGGCCACTCGTGCATCAGGATGACCTGGCCGTTGGTCAGCCGTGAGACCGCCTGGACTATCGCGTCGGTGCTCGCCCCGTTCCAGTCCTGCGAGTCGACGTCCCAGATGACCTGCCGCAGGCCGTATCCGGCCTCCACGGCCTGCAGCGTGCCGTTGGTCTCACCGTACGGCGGGCGGAACAGCCGCGGGGTGCCGCCGCCGGCGCCCGCTATCGCCTGCTGGGTGCGGGAGACCTCCGAGTCCATCTGCGCCTGGCCGAGCCGGGTCAGGTGCGGATGGGTGTAGCTGTGGTTGCCGATCCACATGCCGGCGGCGGCCTCGGCCCGCACCTGGGCCGGGTGAGCGGCGGCGTACTGGCCCTCGTTGAACATGATGGCCCTGAGCCCGCTCTGCCGCAGGGCGGCCAGCAGGGCGGGGGTGTGGGCGTCGGACGGGCCGTCGTCGAAGGTGAGTCCGACGTACCCGGCGCAGCCGGCGGCGCGCGGAGTGGTGGCGCCGGCGGCGGTCATGGTGCTCGCCACGGCCGTCACGGCTACGGCGAGTGTGGTGACGAGGGCCCGTAAGGGCAGGCGCGGGCTGGTTCGCATGGGGGTTCGTTCCTCCTCGACTCCGTTGCTCCGGTGGTCACTTCAGCTCGCGACGCACGTCACGGCGGGCCAGGTCCAGGTGCCGTTGGTCTGCAGGGTCACGCCCCAGTTGCTGCCGTTGCCGTCGGGTTTCGCGACGAGTGTCTGCGCGTCGGGGTAGCTGGTGCCGACGTTCCAGGTGGAGAGGACCTTCTCCGGGGACGGGACCTTCATCGTGACGGTCCAGTTGGCGGCCCCGCTCACCGACACGTTCAGGTTGTAGCGGTCGCTCCACTGCTGCCCCGCGGACAGGGTCGCCGTACAGCCGCCGCCGCTGCCACCGCCGCCGGTGCCGCCACCGCCGGAGGAGCCGGAGTCGGCCACCGTGATGCTGGAGTTCCCGCTGCTCTGGTACCCCTCGGTGGCGAGGATCTGGTAGTTGAAGGTGCCCAGGTTCATGCCGTTGCGCGCCCAGGCGTCGAAGTGGTTGCCGGCGGTGATGGTCCCGCCGGTGCGCTTGGACTGCCGGACGCTCCAGTACTGGTTGAAGGTCCTGGTGCCCTCGATGGAGGGGGCGTTGACCCGGGTGGTCTCGTAGATGTCGTACGTGCCGCCGTCGCTGGTGACGGTGCCCTTGTAGGTTCCCGTGGGCCGGTACGTGCCCCAGTCGTCGACGACGTAGTACTCCACGAGCGGACTGGTGGTCCAGCCGTAGAGGGCGAGGTAGGCGTTGCCCGACGGGTTGAAGCTGCCCGAGTAGGTGACGTTCCGGCGGGCCCCGGTGCTCCAGCCCTTGCCCGCGACGAAGTTCCCGCTGTTGCTCCACTTGGTGCCGTAAGCCCCGCCCGAGCCCAGGTTCATGGAGACCGAACCGCCGCCGTCGGTCCAGAACGAGTAGTAGTACCCGTTGTCGGTGCCGGTCCGGCTGGACGTGATCACGGTGTCCGCGCTCGCGGTGCCGGGCAGGAGCAGCGCCGCCATGGCCACCAGCACCAGGGCGCAGGCGCTCCTGACGAGTGACATGAGGCGATCGCCTCCGCGGCCGTTCAAGTAAGACGTGCGCATGCCAAGGCAGCCTCCTCAGGTCTCCGCCGACGTCGAGGAGTGTTGGATCGGCCGCGGGGACTGTCAATGGTTTCGGTAGATGTTTCGAAACATTCGCACTCGACCTTCCGGCAATGTGAGCGACAAGTAGCAGTTCAAATCCCATGTTCGAGACTCCTGCCGAAAGCGACCCTCGCATCCGAGTCCCATGTGATCGACATCTGATCAACTAGATTCGAAAGTTTCGAAGCCCTCGAGAATTCAGCCATCGCCTGACCGGCCCAACGAGGCTCCGCCGGAGGGGCGAGGTCCGGTGAGGGGTGTTTCCGTGGTGGAAGGGATGGGCCGGTACACCTGTGACGAGGAGGCGGTATGCCGGAGTCGGGCGGCGTTGGCGGCGTGGCGGGTGCCGCCCTGATGGGCGGTGACACGCCGGACGGCGGTCCCGGCGACGCCTTCGCACGAGTGAGCGGCGTCGCCGACGCCGTCCTCTACGAGGGCTATCTGCTCTACCCCTACCGCCGTTCCTCGGCCAAGAACCGTGTGCGGTGGCAGTTCGGGGTGCTGCTGCCCCGGGACTGGGCGGAGGCGGACGGCCCCGTGGTCCCGGGCATCTCCGGCTCCGCCGACTCCTGGTACCAGCGCACCGAGTGCCTGGTGCGCGTGCGGCGCCCCGGCGCGGTCGTACGGGTGCGCGTGCGGTATCTGCAGATGCAGCACAAACAGGTGCGGGCGGCCGGCCCGGACGGCCGGGACCTCCCGGTCGAGTCGCTGCGGACGGACGACGGGCGCGACCACCTCACCTTCGACGAGGCGGTGCCGCACGAGGTCGACCTCGCGTGGCCGCTGGCGGATCTGCTGCGCGGCGAGTGCGGCGCCGCGGCCGGGGCGCCGGCCGGTGAGGAGACGGAGGTACTGCCCGGCGGTGCCGGGCGGGTGGTGCGACGGCGCGAGGAGATCCGGGCGCACACCGCGGTGGTCGCCGAGCGGCTCACCGAGGACGTGTACCGGCTGCGGGTGCGCACCGAGAACACCGGGCGGGCACCGGATGTCCGGGCCGTGCGCGGCGAGGCGCTGCGGCACGCGCTGCTCGCCGCGCACACCCTGGTCGGCGGCGAAGGCCTGGAGTTCGTGTCGCTCGTCGATCCGCCGGCCGGCCTGGCGGAGCAGGCACGCGGCTGCGTCAACGCGTTCACGTACCCGGTGCTGGGCGGCGCGCCCGAGGACACGGGCCCCACCGGGCCGGTCGTATTGTCCTGTCCGATCATCCTCCCGGACCGTCCCCAGGTGGCGCCGGAGAGTCCGGGCGATCTGCACGACGCGGCGGAGATCGACGAGATCCTGACGCTGCGCACGATGCTGCTGACCGACGAGGAGAAGGCCGAGGCCCGCGCCACCGACCCGCGCGCCGCCCGGATCCTGGACCGCGTCGACAGCATGCCTCCCGAGGTCTTCGCCCGGCTGCACGGTGCCATCCGCTCGCTCACCCCGGCGCGGCCCGCCCCGGCCGGCGCCCCCGCCACCCGGCCCGCCTGGTGGCAGGAGGGCGCCGACGACGGGCTGTCCCCGGCCACCGACACGGTCGTGGTCGACGGCGTCGACGTGGGCGGCGGCAGCCGGGTGCGGCTGCGGCCGCGCGGCCGGGGCGCCGACGCCCAGGACATGTTCCTGGCCGGCCGGACCGCGCGGGTGGCGGCGGTCTTCCACGACGTGGACGGCAGCACACACCTCGCGGTGACCGTGGACGACGATCCCGCGGCCGAACTACACGGCTGGTACGGCCGATTCCACTACTTCCGGCCCGACGAGGTCGAACCACTCGCCTCCGTGGACCCGGTTGCCCCACCCGGCCGCGGTCCACGCGGCCCCGACGTCCGGCCGGCAGGCCGGAGGAGGGACGGCTCGATGGACGGCGCGACGGACGCCTCCGAGACGCCGGCGCAAGCAGCCGGCCGACTCCCCGACCGACTGCAGCAAAGGCCGACGACATGAGCACCCAGAGCGGTACCACCGAAGTCAGCCGCGAGCCCAGCCGGGCCGAGGCGCGTGAGGGGATCGACGAGATCCACATCCTCTGGATCTCGGAGGGAATGAGCTGCGACGGCGACACCGTCTCCCTGACGGCCGCCGACCAGCCCTCGATCGAGGACGTCGTCCTCGGCCTCATCCCGGGCCTGCCCAAGGTCAACCTGGTCAACAAGGTGCTCTCGCCCAGCCTGGGCGGCGAGGACTTCCTGGCGCCCTACCGGGCGGCGGCCCGAGGCGAGTTGGCCCCGTTCATCCTGGTGATCGAGGGCTCGATCCCGAACCAGAACATCATCGACGGCGACGGCTACTGGACGTCGTTCGGCAACGACCCGGAGACCGGGGAACCGCAGACCCTGAACTGGTGGATCGACCAACTGGCGCCCAAGGCCTGGGCGGTGGTGGCCGCCGGCACCTGCGCGACCTACGGCGGCATCCACGCCATGGCCGGCAACCCGACCGGCTGCATGGGCCTCGCGGACTACCTGGGCTGGGAGTTCAAGTCGCAGGCCGGTCTGCCGGTGGTCAACGTGCCCGGCTGCCCCATCCAGCCGGAGAACTTCATGGAGACCCTGATCTGGGTGCTCCAGCACGCGGCCGGTTCCGCTCCCCCGCCCCCGCTGGACCACATGCTGCGTCCGCAGTGGCTGTTCGGCAAGACGGTGCACGAGGGCTGCGACCGGGGCTCGTACTACGAGCAGGCCGACTTCGGGCTCGACTACAACTCACCCAAGTGCCTGGTGAAGACCGGCTGCTGGGGCCCGGTCGTCAACTGCAACGTGCCCAAGCGCGGCTGGATGGCGGGGATCGGCGGCTGCCCCAACGTCGGCGGTATCTGCATCGGGTGCACGATGCCCGGCTTCCCCGACGCCTTCATGCCGTTCATGGACGAGCCGCCCGGCGGCACGCTCTCGTCCATGGTCATCAAGCCCTACGGGGCGGTCATCCGCCGGCTGCGCGGCCTGACCAACGACATGGTGAACCACGAGCCCAGGTGGCGCCACAACAAGCGGAAGCTCACCAGCGGTTACGACCCGCGCTACCGCCCGTGACCGCTTTCGTCCCGCACCCCCCACCGAACCGCCGATCCCGAACAGCGAGGGGCAGTACCGCAGATGACGACCACCGAGTCCCGGCAGACACAGCGCAAACCCGCCCAGATCGTGGACATGTCCTGGGATCCGATCACCCGGATCATCGGCAACCTGGGCATCTACACGAAGATCGACTTCGCGAACCAGGAAGTCGTGGAATGCCACAGCACCTCGTCGCTGTTCCGCGGCTACTCGGTGTTCATGAAGGGCAAGGACCCGCGTGACGCGGGCTTCATCACCTCGCGCATCTGCGGTATCTGCGGCGACAACCACACCACGTGCTCCAACTACGCCCAGCAGATGGCGTACGGCGTGAAGCCGCCGAAGCTGGCCGAGCACATCACCAACCTCGGCGAGGCCGCCGAGTACATGTTCGACCACACGATCTTCCAGGACAACCTGGTGTTCGTGGACTTCTGCGAGGCGATGGTCAAGGCCACCAATCCCGGGGTGCTGGCGCGCGCCGAGCGGACCGACGCGCCCCGCGGCGACATCCACGGCTACCGGACCATCGCCGACATCATGAAGGCCTTCAACCCCTTCGAGGGCGAGGTCTACAAGGAGGCGCTGAAGGTCAGCCGGGTCACCCGGGAGATGTTCTGCCTGATGGAGGGACGCCATGTGCACCCCTCCACGCTGTACCCGGGCGGCGTCGGCACGATGCCGCAGCCGAACACCTTCACCGACTACCTCAGCCGGCTGATGCACGTCATCGACTTCGTGAAGAAGGCGGTGGCGATGAACGACGACGTCTTCGACTTCTTCTACGAGGCGCTGCCCGGCTACGAGGAGGTCGGCAAGCGCCGCATCATGCTCGGCTGCTGGGGCGCCTGGCAGAACCCGGACGTCGTCGACTACCGGTACGAGAACATGAACCGGTGGGGCAAGGCGATGTACGTCACCCCCGGCATCATCGTGGACGGCAAGCTCGTCACCAACAACCTGGTCGACATCAACCTGGGCCTGCGCATCATGCTGGGCAGCTCCTTCTACGAGGACTGGGTCAACGAGCAGCCGTTCGTCACCCACGACCCGCTCGGCAACCCCGTCGACATGCGCCACCCGTGGAACCAGACCACCGTCCCCGTACCGCAGAAGCGCGACTTCGACGGCAACTACAGCTGGGTGATGAGCCCGCGCTGGTACCACCAGGACAGCGGCGAGCACCTCGCCCTGGACACCGGCGGCGGCCCCCTGGCACGTCTGTGGTCGACCGCGCTGAGCGGCCTGGTCGACACCCCCTACGTCAAGGCCACCGGCAACAGCGTGCGGATCTCGCTGCCCAAGGGCGAGTCGCTGCCGGAGACCACGCTGGAGTGGCACATCCCGAAGTGGAGCAACACCATCGAACGGGACCGCGCCCGGCCGTACTTCGTGGCCTACGCCGCCGCCATGGCCCTGCAGTTCCTGGAGGAGGCCATGGGCATGCTGCGCAACGGCGACACCAAGGTCTTCGAGAACTTCGAGGTGCCGGACGACGCGATCGGCTGCGGGTTCCACGAGGCGGTCCGCGGTGTCCTCTCGCACCACCTGGTGATCCGCGACAAGAAGATCGCCAACTACCACCCGTACCCACCCACCCCGTGGAACGCCAGCCCCCGCGACATCTACGGCACCCCCGGGCCGTACGAGGACGCCGTGCAGGGCCAGCCCATCTTCGAGGAGAACGGGCCGGACGACTTCAAGGGCGTCGACATCATGCGCACCGTGCGCAGCTTCGACCCCTGTCTGCCGTGCGGCGTCCACATGTACATGGGCAAGGGCAAGACCCTGACCACCGTGCACTCGCCGACGTACGGGGCCAACCATGGCTGAGGCCGCCGTCCGGCTCCCGGACCCGGCGGTGGAGGCGCGGCTCGCCCGGCTCGACGAGGTGCTGGCGGGACTGGAGTCCGCGCCGGGCCCGGCCGCCCGCGAGGCCCTGGAGTCGGTGCGGCTGCTGACCGAGGTCTACGGCGAGGCGCTGGCCCGGGTCGTCGACGTGGCGGACGAGCGGCTGAGCGAACGGCTGGCCGAGGACGAGCTGCTGGGACACCTGCTGGTGCTGCACTCCGTGCACCCCGAACCGGCCGAGCGCCGGGCCGCCCGCGCGGTCGAGAAGCTGCGCCCCGCGGTGCGCGAGCGCGGCGGCGACCTCGAGTGGGCCGGCATCGAGGGTCAGGTGGCCCGGGTGCGGGTCACGGGCGGCGGCGGATGCGGCTCCGGGTGCGGCGGCGGGTCCGCCGACGTCACCGAGGTCGTCCGGGCTGCGGTGCTGGCCGCCGCCCCGGAACTGACGGCGGTGGAGCCGGTCGCCGAGGAGCGGCGGGCCGCCCCCGCGTTCGTACCGCTGGGCTCGATCAGGCGCCGGGCCGCGGCACAGGAGACCCGGTGACCGCCGAGGGAGCGCTGGCCCGGGTCATCCGCTCGGCCGGGAGCCGGGCGGCCGCCGAGACCGAGGCGTGCGAGCTGTGCGCCGCCCCGGTGGCCGAGACGCACCCGCATCTGTACGACACCGCGGACGCGGACGTGCGGTGCGTGTGCGGCCCCTGCTCGGTGCTGTTCGCCGACGACGGGGCGGGCGAGGGCCGCTACCGGCTGGTGCCGCGGCGCAGGCTGCGGCTGCCGCCGGTCGACACGGCGGTGCTGGGCGTGCCGGTGGGCCTGGTGTTCTTCGTGCCGCGCTCCGACGGCACGGTCACCGCGCAGGGCCCGAGCCCCGCCGGGGCCATGCGGTGGGAGGTGGACGCGGCGGCCTGGCAGCGACTGGCGGGCACCTGTGCGCCGCTCGCCGGGATGGCACCCGATGTGGAGGCGCTGCTGGTGAACACGGCGCGCGGTTCCGAGCAACACTGGATCGTGCCGGTCGACGACTGCTTCCGGATGGTCGCCCTGGTCCGCCGCGAGTGGCGGGGCCTGTCCGGTGGCGGCCTGGTCTGGCCGGCCGTGGAACGGTTCTTCGCGGAGCTCACCGAGCGGCGCTGAGAACCTGGAAGGAGAGACACGATGGGCAGCATCCGAGTGGGCCGCCCCCAGGCGAAGCCCGACACACCCAGCCATGTGCCCGGTCTGCACCAGGGCAACATCGGCCCGCGCGACCGGCAGACCGGATTCCACGAGGACGGCACGTCCGACGCCCGCCGCTCCACCGGGATCCACTGGAAGCGGCATGACGCCCTGATCGACGCCATGCCGAACATCTCACCGGGATGAGAGGGCGGAACGTGACGAAGCGCTGTAAAACGGCGAGGACGCCGACGAGGTCGGTGACGACCGGACGGCAGGTGCTGCTCGCGCAGGCCGCCCTGGCGGGCGGCGTGGTGGTGGCCCTGTTCCTGAAGGAGCTGCCCGGCCTGCTGCGGGAGGTGCGGATCTACCGGATGACCGGTGGGCTCCGCGCGCACCGCCGGTACCCCTGAGTCCGCCGCATGCACGAGCTGTCGATCGCGACCGCGATCGTGGAGCAGGCGGAGGAGATCGCCCGGGCGGACGGCGCCGACGGTGTGTCGGCGGTGACCGTCCGGGTCGGGGAACTGGCCGGTGTGGTGCCCGACGCGCTGCGGTTCGCCTTCGAGATGGCCCGGGACGGTACGGCACTGTCCGGGGCCCGGCTCGTCGTCGAACAGGTGACGGCACGGGCCTGGTGCGGCGGGTGCGCCGAGGAGTTCGCGGTGGGCATGCCGCCGTTCTTCTGGTGCCCGCGCTGCGACCGTCCCTCGCAGGAGCTGCGCAGCGGACGGGAGCTGGAGATCACGGAAGTGGAAGCGGTGCCGGCCCCGCGCTGAGCGCGGGGCCGTTCCCGTCACGGGGCCGTTTCAGCAGATGCGCGGCAGTTGCTCGCCGAGCGGCAGGTCGAGCACCCGGGTGCCGCCGAGTCCGGTGGCGACGACGACCATGCCCGGGTGTTCCTCGACGCAACTGCCGATGACCGTCGCCCCGGCGCCCTGCGGATGTTCCCGCATCGCCGCGAGCACGGCCTCGACCCGGTCCTGGGGCACGAAGGCGACGAGCCGTCCCTCGTTGGCGACGTAGAGCGGGTCGAGGCCGAGGAAACCGCAGGCGTTCGCGACCTCGTCGGGCACGGGGAGCGCGCGCTCCTGGAGCCGTACGCCGGTGCCGGAGGCGCGGGCGATCTCGTTGAGCGAGGCGCCGAGCCCGCCCCGGGTGGGGTCGCGCAGTGCGTGGATGTCCTTGGTGACCGTCAGCATGGCCGCCACCAGACCGGCCAGCGGCGCGGTGTCGGAGGCGATCTCCACACCGAACTCCAGGCCCTCCCGCACGCTCATGATCGCCACGCCGTGCAGCCCGATCGGCCCGCTGACGATGACGGCGTCGCCCGGCCGGGCGCGCTGCGGGCGGATGTCGACCCCGTCGGGGACGAGGCCGACGCCGGCGGTGGTGACGTAGACGCCGTCACCGTGTCCGGACTCCACCACCTTGGTGTCGCCGGTGGCGACGGTGACCCCGGCCGCCTCGGCCGCCGAGCCGATGGCGCGGGCGATCCGGCCGACGACGGCCAGTTCCACGCCCTCCTCCAGGACGAAGGCCGTGGAGAGGTAGGCCGGCCGGGCGCCGCTCATCGCCAGGTCGTTGACGGTGCCGTTGACGGCGAGGTCGCCGAGGCAGCCGCCGGGGAAGAACAGCGGCCGTACGACGTAGGAGTCGGTGGAGAAGGCGAGGCGGGCGCCGCCGAGGTCGAACACGGCGGAGTCGGCCATCGTGGCGAGCGTGGGGTTGCCGTAGGCGGGGGCGAAGACCTGGTCGATCAGCTCGGCGGACAGCGCGCCGCCCCCGCCGTGGCCCATGACCACGACCGGCTGGTCGCGCAGGGGGGCGGGACAGGTCCAGTTCGCGGGATCGACGGGCGCTGCGGCGGTGTCCGCGGGCGCCTGCGCGGGGTCGGGGGCTTTTTCGGTGGCGAGGTCAGCCAACGGGGTTCATCTCCTCCTGCGGAATGCGGGATCCCCGGGGTGCCGGGCCGCCGCTCATCCGGCGGTACAGGTAGTAGGCCGCGCAGGCGCCCTCGCTGGAGACCATGGTGGCGCCGAGCGGGGTGCGCGGGGTGCAGGCCTTGCCGAACGCCTCGCACTCGGTCGGCTTGATCAGGCCCTGGAGGACCTCGCCGGCGCGGCACACGGCGGGTTCCTCGGTGCGGATGTCCGTGACGTCGAAGCGGTGCTCGGCGTCGTGGTCGCGGAAGGCCTCGCTGAGCCGCCAGCCGCTGGCCGGGATGCGGCCGATGCCGCGCCAGTTGCGGTCGGCGACCTCGAAGACGTCCTCGATCATCCGCTGGGCCGCCGGGTTGCCCTGGTCGCGCACGGCCCGGGCGTAGGCGTTGTCGACGCGGTGCTCACCGCGTTCGAGCTGGTGGACGGCGCGGCGGATGCCTTCGAGGATGTCCAGCGGTTCGAAGCCGGTGACGACGATCGGCACCCGGTGCTTCTCGGCCAGTTCCGGGTACTCGGCGGTGCCCATCACGCTGCACACGTGCCCGGCGGCGAGGAAGCCCTGCACCCGGCAGGCGGGGGCGGTCATGATGGCCTCGATCGCCGGGGGGACCCGGACGTGGGAGACCAGCAGGCTGAAGTTGGTCAGGCCCAGCCGGCGGGCCTGGTGGACGGCCATGGCGTTGGCGGGGGCGGTGGTCTCGAACCCGATCGCGAAGAACACGACCTGCCGGCCGGGGTTCCTGCGGGCGAGTTCGAGGGCGTCGAGCGGCGAGTACACCACCCGTACGTCACCGCCCTCGCTCTTGACCCGGAACAGGTCGCGGTCGGTGCCGGGCACCCGCAGCATGTCGCCGAAGGAGCAGAAGATGACGTCGGGGCGGGCGGCGATCGCGAGCGCCTTGTCGATGACGTCGAGCGGCGTGACACACACGGGGCAGCCGGGCCCGTGGATCAACTCCACCTGCTCCGGCAGGAGCTGGTCGATGCCGTGCCGGATGATGGAGTGCGTCTGGCCGCCGCAGACCTCCATCAGCGCCCAGGGACGGGTGGCCGTGACGCGGATCTCGTCCAGCAGCCGGCGTGCCAGTTCCGGGTCGTTGAACTCGTCGATGTACTTCACTGGACCTCACTCCCGCTCTCCTGCCGGGCCGCCTGCTCCCAGGCGTCGCCGAACTCCTCCTCCAGCAGTCCGAGTTGCTCGAAGAGCTCCAGGGAGGCCCGGGCGGACTCCTCGTCCAGACGCTGCAGGGCGAAGCCGACGTGGACGATGACGTACTCCCCCACCCGCACATCGGGCAGGTACTCCAGGCACGCCTGTTTCTGCACTCCGCCGAAGTCGATCAGCCCGGTGAGCGGGTCGGCACGATGGTCGATGGACACGACCTTGCCGGGCACTGCCAGACACATGGGTCACTCCGTCTCGTGGTGGTTTGCCGTTCCCGCGACCATGAGCTGGCCGAGCGCCAGCCCGCCGTCGTTGGGCGGCACTTCGTGGTGCCGCAGGACGGTGAAGCCGTCCGCGTCCAGCAGGGCGGCGCAGTCCTCCTCCAGCAGTCCGTTGGCGAAGACACCGCCGGTGAGGGCCACGGTGGTCGGGCCGGCGGACCGGCGGGCCCGCCGGCAGACCTCGGCGACGGCCCGTGCGACCCCGCGGTGGAAGCGGGCCGCGAGCACCGGCGCGGGGGTGCCGCGCCGCCGGTCGGCGAGGAGCGCCTCCAGCAGGGGCGCGGCCTCCATCCGGTGGCCGGCGCCGAAGCGGAAGGGGTAGGCCCCGGTGTCCGCGCCCCAGGCCTCGGCCGCCGCGGCTTCCAGCTCCAGCGCGGCCTGCGCCTCGTACCCGGTGCGGTGGCAGACCCCGGCCAGTGAGGACACGGCGTCGAAGAGGCGGCCCATGCTGGAGGTGGGTACGCAGGCGACGTCACGTTCCAACTGCTGCCGCAGTACGAAGAGTTCGGCGTCGGTACAGGCGAGCAGGCTCGGCAGGTCCGGTTCCCACGGCAGTCCGGCGGCCCACAGCCGGGCCAGCGCCAGCCGGCACGGGTTGGCCACGCCCGCGTCGCCGCCGGGCAGCGGGGCCGTGGCCAGGTGGGCGAAGCGGCGGAAGCCGGAGTAGTCGGCCAGCAGCACCTCGCCGCCCCACACCGTGCCGTCGTCGCCGTAGCCGGTGCCGTCGAAGGCGACGCCGATCACCGGTGTGCTGCCGTCGAGGCCGTGTTCGGCCATCGCGGCGGCGATGTGGGCGTGGTGGTGCTGGACCAGCGCGGGCGCCGGCAGGCCGCGGTCCGCGGACAGCCGCCGGGCCCAGCCGGTCGAGTGGTAGCGGGGGTGCCGGTCGGCGGCGACCAGCGCGGGGGTGACGCCGGTGAGGCCGGTGACATGGCGTTCGGCCCGCGCGGCGGCGTCGAGGGTGGCGAGGTCGCCCATGTCGCCGATGTGCGGCCCGAACCAGGCCTGGTCGCCGTCGCCGAGGCACAGGGCGTTCTTCAGGTCCCCGCCGACGGCGAGCACGGGGCGCACCGGTACCGGCAGGCGCAGCGGGCGGGGGACGTAGCCGCGGGAGCGGCGCAGCACCTGTTCGCTGCCGTCGGCGCGGACCCGCAGCAGGGAGTCGTCGCACGGGGAGGCGATGGACCGGTCGTGGACGAGCCAGGCGTCGGCGAGGCCGGCGAGGCGGTCCAGCGCCTCGGTGTCGTCGGTGACGATGGGTTCGCCGGAGCGGTTGCCGCTCGTCATGACCAGGACGCGCGGCCCGGGCGGATCGCCGGGCAGTCCGAGGAGCAGGGTGTGCAGGGGGGTGTAGGGCAGCATGACGCCCACGTGCGGGCTGCCCGGGCAGACCTGGTCGGCGAGCCGGGGGCCCGCTGTGGTCCGGCGGCGGCGCAGCAGGACGATGGGGCGGCGGGCACTGGTGAGGGCGGCGCGTTCGGCGGGGGCGAGGACGGCGATGTCCTGGACGGTGCCGAGGTCGGCGCACATCACGGCGAAGGCCTTGCCGCCGCGCTCCTTGCGGTCCCGCAGGGCGGCGACCGCCCGGGCGTCGGTGGCGTCGCAGGCCAGGTGGTAGCCGCCGACGCCCTTGACTGCGACGATCCGGCCGGCGGCCAGCAGCGCCCGTGCCGTGGCCAGGGCACCGGCGTCCCGGGCCGGGCGGACGCCGGTACCGGCGGCCGGGATCAGGGTGAGCCGGGGGCCGCAGTCGGGGCAGGCGACGGGCTGGGCGTGGAAGCGCCGGTCGGCGGGGTCGCCGTACTCCCGGGCGCAGGGGGGGCAGAGCGGGAAGCCGGCCATGGTCGTGGCGGCGCGGTCGTAGGGCATCGCGGTGGCGATGGTGAAGCGGGGGCCGCAGTGGGTGCAGGTGATGAACGGGTGCCGGTGTCTGCGGTCCGCGGGATCGGCCAGCTCGCGCAGGCAGTCCGGGCAGGTCGCGGTGTCCGGCGGGAGCTGGGTGCGGCCCGTGGACGCACCGGTGGGACGGATGGTGAAGGGTCCGGCGGCACCGGTGGCGGGGACGTCCTCGCAGCCGACGCCGGTCACGACGGCCAGCGGGGGCGGCTCCTTCACCAGCCTGTCGTGGAAGAGAACCACGTCCTCCGCCCGGCCCTCGACCTCGATGAGCACGCCGCTCGCGCTGTTGCCGACGAACCCGGCCAGGCCCAGCTCGGCGGCCAGGCGGTGCACGTACGGCCGGAAGCCCACGCCCTGCACCGTGCCGTACACGGTGATCCGGCGGCGCACCCGGCCGGTGACGGGCGCGGTCACGAGGCGGGGGCGGAGGCGGGGTGGTGGTGCCCGTGGGGGTGCGGGGCGAGCGGCGGCCGGTGCGGCGGGGCCGTGTCGCGGGCGGCGAGGGCGTGCTCCAGGAGGGTGTCGGAACCGTCGCCCGTGCGGGCACAGGACCGTACGATCTGCACGCCCGGGTTGACGCGCTGGACGTTGGCCCGGAAGGCGTCCTCGTCGAAGCCGGCCGCCTCGGCCAGGTCGGTCTTGGTGATGACGACCAGATGGGCGGAGCCGAACGCGGTCGGGTACTTCAGCGGTTTGTCCTCGCCCTCGGTGACCGCCATCAGCGCGATCCGCAGGGTCTCGCCGAGGTCGTAGGAGGCCGGGCAGACGAGGTTGCCGACGTTCTCCACGAAGAGCACCGCGGTGTCATCCGGCAGCCAGCCCTCCAGGTGCCCGCGCACCTGCCGGGCTTCCAGATGGCACAGTCCGTCGGTGAGCAGCTGCCGGACCGGCGCGCCCGAGCGGGCCAGCCGGACGGCGTCGTTCTCGGTGGCGAGGTCGGCGGTGAGCGCGGCGACGGGCACGCCCCGCTCCACCGCCCGCGCCAGGACCCGGCCGAGGAGTTCCGTCTTGCCGCTGCCGGGGCTGGACAGCAGGTTGACCACCGCCACGCCCCTCAGCGCCAGGTCCTCGCGCAGACTCGCGGCCAGGTCGTCGTTCTTCGCCAGGACGGCCTGCTTGACGTCGGACCGGCACATGGGCGCAGCTCCTCGCGGTCGTGGGGCGGAAGGTCCCGGCCACGCCCTGTGCGGCCCGGGGTCTCACCGATCTTCGGCCGCTCCGGCCGTGAGGCGGGGCAGCGCAGCCGTGTGCGGGGGCCCGGATTCCATCGGGCGGCCCAACGGCGGCGCGGGTGCGGCTGGATCGGCCAGCAGGACGGGGACGAGCGTGTGCAGCGCGTCGACGGCCCGGTCGACGGCCTCCCGCACCGGTGCGCTCAGTCCCGGCAGGATGTCCTCGTCGCCCGAGGGCAGGACGGCGGGTTCGCAGGCGAGCACGAGGACGCGGGGCAGTGGCTCCTCGCCCAGGTGGGTGGCGAGGGCCAGCACCTTCTCCGGGTCGAGGCCGTGCGCCTCGGGCGCGACGCTCGCGTCGGGCGGTTCGGCCTCGAGCAGGGTGAGGGTGCCGGGGCGGTGCCCGCGCGCGGCCGCGTCGACCAGGACGGCGATGGCGCAGCCGCCGAGCAGGGCGTAGGCGAGGTCCATGCCGCGGATGCCGAAGTCCCGCACCGTGGCGCCGGGGGGCAGCGGACGCCGGTCGAGGGCGGTGATCACCTCCGGGCCGAAGGCGTCGTCGCCGAGGAAGATGTTGCCGACGCCCGCCACGAGCAGCCGGCCGGGCGGGGCGCTCATCCGAGGTCTCCCGCGACCGGTGCCAGTGGCCGGACGGAACCGGCCGGCTTCTTGCGCACGAAGGCGGAGCGCAGGGCGTGGTACGGGGCTCCGGGGTCGAAGAAGACGGCGTGCATACGGGTGAGCTCCTCGCGCCGGTACTCCGCGAGCGGCCGCCGCGCCTCGTCCAGGCGGCGGGCCGCGTCCTTGGCGGCGATCCGCAGGGCGAGGTCCGGGGCGGCGGCGAGGTCCGCGGCCAGCCGCTCGACCTGGGGCCCGAACTCCCCGGGCGCGGCGGGCACCAGCCGGTCCACCAGTCCGATCCGGGCGGCCGAGGCGGCGCTGAGCGGCAGCGCCTCGCCGGTCAGCCGGTGCGCCAGGCCGTCTCCCACCCGGCGCGGCAGGGTGTAGGTCCAGAACTCTGAGCCGTACAGGCCCATGCGCCGGTAGTGCGGGTTGAGGACGGTGCCGGTGCGGCACCACACCTCGTCGGCGGCGAGGGCGAGCATGGCTCCGCCGGCGGCCGCGTTGCCGGGGAGCGCGGCGACCACCAGCCGGTCGGTGGTCCGCAGCACCGCCTCCACCAGGTCGTCCATGGCGTTGAGGTTGATCCAGGACTCCTCGGCCGGGTCGGCGGCCGCCTCGATGACGTTCAGGTGGATGCCGTTGGAGAAGAAGTCCCGGTCCGGGCCCAGCACCAGTACGGAGGTGGGGCGGGCGAGCGCGTACCGGTAGGCGGTGAGCAGCCTGCGGCACTGCTCGGTGCTCATCGCGCCGCCGGGGAAGGCGAAGCTCAGGAAGCCCGTGTCGCCGCGCGTGCGGTAGCGGATGTCGCTCCAGGTGCGCCGGCCCGGGGACGGTTCCAGGGGGACGGTGTCCTCAGGCAGGCGGGGAGCGTCCGGGAAGGAGGTGAGTACGGAGACGGCCGGGCGCCGGAAGGGCGCGGGGTCGCCGGAGCCTCTGCGCGGGCGCAGCTCCGGGATCCACACGGCGCCGTCGCGGGTGGCGCGGCAGACCGCGCCGGACCGGGTGGCGAGCAGGTCGCCGGGGCGGCCGCGGAGCAGGTCCTCGGGGTGGCCGCCGTGCAGGAACACCTCCCGGCCGAGGAGTTCGTCGAGGACGCCCGGCTGGGAGTCGGCGCCTCGCAGCTTGCGCAGTACGTCCTCGGTGCCGTCGTTCTCCCAGTCGATGCGGCGCCGTTCCTGCCGGAAGAAGTCGCGCCACACGATGTGCGGGGTGGTGCCCGGGTCGCCGGTCTGCGGGCGGGGTTTGTAGGAGGCGTCGGCGTAGCGGCGCACGGCGAGCAGGACGGCGGCCACGGCGGCGTCGGAGACCTCGTTGCGGTACAGGTCGCTCTTGCCGACGGGCGGTACCGGGAAGGGTTCCGAGGCCCAGATGTCGCCGGCGTCCATGGCGGCCTCGGCCTGGAGGACGGTCACGCCCCAGTGCGGGGCCCGTTCGGCGATCGCCCAGTCCAGTGCGGACGGGCCGCGGTCACCGGGCGGTCCCGGGTGCACGATCAGGCAGGTGTGGTCGCGCCAGACGTCCTCGGGCAGGGCCGATTTCAGCATCGGCGCGACGACCAGGTCGGGGCGCAGCTCGCGGACGGCGGCCCGGACCGGTTCGGTGCCCTGCGTGGCGAGCACGACGTCCACCCGGTGGCCCAGGTCCGACAGCTCGGCGTACACCCGTTGGGAGAGGCTGTTGAACGCGCTTGCGACGAGCAGAATGTCCATGACGCGGCATGTTCGCCCTTTCACGGGGTGCCGTGAAGAACCGGTGCGGCGTTTCGTCAGGGTCGGTCGGATACCTTCCGCCAACCGGCTCGCACCGCGCGCTTTCTGAACGTTCGGTGTCGCTTGGCGTTCGCCGGGGGCGGCGCGCGGCGGAAGCGGGGTTCGGCCGGCCGTCGGGCGCTCGCCGCCTGAGGACCGGTCCGGCCGTCAGGCGGCGAGCGCCGGTCCGCCCGTGAGGCGGTCCAGGAGCTGATCGTGGTGGAGCGCGGCCACGGGGGCGAGCAGGTCGGGGTGGCGCAGCAGCGCGGCGGCACTGCGGTCGCCGTCGTCGGGGGCGAGGAGGCGCCGGAACTCCTCCGGCGGGCCGCAGGTGTGCTCCGAGCCGGCGAGTGCGCCGACGGCCAGCACGGCCAGCGCGGGGTCGGTCAGCAGGCCCGCGGCCCAGCTGGCCACGACCTCGTCGACCCAGGTGCGCCAGGCCCACTCCTCGGCCGTGCCGCCGCCGCCCGAGTCCGCGCCGGTCGCCCAGTCCAGGCGCATCGCGCCGCCGGGGCCGGCCATGGCGACCAGGGCCGCGTCGATCTCGGTCGGGTACCGCAGCCACGCGGCGGCCGTCACGGCCTGCCGGGCCTGCGCCTCGCAGCGGGCCGTGGCCAGCGCGCCGCCGTTCGCCGGGTAGGCGCCCGTCAGCCAGCGGGCCGTCGCGGCGATGAGGGGAGAGAGGTCTGTGAGCACTGCCGGGCCGTCCGAGATGAGTATGGGAACAGGGGGCTCCACGCCACGGTAGCCCCGGGCCGGGCGGCCGTGGGACGGCTGGGAAGTTCGTCATATGTGGCTTCGGCCACGTCACGGCGCGGCGGTGACGTGTGGCCCGGGGCGCCCAGGGAACTCGGGACGGGCCCGCCGCCGGGCGGGGCGCGCACCGGGAGGCCCCATGACGACGGACGACGCACAGTACGACGACCGGGGCGAGGTGCCCCTGGCGGGTTACGCCGCTCTCGCCTCCGTGTTCGCCACGGGCGTGGGCACGTACGCGGTGGTCGCCCGGCGCCGGGGCGTGCGGTTGCCGCGGGAGCTGCCGCCGTGGGACGTCGCCCTGCTGGGCACGGCGACGTACAAGGTGTCCCGGCTGCTGACCAGGGACAAGATCACCAGTTTTCTGCGCGCCCCGTTCACCCGCCGCGCCGACGAGGGCGAGGCCGGCGAGGTCATGGACGAGCCGCGGGGCACCGGCATGCGCAGGGCGGTGGGCGACCTGCTGGCGTGCCCGTTCTGCACCTCGGCCTGGGTGGCGACGGCTCTGATGTGCTCCTACGCCGCCTCGCCGCGGCTGACCCGGCTGGTCGGCGGGGGCTTCGGCGCGCTGACGGTGGCGGACTGGCTGCAGTACGCGTGGACGTGGACCCAGCAGGCGGCCGACGACTGAGCCGGCCGCCGGTCCTGGCAGCCGGGCCGCCGCCCACGAGGAAGGAACCGATCTGATGCATCACGACGAGATGATCGGAAAGGTGCGGACGCTGGCCCGGCTGCCCGACAGCGGCACGGCGGAGCGGGCGACGCGGGCGGTGGTGTGCACGCTGTCGGAACGGCTGCCGTCCGGACTGGCCCGCCATGTGGCCGCCCAGCTGCCACCGGACCTGGCGGCCCCCATGCGCCGGGCGGCCGACGAGGCCGGCGCCGACTCGGGTCACGCGGGTGAGCGTTTCGGTCTCGCGGTGTTCGCGGGCCGGATCGCCGACCGGGCGGGCACGGACGAGGACACGGCCCTCAGGGAGGCCGCGGCCGTTCTGGAGGTGCTCGACGCGGCCCTCGCCCCGGAACTGACCGAACGGATGGCCGGCGCGCTCCCCGCGGACATCCGGGAGCTGCTCCCGGTGGAGCGCGCCGCGGAAGAGGGCGCGGAGTGAGAGGACGGTGACGGCCGGCCGGGAGCGGCCGGCCGTCACCGCTGGTGCGGTACCCGTGTCCAGGGGCGCCGGAAGAACGGCCGCCGCCGGGCGTGCCGTGCTCCGGTCGGCCGGGTGACCCAGCGGTCCTCGACCTGGTCGAGGCCGAAGAGCAGCACGCCGAGCGCGGGAAGCAGCAGGAGTGCGACAAAGATCACTGGAGGGACTCCTCCCTGCGAGTAGGGCAGGCGAGTGCCCGTGCCGCCGCCGTCCCAACGTCCACGGCGCGTGAAGGTCCTGTGATGCCCCGGCGCGCCGGTGGAAACGGATGGCGCCGACCGGGCACGGGCGCGTTGTGCCGGTACGGCGCCCGGCTGCCCGTAACGTTCTCGCCGGTGACCGATGGTCACACCATGAGCACGGTGAGCGCACGGGAGGCCGGATGGGCGGTCCGGGACGGCGGACGGTCCGGGGACGCCGGACGCGTGGGACGGTGCCGGGCAGCCGCCCGGCGCACTCCGTACGGCTGCCGCCGGGCGCCCGCACCGGACCCGACGCCGCGGTGGCGGCGCGGGTGGTTCCGTGGCTGCGGATCACCGCGGCCTACGCCTGGCGGCTCATCCTGGTCGGCGTCGTGGTGTACGGCGTCTTCACCGTGCTCGGCCGTTTCCAGCTCATCGCAGTGGCGCTGTTCCTGGCTCTCGTCGTCACCTCGGTCCTGCGCCCGCTCGCCGATCTGCTCGGCCGTGTCCTGCCCCGGCCGCTGAGCGTCGCCGTCGCCCTGGCCGGCAGCCTGTTGCTGCTGCTCTCCCTGCTCGCCCTCGTGGGCAACGCGGTGGCGAGCGAGTCGGCCACGCTGGCGGGTGAGTTCCGCGGCGGGGTGCACCGGATCGAGCTGTGGCTGCGGCGCCCACCGCTGCGGCTCAGCCCGGGCCGGCTCTCCGCCCTGGAGAACCAGGTGACGAACTACCTCGACGCCCACCGGTCCAGGCTGCTCAGCAGCGCGGTGACCCAGCTGGGCAAGGTGGTGGAACTGGTCACGGGCGGCGCGCTCGCGCTCTTCGCCTCGGTGTTCTTCATCCACTCCGGTGAGCGCCTGTGGTCCTGGGTGCGCGACCAGCTGCTGCCGAGCGGAGCCCGCGTCGCCTGGGACCGGGCGGGAAGCACGGCCTGGCGGACGTTCGCCGGGTACACCCGGGGGATCATCATCGTCGCGGCCACCAACGCCGTGCTCGTGGGCATCGCCCTGCTCGTGCTGCGGGTACCGCTGGCGCTGCCCCTGACATTGCTGGAGTTCTTCGCCGCGTTCGTGCCCCTGGTCGGCTCGCCGGTGGCGCTCGGGGTGGCCACCGTGGTGGCCCTGGCCGGGCGCGGGCCGCTGACGGCCCTCGCCGTGCTGGCGCTCATCGTCGTCATCGGCCAGTTCGAGGGGCATGTGCTGCACCCGCTGGTGCTGAGCTGGGCGGTCCGCCTGCATCCGCTCGTCGTCGCCGTGTCCGTCATCGCGGGCAGCATCGTGGGGGGAGTGATCGGGGCGGTGGTGGCCGTCCCGTTCGTCTCGGTGGTCTGGGCGGTGCTGCGCGCGCTGCGGCCGGCTCCGCCCTGAGCGGGGCTGCCCGGGCATGGGTACCCGCTCCGGGTGGCACTCGGTGCGTCGTGCGTGGAATGCGATTGATGTGGCAAGGGGTACGGCGGGACCTGTCGGAGGCGGTGGCGGCCGTGCGCCGGGCCGCCGCGGGGCCCGGCCGCGAGCGGGATCTGGTGGTGCAGGCGCTGAAGGCAGCGCTGGCCGCCTGGGTGGCGTGGGCGGTGGCGGGCTGGTGGCTGAAGGCGCCGGTGGCGTTCGTCGCGCCCTGGGTTGCGGTGGTCCTGGTGGAGTCGACCGTGTACCGGTCCATCGCGCGCGGACTGCAGCAGCTCGGCGCGATCGCGGCGGGCACGGTCGTCGCCACCGCGGTCGGGCTGCTGCTGCGCGACACGATGACCGCGATGGCGATCGTCCTGCCCGCGGCGATGCTGCTGGGGTACTGGCGGCGCCTGGGCAGCCAGGGGATCTACGCGGCCACCGGCGCCCTGTTCGTCCTGACCGGGGGGTCCGTGTCGGTCGGCACCTCGGCGGCCCGGCTCGGTGAAGCCCTGTTCGGCGCGCTGGTCGGCATCACCGTCAACGCGCTGATCCGGCCGCCGGTGTACCTGCGCGACACCAGTGCGGTGCTGCGGGACGCCACCGACGAGGCCCACGCCATCCTGCGTGACGTGGCCGACGGTCTGGCCGAGGGCCGCTGGGACGCCGAGGAGGCCGGTGCCCGGCACGAGCGCGCCCTGCGTCTGCGCTCACGGGTGGACCGGGCCCATGCCGCGGTGGACCTCGGAAGGGAGAGCCTGCGGGTCAATCCCCGCCGCCGGAGGGGAGCCACGGCGCTGCCCGGCAAGGGGTACGACGACGCCGTCCTGGTGCTGGACTACGCGGCCGTGCACACCGCGGGCGTGACCCGTACGGTGCTCGAGGCCGCGGCGCAGGACCGCCCGGCACCGAGGCCGCACCCGGAACTCGCCCGGCGCTACGCGGCGTTCCTGTACCAGACCGCCCACGCCCTGCGGCTCTACAGCCACAGCCGGTTCGGTCAGTCGAGCGAGGACGGGCTCTGTGAGGCCGTGGCGGACCTGCGCGACACGCTGGAGGAACTGCGCCGGGACCTGGTCCGTTCGACGACGGACGACCCTGACGACATCGCCACCTACGGGGCGCTGCTCGCCCAGGCCCACCGGCTGGCCGACCGCCTCGTCGTGCCGTCCTGACGCCGGCCGGGCGGCGGGCGTGGTCCGCCGCCCGCCGCCGGCGGCACGTCAGCCCTTGGCGAGCGCGGCGACCTTGTCCACCGACCCGTCGAACCTGTCGTGGTCGCCGACGGTCGGACCGGTGGAGGTGTACTGCCACATGGTGTAGGCCGGCCAGCCCGCGGGCAGTGTCCCCGCCGACGAGGCGTAACGGGCGATCCAGAGCGGGTTGTTCGCGCCGAAGCCGCTGTAGTTGCCGGTGCACTGGGTCCACCAGCTGGTGGCCGTGTAGATGACGGCGTGGCGGCCGGTGCGGGTCTTGTAGCGGTTCAGGAAGTCACGGATCCAGGTGACCATCCCGCTCTTCGACTTCCCGTAGCAGTCGTCGCCGTACGGGTTCCACTCGATGTCGAGCACACCGGGCAGGGTCTTGCCGTCCTTGGACCAGCCGCCGCCGTGGTCGACGAAGTAGTCGGCCTGGGTGGCGCCGTTGGTGGTGTCGGGGGTCGCGAAGTGGTAGGCGCCGCGGATCATGCCGGCGTCACGGGACCCGGTGTACTGCTGCGTGAAGTAGGGGTTGGTGTAGTACGTCCCCTCGGAGGCCTTGGTGTAGGCCCAGCGGACGCCGCTGTTCCACAGCGTCGGCCAGGCGACGTTGCCCTGGTAGCTGGCGACGTCCACGCCTTCGGTCTGGGTGGCCCGGGGGACCGTCGGCGTGGCCTCGTCCGTGGGACCGGTGCCGTCGTGGGTCAGTACTCCGATGCCCATGTAGGCGCTGCCGCGCTCGGGCGTGGACCCGCCGGCCGGCGAGGGCGCGGCCGCGGGTGTCGTCAGGGAGAGCAGAAGGCCGGTCAGAGCGCCGGTGACACACCAGCGGGAGCGGCGGCGGTGAAGGGTTATATGGCTTCGCACGCAATCCATCTGACCCGGGGTCGGGCCGGGCCGCACTCCGGATACGGCCGTGCGGTGTCACTCCGGCCGGACATTGGGCCATGCGGGTGCGGCGCTCAGCGGGTGCCCAGGGTCATGAGGACGGCGCGGAGGCGGGTGCCGTCCGGTCCCTCCCAGCCGCCGGCGACATGACCGAGCGGGTCACCGCCCGGGAGCGGCGGGTTCCCGGCGACGGGCACGGGGACACGGTGGACACGGAGGGTCGTGCCGTGCGGCGCGGGCAGGTGGGTGCCTCGTTCGTCGTCGGCGGGGTGCGGGGTGAGTTCGGTCCGGGGGAACGGCTCGCCGGCGTAGGCGCGGGTCACCTCCCGGTCGGGTGTGTCGGTGATGCTCTGCGCCATGGCCCCGGCCCGGCCCTCGATCAGCGAGAGCAGCTCGGTGACCAGCACCGGGTCGTGGCAGCCGTCGTAGACCCAGCGCTTGCCCAGCACACCGTGCTCCGAGGTGCCGATCAGCCCGTGCCCGTCGCCGGCCCGCTGGGCGCCGCGGTAGGTGAGCGGGACCAGGTAGGCGACCGGCTCGGGGCCGGAGGTGTCGGTGGTCACCATGAACTCGATCCCGACCTCGCCCGCCGGGTCGTCCAGCCGGAAGCCGCCCGACTTCTCCAGTTCGGGCGCGGGTCCCCCGCGGTACCAGGGGCGGGTGGGCAGCCATTCGGCGAGGAGTTCCAGCTTGGTGGGCGTGAGGGTGGTGCGGTGGATGACGGCCACGCGGCAACTCCTCCTGGGTCGCGGGGACATGGGCACCTCCAGCTTTTCACATCCCCGCGACGGCGTGATCGGCTTCGCCGGGGCCGCCGGGCGGGCCGGTATCGCGGCGGACCGGGGGACATGCCGGGCCGGGGCGCGGGTAGTCGGCTCTCGAATTGATCGACCTCGGCTTCGCACCAGGAAGGCGGATCTCATGCTGATGGCACACCCCGCGGTACTGAAGGACCTGATCGCCCAGTACGAGACCCTCACACTGCTCGGAGCCGGGGAGAGCACTCCGCAGGCCCGGCAGCGGCTGGCGGACATCGCCTACTCGCTGTGCGTGGCCACGGGGACCAAGGACGTCGACATGGCGCTGATCGCCGCCCGGCACCGGCTGTCCGGGGCGCGCCCCGAGGACGACTCGCTGGTGTGGCCGACGGCCGTGCTGGACCCGGCTCCCGCGGTGGAGCCGGCCGGCCTGACGGACCCGGCCGCCATGGCGGAACCGGCGTCCGGGGTCTGACGGTACGGCCGCCGGGGCGGCGCGCGCATTCGTGCCCGCCTCTCCCCCGGCGGCCGCGAATGTTCCTTCCCGCTTATGGCCCGCGCGACCTACCGGGCGGTATACAGGCCCAGTTGAAACGCGGACCGCCGCTCGGGGCGGGGCCGTGTGCCCGGCCTCTGGGGGAGGAACCATGGCGAACGACACGCGCGCGGCCGACGGGGCGAGAGGCCGGCGGCGGACGACCGTACTGGGGACGGCACTCGGAGGCTGCGCCCTCGTCGCCGCCGCCACGGTGCCCGCCGCCGCCCATCCCGCCGGACACGGCCACGAGCTCACCTACGTCTCCCTCGGGGACTCCTACACCTCGGGCCCGCTCATCCCGCGTCAGGTGAACGCCGAATGCGGCCGCTCCGACCAGAACTACCCCTCGTTGCTGGCGTCGTGGCGCGGGGTGAAGTCGTTCAAGGACGTGAGCTGCGCCGGGGCCACGACGAACGAGATGTGGCAGGCGCAGGGCGGCAACGCGGCGCAGCTCGACGCGCTGGACCGGAACACCGGCCTGGTGACGGTCCAGATCGGCGGCAACGACGTCGGGTTCGGCTCGATCATCAGCACCTGCGCCCGTCTCGGCGCCCAGGAGCCGGCCGGCAACCCCTGCGAGCGCTCGTACAAGGCCGGCGGGTACGACCAGCTGGCGCTGAACGTCCTGCGCACCGCGCCGAAGATCGACCAGGTGCTGCGGGCCGTGCACCGGCGCGCACCGCACGCGCGGGTCCTCCTCGTCGGCTACCCGGACCTGCTCCCCGACGACGGCGTGGGCTGCTTCCCGGCGGTGCCGTTCGCGGCCAGGGACTTCCCCTACCTCCGGGACACCGAGAAGCGGCTGAACCTGATGCTGCGCACGGTCGCCGCGTGGAACCGGGCCGAGTACGTCGACACCTACGGACCCACGGTGGCCCACGACATGTGCAAGGCACCCGCCGACCGCTGGATCGAGCCGCTGCGGCCGGCCGCGCCCGCGGCCCCCGCGCACCCCAACGCGTGCGGCGAGGACGCCATGGCGCGGGCCGTGCTGGACCGGCTGGACCACGGGCGCGGGCGCGGCTGAGTCCCGCGGACCGTACGACGGCCCCGGCGCGGGCGCGCCGGGGCAGGTGAGCAGCGCCTGGTCGCCGTCGTCCGCC
>NZ_JBEXYS010000035.1:0-74686 GCF_040631045.1 Streptomyces sp. NPDC005706 | reverse complement strand
ACCCGCTGAAACAGCTCCCACAACTCATCCGGCACCAGCCGCTCAACAATCCCCACCACAGCCAGCAGCCTACTCAGCCAAATGAGATGACGTCTAAGGCCGGCGTCCGACGGGCGGGCCCTCCCCTAACGGGGGAGGGCCCACCAGCTGTCAGGCCGCGTCCATGCGGGCACCCCTTGGGCCGGCGCCTGTACAAGAGCCGGTCTGCTCGCTCGTATCGACGGAGCCACCTGTGCCACAGCCCTGCTGCGCGGTGCCGTGGCCTTCGCGGGCAGCGCCATGGCGGGCGCTTACTCCTCGGCGCTGGGGCCCGGCCAGTGCCAGGGCGTCGACTACAGGACAGGGATGCTGTCCACGCGGCGGCCGAGGAGTTCGGCGACGGCCGCATCCTCCTTGTCCGGGTCACCGCCGAAGTCGACGGTCACGATTGGGTGCCCGCTGGCCCAGGCGGTCTCCATCGCGCCCCGCAGCAGCCGGCCCGCGAACGGGGACGAGGCGATCTCGTCCGTGACCAGGCCGATTACTGTGCTGCGGCTGCGGCTCAGGCCGCGGGCGACGGTCAGACTAGCGGATCGAGGAAGGTCAGCACTGAGGCGTCCTCCTCGATCAGCGGGGCGAGGGCGGCATTGAAGGGGCCGCCGTAGGGAGCCTTCAGGTGGGCTTGGAAGGCGTACTCGTCCCGGTACGTCTCGAAGATCCAGTAGGCGCGCGGGTTGGACGCCTTGGTGTAGACGTAGAAGGCCAGGTTGCCGTCCTCCTCGCGCACCTTCTCGGCGTAGTTCCGGATGAGGCCGGCGACCTCGTCCTGCGCTCCCTCGCGTGCGGTGAACTCGGCGAGCAGGGTCTTGTTCACGGTGTGATGTCCTTCGGTCGGGCCCGGTGTGAGGGTCAGTCGCGGTAGGAGCCGAGGTGCCAGATATGGGCTCGCTCCAGCTTCACCGAGCCGTTCTCGGCGAAGACCTGCACTCCCTGACTGGCGGGGTCGGGGAAGATCTGGTCGGTGATCACTGCTTCGCCGCTGCCGCCGAACACCTCGACGGACGACCAGTCGAGAAGGATCCGCAGCTTCACCTTGCCGTCCTTCGCCTCGAGGGGGGCTCGCTGGACGCCGGGGAAGGAGCTGTTGAAGTCCACGGCGCCGGAGCGGGTGCGGTCGACGTACAGCTCCTGCGTCGTGGTGTCGTAGCCGATGAGTGTCTCCTCGCCCGCGGCGCCGGTGCGCACCTTCAGGCCGAAGCGTTCGGCGTCCTTGAGGGAGAAGGTGGCCTCGATGTCGAGTGCCTTGCCCTTGGCTGCGGGGCCGGCCAGGGGCTTGGTGGTGCTCGTGACGGTGATGCCGGCCGCGGTCGCCGGGGGCTCCTGCCGCAGGGACTTCAGGCTGTTCACCGGCCTGCTGGTCAGGCGGATGCGGCCGTCGACGGTGCGCAGGGCCATCTCCCGGGGGGTGCTCTGTGCGCCCCGCCAGGGGGAGGTGGGGATGGCACCGCCGTAGTCCCAGTTGTTCATCCAGCCGATCATGTAGCGCTTGCCGCCGGGCGCGTTCTCCCAGGACATCGCCGCGTAGTAGTCCTTGCCGTAGTCGGCCCAGTCGGCGCGCTGCAGGGCGGACGTGGCGGGCTTGTCGGCGGCGGTGAACTGGTCGGCCAGGATGTGGCCCCAGCCGGCGGTGTTCCTGTCGACGATCTGGATCTGGGCCTTCTTGCCGGCGTAGGGGCGCAGGTCGAAGGAAGCCCAGTCGAGGGTCTCGCTGTTGGAGCCGGTGGCGCTGCGCACGACCTGGCCGTCGACGATCAGGTCGACGGACGTCTCCTGGGAGACGGGCTGGGCCTTGGTATCGGACAGCATGATGTGGTCGACGTTGATGTGACCCCAGCCGCCGATGTTGTCGTCGACGATCCTGATCTGCGCCTTCTTGCCGGCGAGGTCGCTGACGTCCCAGGAAGCCCAGTTGAGGGCCTCGGCGTCCCCTCCCGTGGCGCTGCGCACGGTGTGGCCGTCGACGAGGAGTTCTACGGCGGTGGGTTCGTCGGCGCCGGTGGGGTGATGGCCGCCGCCGATGAGGAAGTTGATGTGCTTCTTGTCGAGGATGAATTCGGGTGAGGTGAGCGCGCCGGTGGTGGAGTCGCCGTTCAGGAAGGTGTTGACCAGGCCGCTGCCCCGGAATCCGGAGACTTCCTGCTGGCCGGGGAGGGTGCCCGTGGCGGGTGCGGCGCCGAAGGCGTCTCCGGTCTTCGTCCAGTCGCCGTAGCTGCCGCCTTCGAAGTCGGCGAGGACCGTGCCTGCGGGCGGCGGTCCCTGCTCCAGGACGGTTCCCGGTTCGTGTGGGTGGCGTCCGCCGCCGACCTTGAAGTTCAGGTAGGGGCTGTCGACGGTGAATGCGGGGGAGGTGAGGGTGCCCGTGGCGCCGTCACCCGAGTGGAAGCTGTTGGCGAGGCCCTTGCCGTTGAAGCCGTCGATGGTGCCCTGCCCGACCACTGCCCCGGCCGACGCTCCATCGCCGAACGCGGTGCCGGTGGCCGTCCAAGTCCCGAAGCCGGTGTCCTCGAAGTCCTGCACGACTTTCCCGGTGGGCGGCGTGTAGGTGCCCTTGTCCTCGGCGGTGAACGTCGTGCCGTCGAAGTCGCCGATGAAGTACTGGGCGGCTGAACCGCCTGCGATGCCGCCGGGGTTGATGTTGACGACGAGGACCCACTTGATGTGGTGCGGGTCTCCGTCGACCGCGAGGGGGAACAGGTCGGGGCACTCCCACACGCCGCCGGTCGCGCCGGCCGGGCCGAACTCGCTGAGCAGGTCCCAGTCCTTGAGGTTCTTGGACGAGTAGAACCGCACCTTGTGCTCGGTGGACAGCGACACGGTCATCAGCCAGCTCTTCGTGGGTGCGTACCACTGGACCTTGGGGTCGCGGAACTCGCCAGAGCCGATGTCGAGTACGGGATTGCCCTGGTACTTGGTCCAGGTGCGGCCGAGGTCGGTGCTGTAGGCGAGCGACTGGGCCTGCTTGCCGCCGTTCTTGTAGGCGCTGGTGTAGATCGCCACCATGGGCGGGTTCTTCTTCGTGCCGAACCCGGTGGTGTTGTTCCAGTCGACGACCGCGCTGCCGGAGAACACCATCTCCTGGTCGTCGTGCGACAGGGAGAGCGGCAGCTCCTTCCAGTGCACGAGGTCCTTGCTCACCGCGTGTCCCCAGGACATGTCGCCCCAGGAGTTGCCGTTGGGGTTGTACTGGTAGAACAGGTGGTATTCGCCCTGGTAATACACCAGACCGTTCGGATCGTTCATCCAGTTCTTCTGCGGGGTGAAGTGGAACTGGGGCCGGTAGGTTTCGGAGTACGGCCGGGTGTCGGCGGCCAGGGCCTGAGGGGCGAGCGGGGCCGCGGATAGGGCGCAGACGGTTGCCACCGCCGCGATCATCCGTGTGCGGGCCTGCCGGGACATACGTCCAGAGCTCATGGTGTCTCCTGTGCTGCGGCTGTCCGCGTAGCGGAGCCTGCTGCATCGGCGCGGAACCAGCCGAGAGTTGACGCCCCGCCGAGCGCCGACGTCCACGGCGCCCGACAAGGAAGTTACATCGTTGACTTGTGTCATCGATGACATCGAGTGGCCCGATGATGGGGGCAATCCGGCCAACGCGTCAACAGTCCGGGCGCCAGGTCACCTGCAACCGCTACCCCCGTACCTCATGCTCGGCCGGCAGTGGCGAGCTGCTCCAACTGGCTGTGCAGCGGCGGATTCGGACCGGCAACCGAGCAGGTCAGGGCCGCAACCCGGGCAGCGAACCGGCGCGAGTTCGCTCGAGGTGCCCGTCGGTTCGGTGAACGCGTCCGCGACGCACTCTCCCAGGACGGTGATCCGGCGTGGGCTGCTCATGGGCGGCTCTTCTCTGTGAACGCACGGGCGGGGAAGCGGGCACGGACCGGGCATCCGCCGCGGCCGTTACGGACTTGTGTCTCGCGCAAGGCATTGACGTTGCCGGGAGCCGGAGTCCATCATCCTCGGCAAGCAGTGTCAACGATGACATAAGTCAACGCTGACATCCCGGGCGGCATGTGTCCTGATCCCGCCCCGTGCCGCTCGCTATCCCTCAGGAGTCGAACATGTCTCGCCCCACCCGCCTGTCCTCCTCACTCCTCAGAGCCGCCGCTTTCACGGGAGTCGCGGCGCTCACCCTGACGGCCTGCGGTTCCGGCTCCGGATCGGACTCGTCCAGCACCGGTTCGGGCGACGTCAAGGTCGGCCTGATCACCAAGACGGACACCAACCCGTTCTTCGTGAAGATGAAGGAGGGCGCGGAGAAGGAGGCGAAGGCCGAGGGCGTCAAGCTCATGACCGCGGCCGGCAAGTTCGACGGGGACAACGCCGGCCAGGTCACCGCCATCGAGAACATGGTCGCCTCCGGCGTGAAGGGCATCCTGATCGCCCCGAGCGACTCCAAGGCCATCGTGCCGGCCATCGAGAAGGCCAAGGCCAAGGGCGTCCTGGTCATCGCGCTGGACACACCGACCGACCCGCAGAGCGCGGTCGACGCCCTCTTCGCCACCGACAACCTCAAGGCCGGCGAGCTGATCGGCGCATACGCCAAGACCGCCATGAAGGGCAAGGCCGCCAAGATAGCCACCCTCGATCTCGCGCCCGGCGTGTCCGTCGGCGTCCAGCGCCACGACGGCTTCCTGAAGGGCTTCGGCATCAAGGAGGGCGACTCCTCCGTCGTCTGTTCCCACGACACCGGCGGCGACCAGGCCAAGGGCCAGACGGCGATGGAGAACTGCCTCCAGAAGGAGCCGGACATCAACGTCGTCTACACCATCAACGAGCCCGCCGCGCTGGGCGCCTGGACCGCGCTGAAGGCCAAGGGACGCGAGAAGGACGTACTGATCGTCTCCGTCGACGGCGGCTGCACCGGGACACAGGCGGTCAAGGACGGCAAGATCGCCGCGACGTCGCAGCAATACCCGCTGAAGATGGCCGCCGAGGGCGTCAAGGCCGTCGTGACGTACGCCAAGGACGGCAAGAAGGCGTCGGGCTACACCGACACCGGCGTCACCCTGATCACCGACAAGACGCAGGCCGGCGTCACGGCCAAGGACACCGGCTACGGCCTGGAGAACTGCTGGGGCTGAGCCGCCCCCGAACCGTACGACACCGCCCGACCCCGCGCGGCGGCCGTCCCTCCTTCCCTGACCGGGGACGGCCGCCCCCTTGTTCCCCTGTCCTCCGACGCGGACGCACAAGGACATCTGTCTTCCGACAAGGACTTCGCATGACAGCCACGACCACGCCCCCGGACACGTCCAAGCCGTACGCCGGGCTCACCGCACCGAGCACGGCCCGCAGACTGCTCACGCAGCCCACCACCGGCCCGCTGGTCGCCCTTCTCCTGGCCTGCGCCTTCTTCTCGCTCTCGACCGACCAGTTCCTCACCGGCGGGAACTTCTCGCTGATCGTGCAGCAGGTCATGGTCGTAGGCACCCTCGCCATCGGCCAGACCCTGATCATCCTCACCGCGGGCATTGACCTGTCATGCGGGGCCGTGATGGCGTTCGGTAACATCATGATCGCCAAAATGGCCGCCGAGGGCTCCCTGCCCCCGCTCGCCGCCATCGCGCTCGGCCTGGTCGTCTGCAGCGGCTTCGGGCTGCTCAACGGAGCGCTGGTGCAGAAGATCCCGCTGCCGCCGTTCATCGTCACCCTCGGCATGCTCAACGTGGCGTTCGCACTGACCCACATCTACTCCGAAGAACAGACCGTCACCAACCTGCCCGGACCCCTGACAGCTCTTGGGAAGACCTTCCCGCTCGGCAACACCGACATCACCTACGGCTCGCTGGTCACCATCGGCCTGTTCCTCCTCCTCGCCTACACCCTGAGCAGCACCGGATGGGGCCGGCACCTTTACGCGCTCGGCAACAGCCCCGAAGCGGCACGGCTGAACGGCATCCGCACCTCCCGCCTGACCATCGGCGTCTATACCGTGGCGGGTCTGCTCTACGGCATCGCCGCCCTCCTGCTCATCTCCCGCACCGGAGTCGGCGACCCCCAGGCCGGCCAGACCGACAACCTCGACAGCATCACCGCCGTCGTCCTCGGCGGCACCAGCCTCTTCGGCGGCCGCGGCTCGGTCCTGGGCACCTTCATCGGCGTCCTCATCGTCGGTGTGTTCCGCAACGGCCTGCAGCTGATGGGCGTCGCCTCGATCTACCAGACGCTCATCACCGGCGTCCTGGTGATCCTGGCGGTCACCGTCGACCAGATCTCCCGGAAGAAGGCACGATGACCGCGACCACCACCCCAGTGCTGCAGGCCCGCGGCCTGGTCAAGCGGTACGGACACGTCACCGCCATCGACGGCGCCGACTTCGACCTGATGCCCGGCGAGGTCCTCGCCGTCATCGGCGACAACGGCGCCGGAAAGACCAGCCTGATCAAGGCTCTCACCGGCGCACTGACCCCCGACGCCGGCGAGATCCGTCTCAACGACCAGCCCATCACCTTCTCCGGACCGCAAAGCGCCCGCGCCCACGGTATCGAGACGGTCTACCAGGACCTCGCCGTGGCCGCTTCCATGGACATCGCCTCGAACATGTTCCTGGGACGCGAACTGCTCCGACCCGGCGTCCTGGGAAGCGTCTTCCGCATGCTGGACAAGAAGCGCATGCGTCAGGAGGCCGCCGAGCACATGGCCGACCTGAAGATCGGGCTGCGCTCGCTGAACCAGGCGGTCGAGACCCTCTCCGGCGGGCAGCGGCAGGCCGTCGCGGTCGCCCGGTCCGTCGCCTGGGCCCGCAGCGTCGTCGTCATGGACGAACCCACCGCCGCCCTCGGCGTCAAGGAGTCCGGACAGGTCCTCGACCTCATCCGCCGCGTCCGGGACAAGGGCATGCCGGTGGTCCTGATCAGCCACAACATGCCGCACGTCTTCGAGATCGCCGACCGCATCCACGTCCACCGCCTCGGCAAGCGCGCGGCCGTGATCAAGCCTTCCGACTACTCCATGGCCGAAGTCGTTGCCATCATGACCGGAGCGCTCACCGTCGATGAGGCGGGAGGTACCGTCGTAGCGGACTCCCAGGCGGCGAAGGCCGCGGGAGTCAAGGCCAACTGACCTACGACCAAACTCATGGGTTCCGGCCGGCCGGGGCGACACACCGTGCCACCGCGGCCGGAACCGACGAGCAGGGGAGACTGTTTACTCCATGGCAGCGAACCGCCGCCCCACCCTCGCAGACGTGGCCCGGGAAGTGGGCGTCAGCGCCAAGACGGTCTCCCGCGTCCTCAACGAGGACGGCCCCGCATCAGCCAAGACCCGGGAGCAGGTGCTCGCCGCCGTGGCCAGGCTCGGCTTCCAGCCGAACCTTATGGCACGCAACATCCGCGTCGGCGGACCCGACACCACCATAGGGCTGGTCATCCCCGACCTCGGCAACCCCTTCTTCGGCGCCGTGGCCCGCAGCATCGAGGACACCGTCCGCGACCGCGGCCTCACCCTGCTCATGGGCTCCTCCGCGGACGACCCGGACCGCGAACGCGCGTTGACGGACAAGTTCCTTGCCCGCCGCGTCAGCGTCCTGATGGTCGTGCCGTCCGTCGGCGCCGACCACGCCCACCTCAGGCCCCACCGCGCAACGGGCCTGCCCGTCGTCTTTCTTGACCGGCCTGGGGTGGGCCTGTCCACGGACAGCGTCGTCAGCTCCAACCGAGCCGGCGCCCAGGCCGGCGTCACCCACCTGATCAACCACGGCCACCGGCGCATCGGCTTCGTCGGCGATCTCCCCGCCAAGCTCTACACCCGCCGCGAGCGCCTGGCCGGATACCGTGCGGCGCTCGGCGAAGCTGGCCTCTCCTACGACCGTTCCCTGCTCACCAACGCGCACGACCAGCATGGGGCCGCCATCGCCACCGCCGAGCTGCTGAGCCTGGCCGATCCCCCCACCGCCCTGTTCGCAGGCAACAACATCGTCGCCCTGGGGGTCGTTACCGAACTCGCCCGCACCAAACGCAAGGACGTGGCCCTCGTCGCCTTCGACGACGTCCCGCTCGCCGAGGCACTCGAACCGGCCCTGACCGTCGTCGCCCAGGACCCCGAAGAAATCGGCAGAGCAGCCGCGACCACTGCCCTGGCCCGCCTCGACGGCGACCGCTCCCGCGTCCGCACCATCACCGTCCCTACCCGACTGATCGTGCGCGGGTCGGGGGAGCAGCAGCCCGCCTCGCAGCTGCTGCAGGAGGGGTAACAAGCCCGCTTACCTCTTTTCTCCCTGTCCAGCCGGTCGTTCTCCCTCTCCAGCCGGTCGGCGGCCACGAATGGTCCCACGCCACGGCGCGGACGCGGCGGTGTGGCGGCGGCTGGGACGCAGGGGCGAGCAGACGCTGGAGGTTACGGATCACTCCACCACGGTCTCGTGTCCACCGCCTCAAGCGGGCGCGGATGATGTGGTCGACGATCTTGGTGTTCTCCAGGCGGTGGGTGACCGCGATGGTGATGCGGTCGGCGGCGATGGCTTTGATCTGCTCGAAGATCTGGTGTTCACCGCACGAGCCCATTTGGGAAGTCGGCTCGTCAAGGATGAGCAGTCCCGGGCGGCGGTACAGGGCCCCGGAGCAGTGGCACCGTGGTCGCCAGGCGCACCCCGCCGGGCGCGCCACCAGCAGCATCAGGCACGGGAGTGAACGGTCATGGCACGCTCGATCTGGACCGGCGTGATCACCTTCGGACTGGCCAGCCTGCCTGTAGGCCTATACACAGCGACCGAGGACCACACGGTCCACTTCCACCAACTGCAGCGCAACACTGCCGACCGGATCCGCAACCGTCGCGTCAACGAACGCACCGGCATGGAAGTACCGCCCGAGAACATCGTCAAGGGCTACGAGCTCGCCGCGGGGGAGTACATCATCGTCGAGCCCGACGAACTGGACCAGATCGCGCCGGGCCGCTCCCAGACCCTCGACATCACCGACTTCGTCGACCTGACCGACATCGAGCCCGTCTACTTCGACCGCACCTACTACATCGCACCCCGCGGCAAGGAGTACACCAAGATCTACGAGCTGCTCCGCGCCGCGCTCGAGGAGACGGGCAAGGCAGGGATCGCGACGTTCGTCATGCGCGGCAAGCAGTACCTCACCGCGCTGCGCGCCGAAGACCGGCTGCTGGTGCTGCAGACGCTGCACTGGGCGGACGAGGTACGCGATCCCGGGAAGGAACTGCCCGAACTCCCCGCGCACCGCGCAGACAAAGGCAAGGAACTCACCCTGGCCATGCAGCTCGTCGAAGCCCTGAGCGCACCCTAGGAACCAGGCAGGTATCACGACACCTACGAGGAGAAGGTCCGTGAGTTGGTGCAGGCGAAGGCCGAGGGCCAGCAGATTGAGGTGGCGCAGGAAGCGCCGCAGGCCACCAACGTCATCGACCTGATGTCCGTCCTGCAAGGCAGCCTCGGCCAGGCCCGCGGCCACAAGACGGACGCCGAGCCGCGGCCGGCCAAGAAGGCCCCCGCCCGCAAGACCGCACGAAAGCCGGCCACGAAGGCGGCGAAGAGACCCGCTGCCCACAAAGCGCCGACCAAGACGACACGAACCCCCTCGAAAGCCCGCCAGCGCAGCACAGGCAAGGGCGACCTGCGGCAGCTGAGCAAGATGGAGCTGTACCAGCGGGCCACCGAGCAGGGCATCGAAGGCCGCTCCAAGATGAGCCGCGAGCAGCTCGTCGACGCGCTCACCCGCAGCGGACGCCGCCGCAAGAAGAGCGCCGCCTGACAACCACTTGCGACGATGGTTACGCAGCCGCGGGACTATGCACCGGATCGCATGCAAGGGCACAGACTTTAGCCAGCGGCTGGGCCGGCACCGCTGGACCATCGAACGCACTATGGCCTGGCTCGCCGCCGGATGCCGTCGTCTGCACCGGCGCTACGAACGCAACCACTAGCATCGCCTGCACCCTCATCTGCTACCGACGACTCACGTACGCAGACGACTTTCACGAAGCGTCGGCGTAGGCGAGATGGGCGCCGCAGACGGTGCAGCGGAAGAGCATGGCGGTCGCCCCCTCGCCCAGGTGGGTCAGGAAGTGCTCAAGCTGCGTTTCGTCGTGCCAGCCGTCAAGGCGCATATCGGCCCGCAGCTGGTCGAGGGCTTCAGGACGCGCCGCCAGCTCGGTGTACCCGACTTCGCCCACGAAGGCGGCCGCGTCCTGGCAGTGGACGAGCCAGTGCGGATCCTGCCAGGCGTGGAAGCCAGGGGTGCGGCGGGTGACCTCATGCATGACATCCTCGCTGACACCGGCAAGCCCATAGGAGTCGCTAAATTCACCCGCGAAGCGTTCAGCAGCGCTCCCGTCTGCGATGCACCACGGGCAGAAACGACCGTTGACCTCCTGTGCCGTGTAGAAGCTGGCCGTGTAGATCCAGCCTTTGGTGCGTTTGCAGCAGGCGCACGTCTCGGCGTCCGCGCGGATGGACCCGCTTGCGATGGGGTCCGGGTGATAGCGAAAGAAGGGCAGGCTGGCACTCATCACCGGCTACCGATCTGCGCCCTGGTTGCCATGCCTACTGAACCCATGCAGAGCAGTCTGTCCGCGAGCAAGTCCCCGATCAAGCGCGGCGTCGGCTCCTCCTGACCCAGCCACGCCTTTGCGGCAGGTTGCGCGCTCACGCCCGCAACCCGCTCTCACTTTCCGGCTGAAGAGGGGAGTCGTCCTTGGAGAGGTGGTGTGCCATCGATCCAGTTCCGTAGTCAGGTAAGACCAGCCTGAACTACACGCCGTCTCTGATCCAGACCGCCTCGTCAGGTACGAAGGTGTCCGTGAAGATCACCGATGTTGCCGGGCAAGGGGTCTGATCGTGCACCCGGTAATGAGAGGCGTGCCGGCTGGGGCGTAGCCCCGTGCGGGCTGGACCGCAACCTGTCTCCCCTGGCACGGCTGCCGCATAGACATGCAGAGGCCTCCCACCGATCTTCGAGGTAGGGGGCCTCGCTGTGCCCCGGGGCACGCGCGGGCCACCATGGTCAAACTCAACCTTCTTGACGCTGCCGCCGACCATACCCCGCCATGGACCGCAGACCTGGCATGCCAGGAAACAGTCGCAGATCAGGCATCATGACCCCCGGCAAAACACCCGTTCCATGAGGGGACCATGAACATCAGAATTACCGCAGCCGCGTTTTGCGCCGCTGCATTCCTCAGCCTCACCGCCTGCACCGGCACCGACACCAGCTCAGCCGACAAGCCGAAGGCGACCCACACCGCGAGCAAGGCGCCGGCCAAGCCCGCCAAGCTCACCGCGAAGCAGGCCGCCGCCAAGCTCGCCGACGCTACCGGCGTGACCGATCTCGGCAACCCGCAGGACAACACCGGCTTTTGCGCCGACGACAAGAGCAACAAGGGCTGCAAGCAGCTCATCACCACCGACACCGTGAGCATCTACGAGTTCGCCACGCCCGCCGTGTCGGAGCATTGGGCCAAGACGATGAAGCCGTCGGGCGACTGGCGGCAGGTCGGAAGGTTCGGGCTCGCGTTCACCGCTCGGGACCAGAAGCTCACCTCGGACGAGCGGCGGGCTGAGTTGGTGACTGCGCTGAAGAAGGCCACCGCGAACGAAGCCTGATCGACCCAATTGACTGGCCCGGCCGCCCGCTCACGGCTGGGCCTTCTGCATGCCCGGCAGGATTCGAACCTGTGCAGACGGCTCCGGAGTGGTATCCGCTCGTGAGGGCGGCAGTGGGGCCTCCGGGCGGCGTGGTCGCCGCGATGGTGGTGGTCACGCCGGCCGTGACGCGCACCCGCCGTACGTCGTGGGCCGGGGAGGCCCATCCTCCTCGGAGCCGTCTGCTGCTGATGTCGCCCGCCCTGGTGGAGCGCCTGACTGCTCGACACCTGGGGAGTTTGAACAGCCACCCGTGCTCCGCGGGGCAGGCCGCCGACCAGCGTCGCTACAGCCTCACTCCGCTTGGGGCCCGGCTGTGGCGCGCCACCACCGACTCCAGCGTGGCTCGGACCTTCGAAGGGACCCCGCCGACGAGTGGATCAGCTCGTCCAGGTCTTGATCTGGGAGGCGACCTCCCGCACCGGGAGCCCGTCCCGAGCGGCGCGGGCCAGCGGGAGAACGGTGTCCAGGCCGGGGCTCACCGGCATCCCGCACGCCGACAGGTAGGCCGCGGTCACCGTGGCGGCGAAAAGCAGGTTCCGCATCTCCAGGCTCGGGTTTCTCGCCAGCTCGCACAGCAGCGCCGCGGCCTTGTGATGGGGTTCGGGGTAGATCTCATGGTCAAGGATCTCCGCACGGTGACGTGCTTCAGCCGCGACCGGCACGCCGTAGTCGACGACCTGGGGATCTCCCGGGATCTGCTGCGCCACTGCCAGGATCCACGCGAGATCGATACGCAGGTTCACGCGGCGTCTCTCGGTGCCGTCTCCGCCGGCTGGTCCGGGAGGCCGGGGTAGCGGTCCTCACCGACTTCCGCATCGAACACGTCCGTGTAGGCGGCGAGGAACGACGCAGCCCCGGCCATGAAGGCCGCCCGGGACTGGTTCACGTCGGCCTCGATCAGGTCAGCCACGTACCCCTGCAAGCTCAGGCCGCGGCGCTTGGCCCGGGCCTCGGCCGCTGCTTTGACGTCTTCGTCCAGGCGAATGTTCGTCTGCTTTGCCATACCACCACTCTAGCTATGAGCCGGTACCAGTGCATAGCATCTGCCCGGGACCTCAGACCCGGTGGGGGCGAGCGGGGCGGCCGCGCCTGGAGGGACCACATGATCGCCGTGGAAAAAGCCGACCGGCTGCGAGTCCTACCTGCACCTCCATGGGCGCCGCCGGCGGCCACGGAAGGTTGCGGTGCTAGCCCGCCGCCCGAGCACGCTGCTGCCCGACCGGCCGGACATTGCCACGCCGGACGCACTCCACTCATCAAGGGCAGCAACCATGACCACCACACCCCACACCAGAACCGCCGAGCACGCCCTCAGCCAGGCCAAGGAACACCCAAACCCGGCAGTCGGCGGAACCCCGTTCCCGAGGGAACAAATGCCGTTGCGGAACACGGGTGTTGCGAGCCTCGGGCACCGAGCGCCCGTGCTGGCGATCGCCGGCGGCACAGCCTCGGGCAAGTCCACTCTCGCCAAGGCGCTGGCACTCCACCGGCCCACGGCTGTGGCTCTCATCCACCTGGACGACTTCTACGTCCCCGCGCACGACCCACACCGCGGGGTCCGCACACTGAGCGCCACGGGTGCCGAGACGCTGGATTGGAACCACCCCGGCTCCCTCGACGAGGACGCCGCGGCCGCCGCACTCGAGGCGGCGACCACCAGCGGACAGCACGGCATCGTGGTGGTGGAGGGCCTGTTCGCACTCACCCTGCCCAAGATCGCGGCCCAAGCCACCTGGCGGATCTACGTCCACGCCCCCGACGACATCCGCCTGGCCCGCAAACTGATGCGCAAGATCGAGATCCAGCGCCAGGACCCACTTGTCTCCTTGCGCAACTACCTGCTCAGCGGCCGAGACCGCCACGCCGAATACGTCGCCCCCTCCCGGCATCGAGCCGATCTCGTACTCGACGGAACGACGCCTACAACAGACCTGCTGACTGCGGTCAACCACCTGGTCGGCGCGAATCCAGCACCCACCCCCTGACCGGCGGGAGCGGAGGGCCAGGCCCGAAACACCGACTGCCGACCGGGGCACCCTCACCCCACGGCCCCGTCTTCTCCCACCAGAGGAGGCGGGGCCGGCTGCGTCATGCCACCCGTCGCGCCCGGCACGGTCGGCCCTCACGCCGCGTCCGGCGCGGGGTTGCGAGCCTTGCCCGCCGCCACGCCACGGTAGGGGCACCGGCCCGGGGGAGCGGTGACCACACCGCCCGCTCTCCCGGGCCGCCCGACCACGCCCCGAACGGAGAACCCACCCCATGGACCAGCCGCGCACCAGAGGTGGCACCTCCACCCGCGCTGAGCCGCTGTGATGGGTCAGACCCGCCGCGACAGCGGTCCCCAGCGCGCCGCCAAACGCAGCCGCGCCGAGCGCAGACGCTGCCCGTCCTGCAATCGCGGCAACGCCCTGCGCACGGGCACCGACAACTGGCCCGACCCCGACCTAGACGCCCACGTATACGTGACCGTCACCGAGTGGCGATGGCGCGACCAGGACCTGTGCGACTACCGCAAAACCGGCGAGCGGCGCGTGCCGCCGACACCGATCAGGAGCCCCCCGGGTGAAGATTCGCATTGGCACGCCCCAGGCCACCTATACGGTGCCCGGCACGATCAGCCGTCCCCAGCGGCTCGCCACCGACCGTGACAGCCAACGCCTCATGCTCGCCGAGGAGTTCGAAGCCGAGATGGCCCCGCGCAGCATCGAAGGCTCCGGCACGGCCTGCTGGGAAGTCCACACGCTCACCATCCGGGGGCGCAAGATCGTCGGCCGCCGCACCACTGAGCATTTTCCATCCTCATTCTGAGCTGGCCAGATGGAGGGTGAGGACAGCCCGGACGAGGCTCGTGATCCGGGTCGTCGAGCAGCGGAGCTTACGCAGGAGCCGCCAGGACTTGAGGGTGGCGATGGCTTGTTCGACCAGTGCCTGGACCTTTGCGTGGGACCGATTGACGGCCTGCTGACCGGCGGAAAGGCTGCCCCATCGGCCGCGGTAAGGGAAGCGGAACGTGCCGCCTGCGCCCTGGTAGCCCTTATCCGCCCAGCAGCGGATGCCGGCCTCGGCGAGAGCGTCGATGATGCCGTGCTCGCGTGCGGCCCGAACGTCATGGACGGCACCGGCCATGGCTGGTGAAGCCCAAAGGAGGCGACTCTTCGGGTCGGCTATGACCTGCACGTTCATGCCGTGCTGCCCGAGTAGAAGGGACGGTCAGCGGCGATGCGGTCGATGGGCAGAAGCGTCCCATCCAGGATCAGGTACGCCTTCATCGATGCGGCCCGTACCGCTTCGGCAAGCGTGGGGGCGAGGGCGGCGAGGAGCTCGACGGCCTCGGTGATATAGCGGCCTGGCGGCCGGCGTTCAGACGCCGCAATCGGGTGCCGACAGCGCGCCGACGTTCCCTCAGGCGGGTGGCGAGGAAGCGGAGGGCAGAGCTGGACACGTCGACGCCGGACGGGTACACAAGCATGCGAATCCTCTGGTGGATACGGTTCTCTTGGTCGAAAACCCATCTACCAGGGGCTTCATCCGTACGTCAGGACAACTGCCAAGTTGCCGCAGCGGGTTGCAGTTGGAAGCCTTCAGCCGCAGGCTGGCTGATTGAGACGAGTCACGATCGCGACGATCGCCAGGATCCCGGCGATCACGCGGAAGCCCGTCGGACCTGGCCATGCACTCCGTCTGGCTGCTGGCTGCACATCCCACATCAGCCGCGCCACACCCCCGTAGTCGCACGCCACCAGGAGCAGTGCACCCACCGGTAGCACCCAGATCCACTCGATGTGCAACTTCTCTCCCTTCATGCCTCCAACAGACGTAGGCCTCGAAGCCTCAAGCCCTCCACTCAACACCTCAAGCTGAGGTTGGAAATGGCTCACTGACGCATGGACCCAGCGCCGCTTCTACTACCCGGGGGAGTTCCACGACGACGCACCCGACTGGGTACGCACTCTGGCCGAGCAGGTCCTCCCGCACAGCCCTCGCCCGCTGTTGTCCGTCGCACCTTCTCCATCCCCGATCAGCTACAGCAACGCCCGTGACGGATGGCCGAGATCCGACGCACCCGCGCCCATCTCACCTAAAGGCCCCAACCGCCCCTAGCGTTGCGGGCCTTGCCCGCAGCCCGGCAGCGGTACGGTCACCGCCCCGACGAGGGGGCGGTGACCTGACCACCCCACCCCTGCCGGCGCGCGGGCGCGCCCTGGCAGGTGTCGGCCCTGGCCGAGAGCAAGCAGAGCATGGGAGCACGTCGTACGCAGCATGTGGCGGGATGCCGCTGGGCTGAGCTTCGACGTGTACCGCACCGATGGCACCTGCCTGACCGACGTGGGATTGCTGGAAGACCACCCGTCAGCGCACGACCTGCGGAGTCTGCTCGAGCAAGCGCGACTCACGGCGCACTTCTGCCGCTTCTGCGGCAAGCACATCTCCAAGACCGACCCGCCTCGAATCGTCTCGATGGCCGGCAGCGGGATCAACCCCTGGTGCTGCGCCGACTGCTGGGACGACCGACTCGAGTGACGTCGGCGGGGGAGGTAAGGGCGCTCATGCCCCGGGGGCGCCTTCCTCTTGGCGCTCGCCATCCTGGCTGACACCTTCACCGCGTCGGCCCTGCGCGCTTTTCGGCCCGATGAGTTTGCGAACGGCCGCACACACACGGCTTTGGCAGCCACCATGCTGATGACGAGCATCACGCCGCGCACTTCCTCGTATCGGGAACGCCGCCCCTTTCATCCGTTGTCGCAAGCTTGGCGTCCTCGCCCCGCGGTCATTGGATGAGCCGTACGCAACAGTGCGCCCACCCTGATCCCCGTGTCAGAACCCAAGTACCAAATTCGAGCCCTGCACGGGCACTGTCTACCAGGCCTACGCCCCGGAGATCGGCCTGCCGGCGGCCCGGGAGGGGCGTTCCCCGGCGGTGTGGCAGCGGGACCGCATGACCTGGGTCATCAAGGCGCGTTCACGGCCTTTTCCCTCTGTCGGAAGTGGCCGGCCCCTGCAAGGGAAAAGTCTCCCCGCTGATCCAGTGCTCGAGGCAGGATTTGCAGAGGACCCGGCTCGACGCCGGGTCCTCTGCGGCTCTGTGGGTCAGTCGGTGTCGTCGCCGCACTCCGGCTCGGCGAGGCTGTCCTGCCGAGCCGCTCGGGTCGGCAGGGAAGGCTGAGTGCCGTCCTTGGCGACCGGCTGGAAGTAGTGGTCCAGCGCCCAGGCGGCCACGCGGGTGCCGGCCCGGCAGCCGACTACGTCCGCCGTGCGGGAGTGGACGCCGCCCCACACACGTGCGTCGACGACGTCCCGGTTGAGGTCGTCGGCGGACCCGTAGAACCGCGCGGTGCCGGTGACCTCGGAGGGGACGTAGAGGTCGATGTGCGAGGTGCGGAGGACGCCGGTCAGGGCGCGTGCCACGGCGGCGGCGACGGTCGTATGGCCGGCGATGTAATCCGGGTGTGGTGGGGTGAGGAGCAGCGGCTCCCAGGCCGGGTCCGCCGTCGTCGCGGGGTTGCCGTCGGTGTCGGCGAGGCGGATGGCGGTGATCGGCCGCCAGGTGCCGTAGTGGAGCTTGGCGTCCCATGCCGTGACGACGGCGTCGGTCGCCGACGCGTTCACCGCGGCGAACAGCCGGGCCGTCTCGGCGATGCCGAGCCGGTGCCGGGCGGCGTGGTCCCGTACGGCGATCTGGACCTGTTCGACCAGGTTGCCGCTGAAGAAGAGGGCGGTCTCGGTCTGCTGCGCGCTCCTGCCCGAGCCGGTCTTCACGCCCATGGTCTTTAGCTCCTGGACATCCTCGGCGTAAGCGGCCGAGGAGAGGGCGGGTGGTCCGCCGGGCCGGAACTGCTGCGGGGAGGCGAGCAGGAGGGGGCGGAGCCTGGCGAGCCAGGTGTCGATGAAGGGCTGGAACGCGGGCGGGGTGGGCCGCCAGACCCCCGGTGCCGGGGAAGCGGTGAACGGAACGTCGGCGAACCTTCCGTCCTCTTCCCGGAGTTCGATGATGCGGGCGGCGGCGCGCTTTCCGTAGTCCACGCCCTGGTCTCTGGTATGACTGGCCGGAAGAGCGGCGAGCGAGTCCGCGTAGGCGGTGTCGAGCCGCTCCTTGAAGGCGGGGAAGTAGGTGAGCAGCATGTCGTGGGCCGCGGTGGCGGCGGCCGCCGCGGAGGATGCCTTGGCAGGACCGCGCTCGTGCCATTTGTACAGGGCGTAGCCGCCTTCGATCCCCACCACGGCGTTGTACACGGCGACGGAGACGAATCCCTCCCAGATCACTGCCTGCCCGGAGGGGCGTGGGCCGAGGCTGGTCTTGATCGTGTCGGTGGCGATGGCGTTCCACTCGCGGACCACGGCTGCCGGGTCCGCCGTGGTCCGGGTGTGCGCGTCGGGGGGACTTGTCGCGGCGGTGAGCGTCACGACGGCGATCGCCGCGACGGCACAGATGAATCCCCGGGCACGTGAACGTGGGGGAGCGGGAAGAGGGGGCTCTTGATACACAGCGTGCTCCCTAGAGTTGAGTGCCCAAGGCATAGCAACGGCCTACTGGGTGAGCAAGACAACTCGCCGCGAACCGGGCAGGTTCAAGGCGCCCTCGAACGCCTCACCGCCCGCTGTGCGGAGATCACCGCCGGACAGCCCCTGCACCTGCCCCGGGCCCCGGCGAACCGCGCTTCTCTTGTTCCCCGAGAGCTCCCCATCGCAGCCTGTTGACCTGCTCTGTGACACCCTCACCCCGGACGCCGCGTCAGCCCCAAGCCGGCCGGTCCGACTCCTCAGCCACTCGACCCGAACCGTCGCTGTGGATGCGACGTGGCTGCTGCCGCCGAAAGACTCTCGGCGCAAGAGGGCTGTCAACGCGGCTTGACGTGGGTCATCAAGCCGCGTTCACAGGCTGCAAGAGCACGTGCTTGAGCGCTGGGCTGCATCAACTCCGTTGGGTGAGTCCGCCGAAGCGTGGATCATGGATTCGTGATGAAGTGGACGAAAAAGGCGGCGCCGGCCGAGCAGTCGGAGCGTGAGCCCGAGCTGTCGGCGTACCAGCGTGCTATGCGGAACCGGCTTCTCGCTGTCCCCGTGGTGCCCGCTCCTGAACCCTGGCAGCCCGTCTTCGGGTGCACGTACGGCGTTGCCGTCGGCGGTCTGCTCGGGATCGGCTTCGCGACGCATCCCGACAGCGGCCATGATCTGGTGATGGTCGTCTCCTCAGACGGTCACGGTCTCTTCGACGCCGTCACCGGGTACAGGATCGCCAGGGATCGCGATCCCAACCTCGAGGACAGCACCCCCGACGCGGTTGCCGATCTGTCCTGCCCAGGACTTGGGCCGATTGCCGGGAGCCGTGTGCGCATCGCAGGGCTCTTCGGCGGAGGGCTGCACACCGGGGACGGCTGGGCCCTGGAGGTCGTCACCCCTGCCTGGCCCAACGAGCGCGTCCTGCTGTCCCGCGACGGCAGGCTGCCCCACTCCAGTCCGCACGCAGAGCAGTGGTGGCACATCTTCCAGTGCGGTGAGCAACTGTCGCACCGGCATGCGGCCACCGATGGTGTCGGACCGGTTCAGCAACTGTGCGAGCGTTACGGTGCGGGCCTTGAGCCTCGCCCGGACCGCACTGCGGGCACGACGCGCGAGGATGCGTCACCTTGCCTGTCACCGTCTCCTGCGGGCGCATCTTCCGTCGCCGTGCTGGCAAACTGCTCGCTCATGGGATCCGAAGTCATTGCGGCGCTCATCGGTACGCCGGCCGTACTCGTCACTGCCGCCGCTGCGTGGGCTGCAGGCCGTGCGCAGGGCCGTGGCACCTACCACGGGACGGTTGACGCGGTGCGCCGTGCCGCTCAGCGTGAGGCGTACGCCGAACTGCACCGCACGGCGAGGCGCTTCATAGAGGTGCACAAGGCGGCCGAGGTCGCCGCTCACCTTGATCCGCCGAGAGATCTCACGGCTGACAGAGACGCAGCCCTGGATGGTCTTGAACACGCGGCAGACATGGTCTCTCTCGAAGGTCCCGACGGCCTTGCTGACATTGCAGAACGCCTCTCCTCGAACGCCCGTCGCTTCGGGGGACAGCGCGACAGCGTCACGGGGGGCCGCATCGTCGTAATCAATGCCGATGACCCACTGGGACACGGCATGCTCGTCGAGTCGGTGCGTTCATTCAACGAAGCTCTCGATGAGCTGTTGCCGGAAGCCCGACGGTATCTGAATGGAGGACCTACACCTTGAGGCCCGACTGCGAGACGGTGAACTCAACGTCGAGATCAACTACCCGCCCAGTGGCGGCCATGGGCTGGACGAGGAGTATGACAGCCACTACCTCGACGACGTCTCGGTGACTTTGCCATCGTGCTGACTGCTTCAGCTGCGCTGGCTGCCAACTGGTTCCGAGCAGCTACGACCTGATCAGGCAGGCGGGGCTGGACACCGAATTTGATGTTGAGGGCCGATGCCGATGCCCATCCCAGCGTGGGCGTGCACGACAGCACGTTGGCTCCTTGAACCCGGTGCCGTGCTTGAACGCCGCATCGACCCGCTCGCGCCCCGGCCGGGTTTCGTTTTCATGGTCCTGGGCCAGCGGCCCTCTTGGATCGCATGTCGAGCCTATGCAGCTAGTGGCCCGGACATGTGGTCCATTTGAAGAGTGACTAACTGGGCCAATCGTGGCATGGATCTGCACCTGGACCTTGGGGGGGGCAGCGCACTGCAAGCAAGAGGGGTTCTCGACCTGGCCCCCGGCGGTTCATCGTGTCCAGCCGGGAGCGGATGCTCGGCGACGAGCGCAACGGGGGAGCGTGAAAGGTGCCAGAGGTGTACGCCTGCCCCGCCCCCGGCTCCCCCAGGGGCGGGGCTGTCTCGCGTTCCCGCCCGTGCCGCAGCGCTGGTCGCGGCTTGCGTGGCTTGGTGGAGGGGGCAGTGCGCGGGCGTGAGGGCGCGGCTCCCGCCCCGGCCACCTGCCGGGTTGTGGTCGAGCTGCTTCCGGCCCGAGTGGCGATGGCCCCGGCCGACTCGCTCCCTCCCTCCCTCCCTCTGTCACCTCTCCCCAGGAGTCGTCACGCCCGCGTCCGCTGCTCCGGTCGTTGCCCCCAGCCTTAAAACTCCCGCCCGCTCCGGGCGTGTCCGTCCCGGGCATGTCCGTGCCGGTGGTGTCCGCCGTGGTCGAGCCCGCTCAGCTCCCGTCCGTCGATCTGCTCTCTTACGACGGGCCCCGCATCTGCGCGGCGGACTTCTTCACCCGGGCCAGGCAGGGGCGTCCAGTGACCACGCTGCCGCCCTTCAGGGACGGGCACTGCGTGTTGTTCCTGCGCGGTACCGAGTGGATGCGCATGCTCAGCCAGTGGATCGCGCCCGGTCAGCCGTCCGGCGTGATCCTGCCCGATGGGGTGGTGACCGGCTGGTGGCGGACGAGGACGATGCCGGGCAGCCGGTTCGTGCGGGTCCACCGACTCATCCCGAACGAGACGGGGCTGATCACCGGGGATCACTACCTCAACCGGGTGCGCTGCCTGAGCCTGCGCAAGGGCGCATTCACCTACAACGAGCCCGTCTCGGGGGACTGGCTGCGGTCGATCGCCCGGCAGGCCGCCCACACCCGCACTGTGAGCGTTCACCTGGAACTGCCCAGCGGCATCGTCACCCTCCACTCCAGCGACGTCGGTGACGTGTTCCTTCCACTCCACCACCCCGGCCGTCTGGGGCGTGACAGCGCCTGCCGCCCGCCCCGTCTGCCCCTGGCCCCGTCTGCCCCTGGTCCCGCACCGAGGGGCCAGACGGGGCGGCCACCGGGGCCCGGACGACCCCCGGGCGCAGTGGGCCCCCGGCGCCGCCTGCGCGGCCAGGTCCGTCCCCCTCCGGGATCCCGCGTGCCGGGGCCCCGCCGGGCCACTCGCCCGCCTCGCCGGGAGGCGTGGGCAGGTTCGCTGACGGCCCGCCCCGGTCCCTGCGCCCCTGCGCGCGTCGCAACCCCAGGGTCAGCTTGCAGGACGCTGAGGCCACTGCCGCCGCCTGCTGGAACACGACCGCGCCGTCGCAACCGGCCGCGGCCCCGTGTCGGCCGCCGACGCCCGATGGGACACCGACCCGCGCGGCTACACCCGCCAAGAGCACGTCGCCGTTGTCCTCGATGACTACGTGCGGGGTCCTCCGAGTTCCCGTTCGCGCCCCGTCGGCGCTTCCCCGGTCCCGGCCCCGGGCCACGTTGCGTACCGGTCGTCGGGTTTGCTCGGCTAGCCCCGCGCGGTCGCATGGTCGCTCCCGTCAACCAGTCTCATTTCACAGGGAGTTACCTTCGTGACGACCGCTCGCCGCCCCTACCTCGCACCGCTCGTATCGGCACCGCCCGCCCCCCACGCTGGCTCCGGCTACGCCCGGACCTGACCGCGCCCGACCCGGCTGCTCCGGCCGCGTACATGGTCACCGTGTTCGTGAACACCGCCCATCACAGTTTCGACGGCTGCCGGCCCCGCCATCCGCTTGCCGAGGTCACCCATCCGAGGGCAGCCCCCTGTGGCTGGTCTTCCACGCAGGCCTGCGGACCGGTGCAATGAGGCCGCCGCCGACGCCGCCAACTGCGTCGGCAACCGCGAGGGCGTCGACGACCACGGCCAGAGCTGGCCCACCGATGTGCGTTCCGAGTCCACCGGCGACGTCGTCAAGGTCATCGGCCCCGACCACTGGATCATCCATCTCAGCGTCGACGGCTGCGGTTTCTTCCTGGTCCCGGAGCCCACCCTCCTGGTCCCTCTCGCCGGGCCCTGCCCCACCCGCCGCCGCCTCTGACTCCCGGCCGCCCCGGCCCGCCGCGTCGCACGTCCCTGCACTCCGGTACTTCCGGGGTGCGGGGCCGCCCTCGTCCGCCCCCCCTCCGCCCCGGGTCCTCCCCGTACCCACGCATGGCCCCTCGGGGCCCCGCCGCCCCGCCGCCCTGACGCCGCCGTGCCGCGCCGCGCGGCCGCGCCCCGCCTCGGGGCCGTCCCCGGCTCCCGCCGCGCAGCTGCTCCCACACCCCCGCCCGGGTGCATGTCGAGCCCCCGGTTACCGGGCCGCCGGCCGCCCCGCCCGGCCCCGGGTGCGGGCCCGGCACGCCAACTCGCTCATTCGAATGAACGCCAGCAGGAACCGGAATGGCGAACCGTTCCACCAGGACAGGCGGATGTCATAAGGCTCCTGCGTCTACGGCGGCCCCAAGCAGGCGTGACCGCGCTGCTCGCCGCCGCCGTCCCGACCGTCCTGGCCGCCTCACTGATCGGCCTCGCGCCCGCCCACGCCACGACTCCCGCGGACGCGCCCGCCGCAGCCCGGGACCAGATCGCGTGCCCGCGCGGGTTCGTGTGCATCTACCCCGACATCCACTTCAACGGGCAGCCCTACGGCAAACGCGCCGTCGACGGGTCCGTGCGGCACCTGGTGATGTGGCTGGAGGGGCTGGTCAGCGCCGGCTCAGTCTCTTGATCTCGGCCAGCGTCTGTTCGACCGGGCCCGTCAGGACGTCGAGCAAACCGTAGCGGGTCCGCACCTCGCGGTTCGTCTCTTCGGAGAATTCTCGGCCCTCTTCACCTTTTCGCGCGATGACCACTGACACTTCTGCACCGTGGGAACCAAAGCGCCAATAGGTGCTGACGCGCCGCTGGGCTCTCGTATATCGATCGATCGCGCTGTTCTCTCTCATCTCGGCCATTTTGACGATGGTGTCGTTCTCTTTCGATCTCTTGACCCACTGGGGCATCTCGGCGCCCCGCCAAGAATATCCGGGTCGCCCGAAACTTCCCATAACAAGCCGGTCTTTGCGCGCCAAACTCAGGGAGGAGTAGAACGTGAGCTTCTCGTACGGCGTGTCGTTGGGAAGCTTGACAACGATTCGCGTAAGCGACTCGTCGTTTTCCTGGACCCAGTTTCCGGCGGGAATCCATGGCTGCGCCGCCACCAGCTCGCCGGGCTGGTAGACCTCCCGGCGAGTGAGCGGATGCTTCTCCCGAGCCTCGGCCCATTGCTCGGCATCCTCCTGCCACCTCGCGCGAGGCAGGTCCCTCGACTTCAACTGCACCTTCTCTCCCATGACATGGAACTCAGCACCCAGCACATGGAAACTCACATCACTGTGGTTGACGAGCTTGATGTCGACCGGCACGGAGAACGCCTGGCCGTCCTCGCTGGGCACCGCCTTGCCCACGGACAGCTGCACGAGAGGTGCGGCCGCTCGCCGGTACGGCTGATAGAGGTACTGGTAACTGAAATTAGCGATCGCCACAATGGTGGTGACAATGAGTGCCACAGCCACCCGCTTCGGAGTGGGGATCTGGTCCAGTCTCCGCCACACCGAGATGACTGCCCAGAGCGAACCCAGCACGAGCAGGCTGAAAAATACCGGATAGCCGACTTTCTCGCCGTCCTTCCATGTCTGGAACAGAAGCAAGATGTTTGTCAACAACGCCACGCCGGTACTGATCAGCGCGACCATCCCGAAGTTGGAAATCGGCCCTCGAACCCAACAATCCAGAACCGCGGCCACACCCACGATCATGGTGAGAACCACCAGCACGAGGGCCGCTCCGATCACGCAACTCGTGAAAGTCAGAGCCTCGCTGAGGTCCTCGAGGCCCCACCAGCCCACCGGCCACCCCGTCAGAAGCAGGACCAGCACAACCCCAGCCATTTCCGCCCGCGAGCATGCTGATCTCGTCAGGCCCCGTCGCACCATCACGTGCGAGCCGGAGCCGGCCCCCGATTCGGACCCTGGGGAAGTCGTCACATGATCACATCCTGGCGTCGCATCGGAGTCCGAGCACCATGATCCGATGTGATCCACGCGATCACTATCCGCATTCCTCCGATCGGCCCACCCGGCCTGCGCGAAGGCTGTATCGACGGACCCCTCTGACGTTGACGCTCGGAGGGGGCTTGTTGGTGTTACGGGCGTTGGCTGACCTGTTGTGAGGTTCCCCCGAGATGCGGGGGTTGGGTGACAGAGTGTCAGATGGGTCTCAACGAGAGGAGCCCAGACGATGCCTGCCCCGAGGAAGTGCCCGCTGGAGTTGCGTGAGCGTGCGGTTCGGATGTACCGGACTGCTGAGCCGAAGCCGCTTCATCGTGGGCCGGGACATCCCGCACGGCACCGGGGTCGAGTCGCTGATCCCGACAGTGTCGTGCCAGAAGTCGGTGTCCTTGGCCAGGACCCGGATGATCCGCTTGATCTGCGGCAATGCGGCGGCAGCCGCTTGTTGTAGCCCGGGTCGTGCGGGATGAACGGGAACATGTCGCGGTGGTGGGCGCGCACGTACCGCATCCACCGGGCCTCGCAGTGGAAGCCGAAATCGCCTGCATGACCGCCAGACATAGCAACTCGGAGTGGCTGAGCTTCGCCGGCCGTCCCGGCAGTCGCGCGATACCCGCTCGCTCGTCATCGATCTTACGCGGAGTGCGGTCACCAGGGTGTCCAGGTTCGTCGTCACAAACGATCATGGACACCCTCTCCTCGCGCCCGCAGGCATTCGGAAAGAATCGTCTAGTAGTGCTTCGTTAGGTTCGTCTTCTGCTGGTCGGCAGGGGGCGTCCGCAGGTGGTGCAGGTGCCGGTCCAGCACCTCAGCAGGTTTTGGAGTGTGTCGAGGGTCTGGTAGAGGCTCGGGCTGGTGCCTCGGCTTTTGGGTCGAGCCTGCGGAGGGTGAGGAATGCCTGGGCGGCGGTGACGAGGGAGACGTGGTGGTGCCAGCCGCGCCAGGTGCGGCCCTCGAAGTGGTCGAGTCCCAGGCCGTGTTTGAGCTCGCGGTAATCGTGTTCGATCCGCCAGCGCATCTTCGCCCATCGCACCAGGTCAGCGACGGGTGTGCGGGCGGGCAGGTTTGTAATCCAGTAGCCGGTCGGGGCGTCCTGGCCGTCCGGCCATTCGACCAGGAGGGTTCGGGTGGGCAGGACGCCGTCCCACCGGTTGCGTCCGCCGCCTGCTTCCTGAGGGGCGGCCAGGGACTGCTTGCCCGCGGGCCGCACTGTAAGCACCGTGGACCGGGAGGCCATCGCGCCTTTGCTGCCCTGCCGCCAGGTCACCTCGGTGAACCGATCCGCACCCACCTTTGCCGCGAGGGTGGAGATGGCTCGTGGCGGGGTGCGGTAACGGGGAAGGGTGGGCGGCCCGAGCCCGCCATAGGCGGGCTGGTGCGGCTCGGCATCCTCTGGGTGGGCGACTTCCTTCCCGTTCAGGGCCAGGACATAGGACAGTCCTCGCTCCTCGAGGCCGAGCCGGAACGGGGTGCTGACGCCGTAGCCGGCGTCGGCGACCACGACCGGGGCCTTCAACCGCCACTGGGCGAGTGTGTCCAGGAGGCCGAGCGCGAGACGCCACTTCTCCTGGTGCACCACGTCGTCGGGTACTCCTGCCCTGCGGCAGCGGTCCGGCTCGTCCGTCCACTCACGGGGCAGATACAACTGCCACTGCAACGGGCACGAGGCGATGTCGGTGGCGGCATGGACACTGACCGCGACCTGGCAGTTCGCCCGTTTGCCGACCGCTCCGCAGTACTGGCGGCCCACCCCGACCGACGCCTTGCCGCACTTGGGGAACGACACATCGTCGATCACCCACACCTCGGGCCTGACGACTGCGGTCAGCCGCTCGGCGATCCGCTGCCGACAGCAGCGCGTCCACGGTCGGCCGGTCGCCGGGCCGCTTGGCCAGACAGCGTCCGACCAGACCGCGGATCGGCCCGGGCACCGCGTCGAGATCGGGGTCGCCGTGGACGATGCGGTACATCAGCCCCTGGGCCGAGCCCGTGCCGAAGGGGCCGGAGCCCGACGCGGTGAACGCGAGGACCGCGCCCAGCGCGAACACGTCGCTCGCCGGGCCGACCGGCTCCCCCGTGAGCTGTTCCGGAGACATGAAGCCGGGCGTCCCGATCACCACCCCGGTGCGGGTGATCGCGCTTGCCTCGGTCGCCGTCGAGATGCCGAAGTCGATGACGCGCGGACCGTCGGCGGCGAGCAGCACGTTGGACGGCTTGAGGTCGCGGTGCACGAGCCCCGCGGCGTGGATCGCCTCCAGCGCCTCGGCGAGCCCGGCGGCCAGCGTGGTCACCGGGCCGGCCTGCCAGGCGCCGTGCTGGGCGACGGCGGTGTCCAGCGAGATGCCGGGCACATAGGCGGTGGCCAGCCACGGCGGGTCCGCGTCCGGGTCGGCGTCCACCACGCCTGCCGTGAAGACGCCGTTGACCCTCCGGGCCGCGGCGACCTCCCGGGCGAACCGCTGCCGGAACTCGCGGTCCTCGGCGAGTTCGGGCCGCACGACCTTCACGGCGACGGCTCGGCCGCCCTTGGAGCGGGCCAGGTAGACCCGTCCCATGCCGCCGGCACCCAGCCGGCCCACCACGCGGTACGGACCGACCCGATCCGGATCCCCCGCCCCCAGCACGCCGAAAGATTCCATGTGACCCCCCAAGGCCTGCCGCGTCTCCCCACGCGGCGATCACATCATGACGTCAGCAAGCGCTTGTGAGGTTTCCGCTTTCAACAGACCCGGGCCGAATCACCCGGACTCGGCGGTGTTCGAACGCAGTCGCGAGGAGTTGTGCAGGATCGGATGGATCGTCAGCCGTGCCAGCTCAGGTCGTGGAAGAAGTCCTCGATCACGTGGAGTCGGCCCGCGCGGACGGTCTCGTCGTAGACGAACCTGCCGACGGCGAGGTCCAGCGCTCCCAGGCCGAACGGCGAGAACACCAGCGGCCTGTCCGCGGGCGGCGTCACCCGCCCCGCCATCACGTGGGCGAGCGTGCCGGTCGGGCACCGGGGCGGGCTCGTTGCGGCTGGCTGCGCGTACGGTGCAGCTCGGCGACGACCTCGGAGTGCCGGTGGTGGTCTCAAACGCGGTCCGCTATGCCGACTCCGAGCAGCATCGGTTGGCGGATGTGCTGGATGCGGCGCGGCTGCTGCGCCCGATCCCGCCGCGCGGCCTGGACAGCGGTGAGCGCTGACTGAAGGGGCCGGCCGACATGGCGGCCGCGACCGCGCGGATCGCCGAGGCCGCGGGCCACGGGCGCGAGCGGGCCGCGGCGCTGCTTGCCGAGACGGAGGCGACCGCACAGAGCTGCCGATTGGACTCGTCGCGGATATTGGGCGTGGCGCCAAAGCCCACCCAGCCCGACAGTCGGCGGAACCCCATTCCCGGGGGAAGAAAGACCGTTGCGAAACACGGGTGTTGCGAGCATCGGGCACCGCGCGCCCGTGCTGGCGATCGTCGGCGGCACCGCCTCGGGCAAGTCCACTCTCGCCCAGGCGTTGGCACTGCACCGGCCCACGGCTGTAACTCTCATCCACCTGGACGACTTCTACATTCCCGTGCACGAGCCACACCGCGGGGTCCGCACGTTGAGCGCCACAGGAGCCGAAACGCTGGATTGGAACGACCCCGGCTCCATCGACGAGGACGCCGCGGCTGCCGCACTCGAGGCAGCGGCCACCAGCGGACAGCACCGCATCGTGGTAGTAGAGGGCCTGTTCGCCCTCGCCCTGCCCAAGATCGCGACCCAAGCCACCTGGCGGATCTACGTCCACGCCCCCGACGACATCCGCCTGGCCGCAAGCTCATGCGCAAGATCGAGATCCAGCACAAGGACCCACTGCTCTCCCTGCGCAACTACCTGCTCAGCGGCCGAGACCGCCACGCGCAATACGTCGCCCCCTCCCGGCATCGGGCCGATCTCGTACTCGACGGAACGATGCCGACAACGCACCTGCTGACTGCGGAAACCCCCTGGTCGCCCCGAATCCGGCACCCATCCCCTGACCGGCCCGAAGCACCGGCTGCCGACCGGCCACCCTCACCCCGGCCCGGCCCGCACTAATGTGACCAGAGGGGTGGGCCGGCTGCGTCATGCCGCGGTTGATGAGGATTCCTGAAAACGGCTCTGTCAGTTCCGTGAAACGGGTACCGGCAAGGTGGCCAGGTTCGATTGTCATCGGCTCGTGGCAGAGTCAGCGGTCATGGAGATCAACACGTTCTGGGACGTCATCGAAGCTGCGCAAGCCGGGGCTGCCACAACGGGCGAGCCATTTGACGAGGTTCTCGTCAAGCGGCTCGCAGAGAGACCGCGGCAGGAGATCCTGGAGTATGCGGAACGCTTCGATGAGTTGCATGACGCCCTGTATCGCTGGGATGTGTGGGCGGCTGCTTACCTCATCGGGGGTGGGTGCTCCGACGACAGCTTCATGGACTTTCGCGCTGGTGTGATCGCCTTGGGCTGTCAGTGGTACCAGCGCGTGGCGGCTGACCCCGACAGCCTCGCTGCGCACCCTGATGTTGTTCAGGCGGCGAACGTCCAGGACCGTTCCGAGGTGCTGTTCTACGAGGACGTGAACTATGCGGCCAGCGGGGCGTTCGAACGGATCACGGATGATGCGGAGGCCTTCTACGAAGCCTGGCGTAGTTTCCGCGGGGCTGATACAGAGAGCGGCAACACGGTTGCTATGGGCGAGGATTTCGACTTCGACGACGACAGGGAGATGAGCTGTCGGGTTCCCCGTCTGGCCGCCCTGTTCCTTGGCGCAAGCCCCTGAAGAGAGGGCTCTAGTCGTTCCGTGATGCTCATGGCTAAGGGTTGTCCCGTAACTGCTGGTCACGGTGCGGAAACTGCGTGGCTGATGAGTTCGCGGTGCCGGTATCGTCCGCTCTTCCGTCACGCCGCACCAGCGGCCTACGTTCAGAGAGCGATGCAGATGACCAGCCAACAAGCAACGACGACCCTGTGGCGCCCCACCGGCCCCAAGGAGCTGGATCTGGTTCGGGAGCTGAACTGGCGTGCCTGGCCGCCCCGGCTGCCCGAGCAGCCGATCTTCTACCCGGTCCTCAACGAGGACTACGCGGTCAGGATCGCGCGGGACTGGAATGTGAAGCACGATGGTGCCGGCTTCGTCACTCGTTTTGAGGTCGAGTCGGAGTTCTTGAGCCGGTATCCCATCCAGCAGGCCGGTGGGCAGACGATCCTCGAGCTCTGGGTTCCGGCCGAGGAGCTGGACGACTTCAATGCCCACATCGTCGGCGAGATCCAGGTGGTCCACGAGTTCCGCTGAGGTGGGGAGGCCTGCTGGCGGGGCACGCTGCGGTGCGATGATCCCGGCGTGGCTGGTGTGATCACGGTGTCGGAGCCGTCCTGGATAGCGCCGTTCACCGGGCTGAGCCCGCGTGCCTTCGGGAAGCTGGTGACCATGCTGCGGCGCGAAGGTGCGGACGCGGTCCCAAAGGTCGGCCATGGGGCCTGCCCTTGGAGGAACGGACACTGCTAGTCGCGGCGTACTGGCGCACAAACCTGACGATGCGCCGGCTCGCTCCGCTGTTCGGGGTGTCAAAGTCGGCAGCAGACCGCATCATCGACCACCTCGGGCCGCTGCTAGCGCTCCAGCCCCGCAAGCGGTTCGCCGAGGACGCCGTGCTCATCGTGGACGGCACCCTGGTGCCTACTCGCGATCACACCATCGCCGAGCAGTCGAAGAACTACCGGTACTCCACCAACCACCAGGTCGTCATAGACGCCGACACCCGACTCGTCGTCGTGGTCGGCCAACCGCTGCCCGGGAACCGCAACGACTGCAAGGTGTGGGGGGCGCCCTTCCACGACACCAAGCGCAACCAGGCGGCCACCGCACTGTCGCCCACGCCATGGGTTCGCCTGCATCTCGGGTACTACTGCCCTCAGGCGCGACAGCCCGGAACGTTCAGCGTCCAGACCAACATGATCCAGCCGGTACGCGACACGTGCAGCCACTGCGACCACCCGCTCGCCACCAGCAAAGAGGCTCCTGCCATTCGGCTACTCACCTGAGCCCGCCAGGGTGCCGTCGATGCGGTTGCCCCGGGAGCTGGGCTTCGGCTCGAGGATGACCTACTGGCGACGGCTGTCAGATTGGAACGAGGCCGGGGTCTGGCAGCACGATCTGTCGCTCTCCCAGCCGCGGGCCGCAGGCCCGCTGGACTTCTCTCGCCCAACGGTCGACTCCACCCCCGTTCGTCCCGCTGATCCAGGCCGTGCTGCCGATCCGCAGTAAGCGCGGCTAGCCACTGCGCCGGACCCGAGTACCTGTACTCCGACCGGGGCTATGACCAGGAGCCATATCAGGACAAGGTGCGCCGGTTCCAGATCACCCCGCATCTCGCCCGGGGGCGGTACCGGGCACGGCTCAGGCCTGGGCGCATGGCTGGTTCGTGGAAGGATCCAGCTCTCGGTCTTCGACGGCCGGTACTTCGACTCGCTGCCCCATGCCCTGGGCTCACCCGGAGGAGCTGCCAATCAGGCTCGGGTACGGACAGTGCTCTAGCCTCGTAGTGCCTGCGCTACTGACAGGACTCGCAGGGCATGGGCGGCCCCTCGAGCTCGCGCCTGTCGCCCGCGCCGTCGCTCGCCATGGCGACAGCCTGGCAGTTGTCTGGTTCGACGCCCACGCGGACCTCAACACCCCCGACACATCTCCCTCGGGGGGCTTCCACGGAATGGTGCTGCGTACCCTGCTCGGCCAGGGGCCGTCACAACTGGTGCCCAGGCCGGAGGAGCGCCTTTCCACCCGGCAGATCGTGCTCGCGGGCGCTCGTGCCCTCGATCCCGCCGAGCTGGACTTCATCGAGTCCGAACGAATCCGAGCCCTGTCCGTTCAGGCTCTCCGGGAACCGGACCAACTGATTTCCGCGGTGGCAGGTACAGGGGCCACGCACGTCTACATCCACCTGGACCTGGACGTGCTGGACCCCGAGCACTTCACCAGCCTGTTCTGCCCGGAACCCGGGGGTCTGCACCCCGACCAGCTGCGCGCCGCCCTGCACGCGCTGACCAAGCGCTTCAACTTCGCCGGCATAGGGATCACGGAGCATGCCCCCGCCGCCGACTCAGCCAACAGCGACCACGTCCTCCAAAGAATCCTCGACGGCATGGCTTTCCAATAGCGACAGCCTGTACCGGTCAGTCATCGTCTTCCCGCCGCAGCCGAGCCAACACCGTTGATCGGTGCCCGGGCGCCCGGCACCGTAGTTGCGGTGAGGTTCAGACGGGCCTCCATGTCGAGATTCACCTCGCCGTACGGGCGTACGTGGCCAGAACAGCGGGGTCAGGCCGCGACGGTCGGCGTCGGTAAGGAGGTCGGCCCACTCCGGTTCGCCGAGGATGTCCTGGAGCATCAGGGTGTTCACGTAGACCAGGACGGACTGGAGGATCCGCAGGCACACGAACATCTCCTGGTCGTCGCGCCGGTTCGAGGCGATCTCCCCGCCCTTGCCGTAGGCGATCACGGAATTGGCGCCGTTGGAGGACTCCATGACGTTCAGGCCCTCCTCGATCTCCCGCTGAAGGTCGCGCAGCCGCAGGTAGCGGGCCACGAAGATGGTCTTCTGGGCTCGGCCGACCTTCAGTATGGCCGCGTAGGGGGGCGGGAGGCGTAGCGGGTGAAGCGCCGCAGGATCGCCTCGGTGGAGCCGGTCCGGGTCCGGATCGCGGTGGCGTACGTACGCCCGGTCCCGCCGCGAGCCCTCGGGCAGCAGCTTGCCGCAGTGCACGCAGTTCATCGAGGGAGGCAGAGACCGCTGCGTTAACGTTGGAGGCAGGAGTGCAGCCACGGTTCTTGCAATTACTACTCCCTTTTGATCTTTTCTCCTGGTGACCACGACCGCGCTGAACCTGAATCCGCCGCCCTGGCCGCACTGCGCCGTAGGTGCAGGTCCGGACGACCCCGTGGGCTGCCGTGGTGTCATCGTCGACCCGTACGATGCCTGCCTGGCTCACCTGCCGGATGCCTCCCGCGCGACGTACCTGGCCGGCCTGGCTCCCGACACCGAGGTCAATCACTCCGGTACCACCTTCACCGGTGATCTGCTGCATCGGCTCCTCGACGCGCTCCAGGACCCGAACAGCGGGCAACGGCTGGTCAGCCATGCTCGCTTTGAAGCCGCCACGTTCTCCGATACAGCCGACTTCCGCCAAGTCACCTTCGGGCACGTCTGGTTCGACGATGCGGTGTTCTCGGGCGAGGCCCTCTTCCGCGGGGCGTCGTTCGCCGGGAGCGCCGGGTTCAGAAGGACGACGTTCGCCGCGAGTGCCGGGTTCAGCACGGCGGTGTTCTCCAGCGCTGCGGACTTCAGTGGGGCGGTGTTCCGCCTTGACGCCCGCTTCGACAATGCGACGTTCACCGACGCGGTGTTCATCGGGGCAGCTTTCTCCGGTGACGCCTGGTTCGGTGCCGCGACGTTCTCCCATGACGTCCGTTTCAACCAGGCCACGTTCGCCGAAGCCAACTTCCGCAGTGCAGTGTTCTCCGGGAACGCGGGGTTCGACAGGGTGGAATTCGCCGGCAAAGCTATCTTCGACAGTGCGGCTTTCTCCGGCAGTGTGAACTTGCGCAAGGCGGTGTTCTCCAGTGATGCCGACTTCGGCGAAGCGCGGTTCGCCGGCGACGTCCGTTTCCACTCGGCGACGTTGTCCGGCAGCGCCGACTTTCATAGCGTGAAGTTTTCCGGCGACGCCTGGTTCGTCGGGGTGACCTTCTCCGGCAGCGCCTGCTTCAACTTGGTGACGCTCCTCGGAAGCGCCCGCTTCGACGCCACAACGTTCTCCAGCCCTGCCGCCTTCCACAGGACGTCGTTCTCCAGCAGCGCCCACTTCCTCGGAGCGGTGTTCTCGGACAGCGCCGACTTCAGCGGGACTGTGTTCTACGCTGAGGCGCACTTTCGCAAGACGACCTTCTCCAACAGTGCTGCCTTCGGCGCGGCGACGTTCTCCACTAGCGCGTTCTTCAGTGGCGCGACCTTCGAAACCCTGTCCCAACTGGGCCCGCTCGCCTGCAAGGGAGAGCTGGATCTCTCAGGTGCACGCTTCAACGGCCCGGTGACCATCGAGGCAGCAAGCGCCTTCTTCGTATGTAACAGGACTCGCTGGGACTCCACGGCCACACTGCGTCTGCGCTACGCGACATTGGACCTCACGGACGCCGTCATCGAGTCTCCGCTGAGCGTGGCCACCCGCCTGTCTGCCTTCACCTACGACCGGCGGCCGATCGACGAGTCCGGTCTGGCTGGCCTGGATCCAAGTGCCCGGATCACCTCGCTAAGCGGGGTCGACGCGGCGCACTTGGCACTGACCGACATCGACTTGTCCGGATGCCAGCTCACCGGCACCTTCCACCTGGACCAACTCCGCCTCGAAGGCCGCTGCGCCTTCGCGGCCGCACCCACCGGTCTGCACCGGCATGGCGTCCTTCCGGTCCGGTGGACACAGCGTCGCACCCTCGCCGAGGAACATCACTGGCGTGCCGCCACCGGCTCGACCGGCTGGACACCCGCGCCTTCCGGGACATTCCCCGAACAGCCGGCCGCCCTCGCCCCCGTGTACCGCCAGCTGCGGAAGTCATTCGAGGACGCCAAGAACGAACCGGACGCCGCAGACTTCTACTACGGCGAGATGGAGATGCGCCGCCACGACGGCGACCGACCCCGCTCGGAGCGCGCGTTGCTCACACTGTACTGGGCCGTATCCGGCTATGGTTTACGCGCTTCAAGGGCTCTTGTCTGTCTCTTGGGAGCCATGGCCGCTACGATCCTGATCACGACGTTATGGGGCATCCCCGGAGAGCACTCACGCGCCGTAACAACCGGGCACCTGACCGAGCAGAAGATCTCACTGACCACGGACAACCCCGCCCCCGTAAACCCTTCCGGCCCGTTGCGCTCCCGATTGACATCCCAGCGCTGGGAGAAGTCCATGCGGATCGTCGTGAACTCGGTCGTTTTCCGCTCCTCTGATCAGAACCTCACCACCATCGGCACCTACACCGAGATGGCATCCCGCCTGACCGAGCCGGCGCTGCTGGCCCTTGCGGTGCTTGCCGTTCGCGGACGAGTTAGGCGGTAGTCCAGAACCGGCGTGTGACGATCACGGGGAGGGCTGCGAGCGGTACTGGACGGCCGAAGATGCCGCGCCTGGCCGTCCTGGCCCGGGCCATACGGGCCCGTGCAGGGGAAGTGACGTGCGAAATCCCTCGCCCCGAGGCTCACCGTGGCGCTGTCACGACGCTCCCCGGTGGCCTGCCCGTGCGTTCCGCTCGATGACTTGGTCGCCGCGTGAGCGGACGGGGGCCTGCGCGGGCGCCGCCAGGTCGCTTGCGGCGCCCGTCGTGTCTGTTACGCACTTTCGGATGAATGCGACCACGACGGCGGGACACCGGCCCGGGATCGATAGTTGCCTCAGGCCCGTAATTTCGCGGCAGCCGCGCCTGGCAGCTTGGGTGGGCCTTTTTGTGAGCGTGGATGGTTCGGTTGGGTGGCCCCCCGCCAGCCTGGGCGGGCGAGGGCCACGAGCTCATGCCTGGTCGTGTGACAGGACGGCGATGGCTGTCACGAGGAGGACCGACCCGAGAACCAGGGGGTGCTGATCTGCTCACCCAGGACGACTGCCAGGATTGCGGCCGTGGCCGGTTCGAGGAGGACAAGTAGGGCCGCGGTAGTGCTGCGGACCGTGGTCAGCCCGTTGAAGTGTCAGCGGTAGGCGAGCGAGGTCGGCACGATCCCGAGGAAGATGAGCCAGCCCACGGACTCGGTGCCGTGTTCGACGCGGGGCCAGGCGCCCTGAGCGAGAGCCAAGGGCAGCAGGCACAAACGTCCTGCACTCGCGGCAGCTGCGTTGGTGGTCGCGTTGGTGTAGCGGGCCCGTAGCGTGACGGCTGTAGCCGATGGCGGAGAGCAGAGCCAACGTGATGCCCGCTAGAGGGCATGCTTGGTGAGCCGCTCGTCCAGAAGGAAGGCCACTTCAAGAGAGGTGGGCGGGTCGTTCTGGCTCACGCGGCGTGTCCCCGCTCCTGCTGCTCCTCTAGATCACGCCGCGCCTGCAGCTCCGCCAGGCGTTGCTCGTCAACGGACTCGGCAGCGAACGCGTCGCCACTGCGGGCCATCAATGCCCGGAATGCGTCGAGGAAGCGCTCCTCCACGGCGGTGGCCCGGGCGTAGGCCGCCGACAGGATGTGCTCCTGCAGACTGACAACCTGCTCATGCCCCTCGCTACCCACCGTCAGACGTTCCACTACGGGTCCTGGGTGTTCGACACCGACAGGGCTCAGGAGCTGTTGGAGGAATAGCCCCGCCCCGTCGTCCAGATCCCTGTCGCCGACTGGGCAGCCGCCTACCACCTGAACCTGCTCACGCCGGACTACGACGGCGAGCCCTGGTGCCCGGTCTTCGGCCCGGACCAGTCCCACTTCAACGCCAGACACGCGATGCAGACCGACCTCGACAAGCCGGTGATCATCGCCACGATGCAGTTCGACGGCAACCCGGCGCTGCTGCTGATCGACGGCGTCCACCGCATGTACCGGGCGATGAGCGAAGGGGTGTTAACGCTGCCCGCGTACATCCTGACCGCCGACGAGACCGCGAAAGTCCGAGACCGCTGACTGACGGCGTTCTGACCACCGTCACCCCGGCCCCGCTCCGCGCCTGCCCGCGGGGCGGGGGCCTTCCTGTACCCGGACCGCATCTGTGGCGTCGTGCCGGGGTTCGTGCGCGCGTTGATCCACGCCGCTCCGGGCCCCCTCATCACTTGTCCTGCCGGCACCGGGTGGTGCCGGCCGCAGGGCGTTGTCCGTCGCCTGCCGGGCCGACATCCCCGCCGGTGGCCTTCTCAGGGTGCCGTTTGCGGTGGTTTGCGGTGATTGGTGTGGCGGCGGTCATGGTCACCGGGCCCGCCGCGCCCCGCCGATCCAGAGGCGTTCAGACGGCTTACTCCCACGGCGCGATCCGTCTCGACAGACCAGGAACTCCAGTGGTGTGGCGGCCGCCGCGACGGCCGGGCCGGGACTCGAACACAGGGCTGACCAGGTACGGCCTATGGACGGAAGGCCGCAGCGCATAGTTACATCCCGGCCATGCTCCATGTAGGAAGATCCCACGTCGTTGAAGTGCTCGCAGGTGCGCTCCTGCTGTTCTCCCTGCTCACGTTTGTGTGGCAATTGGACCGGCACAGTCGAGGACTGAGCATCAAGAGGCCGTGGTTCGCCGCCGCCGTGGCAGCGTTGATCATCTACCACTACTCGCCCTACTCATGAGCGATCAAGGTTGAGCGCAATCGCGCCGTCACCACGGGCTACGTCCGGCCTGCCACGGCACCGAGCTGCCACATCCACGTAGCTGATCGCCGCTACCGGCCGCGGTGGACGGTCAAGCCGTCGGCCGCATGATGCCGAGCCTGCTGCACATCGACGGCATGCCGGCCGGCGGCGGCTTGCGGATACGCTGACCGCGTCCCGCGCTGTGCTGGACCTCGGCACCGACACGGTGACGCTGTCCGCCGCCGGGAGCAAGGGAGCGGTTACCGGGGTCATTGATCGGGGACCAGCGAGTTCGCCTCACGGTCTGGCCCTTTTCGGGGCCCACACAGGTTCGTATCCTGTCGTCTCCGCTCCGCCCGAAGCCCGCCGGGGCCGTAAGCGGCTAGGTCGGTGCATCAGCCCTTGTGTCGGTGGTCCTAGTACCGCCTCTCCATCCGCTGATGAACGGCCACCGCCTGGCTCCTCATGCTCACACCCACCAACACCAGCGGCCTGTTCACCATCTGGAACCGTAAGAGGTCAAAGAGGCGCCTTGATCGATGAACGACTGCTGCTGTGAACGCAATCACCGTCGAGCCGCTTTTTCGCTGCTGCCTCTGATCCGGGGAATTTCCGAGAGAAAGATTGCTACTGAGTGTGGCGTTGATCGCTGACGCCGCATGTCGGCTCTACCATGCTCGTCGGCATATGGTTGCGCAGGTGAGCCGATGGAGTGAGGAGGTTTATGCCTGACCACTCAACGGATGCCACCGCAGATGGCGAGAGTGGTGCCTCCCTGTGGGTGTGGTCGCTGCTCGGCGTGTTCGCGGCTTGCGTTCCCTGTGCGCTTCTTGTGGTGGAGAAATTCGGTTCCGCTCTTTCACCGGTTCCGCTCACTCTGACAATCCTTGCCGCGCTGGCCGGGTATGTTCTGGCAGTACGCGCCGTGGTGAAGGAGAAATTCACACAGCCCTCGACATTGACCCGGATCCTGGTGTGGATCGCAGCCGCAGGCCTCTTCCTCGGTAGCGTGGCGACGCTCTTCGCGTTCCGTCCCCCGCCACCACCGCTCCCACGGATAAGCGGAGTGCGTGACGTAGCCGTGGTCGGTTTCGCCGGGTATAACGGGCACCAAGACAAGCGAGTCCTGGACGATGTCGCGGCAGACTTCGCCCATGCCATGGCGGGGAGGATTCCCGCTGCGACCGCCGTCCGCAATTACGCCAGCGAGGTGTCGCTGCCGCTCGCCGATCTCAAGGGCCCGCACCGCAACAGGCTGGAGCGGGAGACTGCAAAGTTCGCGGACGAGACCAACGCCGAGTTCGCCGTGGGCGGCTTGGTCAGTACGGACCCAGCCGGCCAGAGCAATTTGCTGCCGGCCATCTTCGTAAGAGCCGACCAGGTCCCCGACGCGCCCGAGCTCGCCGGCTGGTTCCTGGGCGCACCGCTCCTCATCACCAGTGGTTGGGAGTCGGCGCAGAGTCGGGCACAATTGAACGACAATCTGACGCGGCTGATCAATCCTCTGGCCAAGTTCGTGGACGCGCTGGATACCTGGCGCACGGGCAGCCCCGCCAAGGCCGGAGAGGTCTTCAAGGGGCTACTCGACACGAAACAGCAAGACGACACCGGCGGCTTCGTGCCGCCTGATCTGGTCCGGCTGTTCCACGGCCATGCCGCAGAGGCCGAAGCGAGCGGAGAAACCGGCACCAAAAGGCAGAAACTGCTTGAGGTGGCCCGCGCCGACTACCGCGCCATCAACAAGACCTCGCCGACCGGACGGCGCGCCGCACTCAGTCTGCAGCTCAATACATACCTCCTGGCCTTGGGGCCCAAGCACGACTGCATGCCCGGAACCGTACGTCCCGGAGACCTCGCCCAGGTTGCACAAAACCTGCGAGCCCTTTCAGGAGACCCACGTTTTACCGAACTCGGACGGCTCAAAGCCACAGTGAACCTCGCACAGGTCGAGAGTTGCCGCATCAGCGCGCATCTCGTGCGGGATGACGGCCGCGTGGAACGGGCCGTGGCAGCGGTCACGGAGGCATCGAACATCACCGGCTCCGCCGAACTCCGCGCGATCGCGGAATCGATCGCCGCCGTCCGCGCGGCTGAAAAAGGCGATCTCGTGGCGGCCACCCGGCACATTCAGGCCGCTATCGAGCACGGGCGGGACCCATTCCAACGCGCCCTCTGGCAAGGCCTGCGGGCGGGCTGGAGTCTCAGGCGTTGCGAGCTGCGAACGGGCCGAACCGCCCAGCAGGATGCCCTGACCCAGCTGAGGGCGGCGCAACAGGCCGGCAGGGTGAGCACCCAGTTCCTCGACGAGTACAAGCAAGTCTTCAAGGAAGAGCGGCGCCAGGCCGAGAAGCACTGTGGTACGGCCGCCAAGGAGACGGCACGATGATTGGTGATGGGACAGTGAACAAGCGACTACCTCTGTGGCTGGCCGGGGTGTGCCTTCTCGCCCTTGGCTGCGGGGCGCAACGCGAGACCCAAGCCGCACTTCCGACCAGGCACGCGCCTGCGGCTACCGCACATGACGCGACACCCTCCTCCGCCGAGGACCTGCTGCTGGCACAGCAGGTTCAGTTGGGAGGCTATGGAGCCGGCGGTGTCGACTGCCAACCGCCAAGCCGCCCAGACACCCCCCTGGCCTGGCTGTTGTCCGACAACCCATCCACACAAGACCCAGAGGTACGCCTGGGAGGCCAGGTGAATCTGTGCTTGTACGGGTTCCCAGAGAGCGAACCGATCACCCTCACGGTGGAAGCAGGAGGACGGACATATAGCACCCCCGTGGAGCCCGTCACCAGCAAGGACGCGCAGGAACTATCGCAGAACACACTCTTCGATAATCGTGCGATCGAGGTCGAGGACGTCGGTAACCATCTGATGCAAGGCACCGATTGGACGTTTCTCCCATCCGAGCCGGCCCGTACGGCAATCGCCCTGTCCGGCGGACTGACCCTGACGGCGAGCTCCGGCGAGGTGACGAGCACATACGAGGTACCTCTGCATTGGGACCAGGGAGCGCAGCTCCCAGAAGACTGGGAACACAGTCGTGACCTGGTGGTCTACGGATACCCTGCTGGCACGCGCGTCCCTATCGGGCTATACCGAGTCGGCCAGAACCTGGTCGCAGAGCTGGACCGGCAGATCGGCAAAGTGGTCATGCCACCCTCCCGAGTCGCCGCCTTCAACATGCCCGAAGACGTGATCCGCCTCGTGAGCGTTAGCTCGCAAACAGGCAACGCCACTCATTGCCTGTCCGTCCCTGAGCTCAACGATTGCCTTCCGCGGCCGCACTGAGTTCGCCGACCGCGTCGCGCTCAAAGCCCCCACTCATGCTACTGAACCTGATTGAGTGATGTCGGGGCCGCTCGCCAGACAGCGGCGGGCCGGCTACGGTAGCCCTGATTCGTGAGGTATGCGCAGGGCCGCGGGCTGACCGACGCTGAGAGGGCCGCGCGGGAGCGGATTCGGCTGCAGGCCGTGGAACGCTTCGAGAGCGGGGAGAAGAACCGAGAGATCGCTGCCGCGTTGCGAGTGAGCGAGCGGTCGGTGGAGCGGTGGTGGCGGGCCTGGCGCGAGCGGGGTGAGCTCGGTGTCCGGTCGAAGGGTTCGCCGGGCCGCCCGAGGCTCGGCCTGGACCAGATCGCGAGGCTGGAGCGGGAGTTGGAGCGGGGCCCGCTTGCGCATGGCTGGGCGGATCAGCGGTGGACGCTGGCACGGGTGAAGACGCTGGTCGGCCGACTGTTCCACGTTTCGTACACGGTGGAGGGCACGTGGCGGTTGCTGAAGCGGCAAGGCTGGTCGTGGCAGCAGCCCGCCCGGCGGGCGATCGAGCGTGACGATGCGGCCGTCGAGGTGTGGAAGAAGGAGACCTGGCCGCGGGTAAGAGCATCGCGGCGGCGCTCGGGGCCTGGCTGGTCTTTGAGGATGAAGCCGGGCAGTCGATGACGCCGCCGCGTGCCAGGACCTGGGGCCGGATTGGCAAGACGCCTGTCGTCCGGGTGCGTGGTCGGGGATCGGGACGTGTGTCGATGGCGGGCATGACCTGCCGCGAGTACCAGGGCCGCAAGGGTGAGCCGAGATCGTTCTCGTGTGGGACAACGTCCGCCTTCACCCGGACCTAAATCCGCAGGAGGGCATCTGGTCCCTGGTCAAGCGCGACATCGGCAATCTGGCCGCTGCTGACCTCGGTCACATCACCATGGCGGTGAAGCACCGGCTCAAGCAGATCCAGTACCGCCCGGACCTGGTCGACGGCTGCTTGGCCGCCATCGGACTGATCATGGACGGCTTACCGGCAGGCTGATGGAGCTGGGCCCAGAAGACTGCGAGCGCGACAACACAGGGTGCGCGAGACTTGCGTGATGATCACAGACGTCAATGTGCGCGAGGCTGACGCGGCTGATGCGCCAGAACTGGCCCGTCTGCGCTGGGCATTCAAGCAAGAGGACCATGACGGAGACCCCTCCGAGCCGGTTCGTCCCATGAAACACGCTGAGGACTGGATCCGGGACCGGCTCGCAAGCAAACGCTGGCTGGCCTGGGTCGCCGAAAGCCACGGCAAGATCTGCGGGCATGTCTTCCTCCAAACGCGAGATCGCGGCGGGGAACACGCAGCCCGTGTGTCTCGATGGAGTACCGGGCTCGTCGGCTCAAACCTTCAGGCGCCTGAGGGAGCAGCGGCACTCGGATGTCCGTCATCGCTGCTGACCGTCTCGGGCAGAGGACGGCACCGCAGCGGTGATCTCTAGTTCAGGGCGGTGCGTCCCATCGGATGAGCAAATGAATGCGAGTGCGCTGGTCATGACGAGGAGCCTAGTGATCGGCTTCGTACCTACGATCAGGTCTTCCCCTCCTGCACCGCCGCCGGCCCGGCCTCCGAACGAGGCATGCGCGATTCGGCCATGCAACGTCCAAAGCTGCACAAGGGCGCTTGCCAACCCGTGCACCCCCGAATGATGGGAAGAATGGTGCTAGAGGGGTTCACCTGCACCGCCCACATGTTGCGGCACTCGTTCGCGCTGAAGTGGTTCTCGATCGGCAAACTTGTGAGCGCAGGTCGGCTGGCCAGCCTCAGCCAGGACGAGGCGCGCGACTTCCGCGAGCAGTTCGGGGATGTCTGGCACCTGGTCCAAACGCTCCTTGGGCATCGGCGGGTGGAGACGACCAAGGACATCTACCTTGAGCCGTTTCGGTCCTTGGACGTCGAGCTGCTGCTGGCGCATGCCGAGGGGTTTCCCATCGGCCCGTTCATGGCGGCAGCGTTCGCTGCGCATCCCAGCGTCCGCACCGATCCGCTGGCTGGGGTCCGTTGAGCCCGCGGGGTCGGCGGGCGGCGCTGCCCGATGCCGGGCAGACCACCACCCGCGGGCTGCTGCCGGGCCCGGACCTGGTGGTCAGAGTCTTCGCGCAAGACGGTGGCCGCTACTACGACTATCGGTTCGGGGCCTTTCCCGGCCCGGAGAGTCTGCGGGTTGCACTGGCCGAGGCCTTCGCCCGGCGCACCGCGCCGGGGGCGGGTGTCACCTCCCTGCACACGGCGCAGAGAATCTACCGCTGCGTCGGCATCTTCTGCCGCTATCTGGCGACGCTGGCCTGGCCCCCGCAGCAGGTCAGCGTCGCCTACCTGTCGGGCGGCCGCCCCGGGGAGGTAATCAACCTGGAGTGAGGATGCGTGACCCACCAGCCAGACACGGGCCTTTGGCTGCTACAGGGCAAGTTCTTCAAGAACGCCGTCGACGCCAACGGCAACAAGGTCCCGGACGGACTCGTCCGCCGAGATCCCTGGGTGGTCATCGAGGCCGTCGCCAGGGCCGTGGCCGTGCTGGAGCGCCTCCACCCCCACCAGCTGCTGTTCCCGGTCTGGCTGGAGCAAGGCCGCCAGGACCGGCGCGGCACCAAGCGGCCAGGCCAGGCCCGCACCGACGACACGCTAACCCTCGATATGAAGCGGTTCATCACCTGGGTCAACCAGCAGTGTCACGCGCGCGGCCGCAACGACGGCATCCCCACCGAGGGCCTGGGCTCACCCACTTCCTCACGCTTCCGGCGCACCCTTGCCTGGTTCATCCGCCGCCGGCCCCGCGGACTGGTCGCGGCCTCGATCCAATACGGTCACCTCCACGCGAGAATGCTCCAGGGGTACGCGGGCACCTACGAATCCGGCTTCCCCGACGAGTGCGCTTTCGAGGATTGGCTTTACCGCGTCGAGATCCTCGCCGAGGACGAAGAAGCCCTCCGCAGCGGCGAGCACGTCAGCGGCCCGGCCGCCGCTGCATACCGCCAACGCGTGAGCGCGGCCAACCGCCAGTTCGCCGGCCACGTCCTGACCAGCGAGCGTCAGGCTCACGACCTGCTGGGCAACCCTCTCCTGCAGATCTTCCACGGCCAGGGCATGACCTGCGTCCTCGACCCCTGCCAGGCCGCCTGCCAACTTCAAGGAACTGCCGACGACCCGCTCGTCACCCCCGATCTCGACGACTGCCGCCCCCGCTGCCGCAACATCGCCCGCACCGACCGCGGCATCGAGCACGTCCGAGCCCAGCGCGACGACCTGCAAAAGGCCACCGCCGATCAGCTCGCGCCTCCGATCCGATACGCACGTGAGCGCCACGAGCTGCAGCGCCTGGACCGCATCGTCAGCGAACACGAACAAGGCACCCAGGAATGACAGCCAGCACACCCGCCGCCGACCCGATCCGTGACGCGATCATCGCTGCAATGGACCGCCTTTTGGACGGCACCCCCTTGCGATCGAGCGGGCGCCTCAGCGTCTCGCAGCTGGCGATCGAGGCCAGTGTCAAGCGCTGGTATCTCACCCATCAGCACTTGGACCTCAAGGAGCTCTTTCAGGCCCGAGGCCAGGCCGCGGCCTCCACTCCGAAGGCCTTCGCCGCACGACTCAGCGAACACGCGGACCTCAAAGACAAGCACGCCAAGCTGATCGCACACTGCGCTGAACTGGGAGAACGCCTCAAGAGCTGCGCTACGGCCAACAGCCTCCTGACCCTTGAAAACGCAGCCCTGGCTGCGTCCAGGGCTGATGCATCAGTGGTTCCCCTTCCCAGACCAGAGACCTCCCCCTAACAGTGGCTCCGCAGCCCTCCGGGCAGGGACTCAGATCCTCACATCCTGGCCCGCATAGTTTTGAACAACCTTCGATGAAGCCGGGCATTTACGGCATGGAGACACTGTGCTAAGCCTTCCCAACATCATCTGCTGGCGGCACCTCAAAACAGTGCTGATCTGAGCCCTCAGCCCGAACCGGCGACCAGTGCCTCGCCGAGCGGGGTGCGCCGGTAGAGCACCGACCGTCCGGACCGGGCGCGGACGAGCAGCCCCGCGCCTCGCAGGACAGCGAGGTGGTCTCCTACCGCGCCGGGTGCCATGGCGAGGCCTCGGGCGAGGTGGCTGGTACTGGCCGGGGCGTCCAGCGCCAACAGCAGCCGGGCTCGTGACCGGCCGACCAGAGCGGTCAGCGCGTCCGGTTGGGGGACGGTCTCCTGTTCGCCCCACAGGGCGGCGGTGCCGCGGGCGCGATAGACCAAGGTTCTGGGCCAGGGATCTTCAAGGTGGGCGGCGATGTTCCCGACGAAGATCGAAGGGATCAGCAGGAGCCCGTCGCCGGCGAGGCGAACTGTTCCCACTTGGGGAAAGTGGCCGATCTCGATACCGCCGGCTTGCCAGGCGATGCTCGGGTGCAGGCTCTCGATGGTCGTGGCCCAGCCGCGTTCGCCGATCACACCCACCCGGTGCACGACATCGCGCTCACAGATCGCGCGCAGTTGCGGCCAGTCCGCGGCGAGCAGCTCGTGCCATGCCTGGTCCATCGCCTCGGCAATCCTGGCGACGGCGTCCGGCGAGTCCAGTACTTCGCGTACGCGGGGATCACGGGCCAACGGGCCGGTCGCGGTGGTGGCGAACTCGAGGCGGGCCGCTTCCAGCGGTGTGGCCCGGATCATGGCCAGGTCGTCTGCCCAGGTTTGGTTGAGGCCGCGCGGGGGAGGGGCGACGAAGTTCGGTCCGCCTTGCGGGGCCTGCAGGGCAAGGGCGGCGTTCAGTTCGGTCTCGCGGCGAAGCCGTTCAAAAGCCGGCCTGAGCCGGGAGGCCCAGGCTCGCGGCAGCGGCCGGTCGTGACCGGCGAGCGAGCGCAGCAGCAAGCAGAGGTCCAGCGCGGGCGATAGTGCGAAGCGGCTGCGCAATAGGTCCTCGACGGAGACTTTGAAACGCAGCACCCGGCCATGCTACCGCCGGACGTCCGCTCCGATTCGTCCAGTGACGAATCATTGGTCTGGGGTGTGGGCCCACGGCGAGGCTGCGCGTCATGACCCCAACCGCCGAGCCCGCGCAGGGCAACCACCGTGCCACCTACCGGGAGGTGCTGGCCGAGCCGCGATTCCGGCTGCTCTTCTCAACCCGCGCCGTCTCGATCACTGCGGACGCGCTGCGGATCACCACGTTCTCGGTTCTGGTCTTCTCGGCCACCGGCTCCGCGCTGCTGAGCGCAGTGGCCTTCGGCATCGGGTTCATCCCGCAGCTGTTCGGCTCGCTGTTGCTGGGCTCACTGGCCGACCGACTGCCGCCCCGCGCGCTCATTACCGGCGGCTACGCCTTGACGTGTGCCGCCGCCCTGCTGCTCGCCTTGGTGCGGATGCCGATCGCGGCAAGCCTCGGTGTCGTGGCGCTGGTCTCCCTCGCCACACCGGTGTTTCATGGCGCGTCGAGTCGGCTGGTCGCGCAGTCGCTGGAAGGCGACGCCTATGTACTGGGCCGCTCACTGAACAACATCGCTGGCGCCGGCGCGCAATTGTTCGGCCTGGCGCTGGGAGGTGCGGTCGTCGTGGCACTCGGCCCACGCCGGGCGCTCGCGGTCAGCGCCGTCCTTTACCTCGGCTGCGCGCTTGCTATCCGCATCCGGCTACCCCGGCTGCAGCCGGGCGGCGGCACACCCGGCAGCGCTGGGGGCGACAGCGGGGCCGTCCGTGCAAGCCTGCATGGTGCAGGCATGCTGCTGCGCGGACGCACAGTGCGACGCCTGATGCTGGCCCAGTGGCTACCCGTCGCGTTCGTAGCGGGCGCGGAAGGCCTCATCGTCGCCTACGCGGGAGAACGCCACTTCGCGCCCGGCTGGTACGCCGTGCTGATGGGCTGTCTGCCGGTCGGCATGCTTGTCGGTGACCTGCTGGTGGGTCGACTACTGCGGCCACGCGCCCGAGAGCGACTGGTAGTCCCGTTGGTTGCGCTAGCGGGGCTGCCGCTGATCGGCTTTGCTGCCGAGCCCGGAGTGGGCGTCTCGTCCTGTCTGCTGCTGCTCAGCGGCCTCGGATACGCCTACGGTCTCGGCCTGCAACGCCCGTTCCTGGACGCCCTGCCGCAGGATGGCCAAGGCCAGGCCTTCGGCTTGCTCGGCTCCGGCAGCATGACGCTACAGGGCGTCGGGCCGGTTTGCTTGGGCTCAGTGGCCGCAGGCATTGGAACAGGCGGCGCAATCGCCCTGGCAGGCGGCGCGGTGGCGCTTACCGCCGGCTGGATTCTCACCTGGCACCCGTCCACCTCCCCGGTCCCCGTCTCGAACGACTCAACGGGATCAGAGAACAGCACCGAACAGCATGCGTGTAGTCCTCCTGCGCGATAGCCGTCGCAGGACGGGTCGGCCACGAGCCGTCACGAACCCCACCCCCACGTCTCTCTGACAGACAGTCATTCCCGCTAGCTCATTGTGCTAGGAGTCCTAGGCGCTGTTTCTCGGATCATGTGCGGAGCCAGATGATGAGGGCTGCGAGGGTGACGGTGCCGAGGTAGGTGTAGGCGCGTTTCTCGTAGCGTGTGGCGACTGCGCGGAAGCCCTTCAGCCGGTTGATGGCGCGCTCGACGGTGTTGCGCTTCTTGTAGCGCTGGCGGTCGAACACGGTGGGACGACCGCCTTGGGAACCGCGGTTGCGCCGGTGCCTTTGCTGATCGAGGCGTTCGGGGATGGTGTGTGGGATTCCGCGTCGCCGCAGGTAACGGCGGTTACTGCGGGCGGTGTAGGCCTTGTCGGCCAGGACGTGATCGGGCCGGCTGCGGGGACGTCCGACGCCGGTTCGGGGCACGGAGATCTGATTCAGGACGCGCTCGAGCTGGGGGCCGTCACCGTAGTGTCCTGGTGTCAGCAGGATGGCGAGGGGCCGACATCCTCCGTCGGCGGCGAGGTGGATTTTGGTGGTGAAGCCGCCGCGGGAGCGTCCCAGGCACTCGCTGATCTGACCACCTCCTCCAGACGGACGACCAGTTTCCGAAGCAGCGGATCGACCTGGTTCGTCCCCCGGCCGACCCCCTTTTGAGAAGCCACGGCCGCCGGTGCCTTCCTCGCGCCGGCGGCATGCTGGTGGGCCCGCACCGCAGTCGAGTCCACCGACACGTCCCAGTCGATCCGGCCCGCGGCGTCCTCGGCGGCCTGCACCTTCGACAGCAGCATCTGCCACGTCCCGTCCGCCGACCAGCGGCGATGCCGCTTGTAGACCGTCTCCCACGGACCGAACCGCTCCGGCAGATCCCGCCACTGCACCCCCGTCCGCACTCGATACAGCACTCCGTTGATCACCCGCCGGTGATCACTCCACCGGCCCCCACGGGCACCACCACGAGGTAAGAACGACTCCAACCGCTCCCACTCCGCGTTGGTCAGATCTCCACGTCCCATGAAGCCAGCCTGGCCCCAACAAACCACTCACGTGCGGAGATCCGAGAAACAGTGCCTAGTCCTCTCGGTAGAAGACGTGAACGGCTACGTGCCCAGGCCCAAGATCGTTTGCGTGCGAACAGTTCGCCCAAAGGGTCGGCGGCTGAGACGAAGCTGTGATTCGTTCAGCGGCCTGCTGCGCGGCTGGTGAGGGTGGGGACCGCGTGTAGGGCGAAGCGGGCGGCCGACCAGTGCAGCACGGCTGGTGGGGGCGCCAGGAGGTGGCGCGGGACAAGTTCCGCCGCTGGGTCGGCGAATACCAGAGCGTGCCCGGCGCTCGCGTCAGCCTCACCGATCAGGAGAGCGCAGACGTGCTGGCTGCCTGGCTCGGCAGCAGCGCCCGCTCACCGACCTGGCCCTCGACGATCCGCAGCAGCTACCGCGTCGAAACCGGAGAGACGTTCGCGGAAGATCTCCCCCGCGCGGGGGAGGAAGTCCCCCCGCGCGCGGGATGTTGCAGCAGCGCCCGGGGGCTGTACTGGAACGGTCAGCAGGCCGAGGAAGAGACCGCTGCGCCGCTCGGGTACCTGGTGCCGTCGCGGCGGCCGCCGCACAGGAGGAATCACATGCACACGTGGACGAGACGGCGTCTTCTGACCTCGGCGGCGGCGACCGCGGGCCTCGCCGTAACGGCGGCCGCACCCGCGACTGCCGCGGGGATGTCCAGCACCCGCCTTGGCGGCGACATCCTGACCGCCCTGCGGGCTCTGCCGGGGCTGAGGGTGATCGAGGAACGCCAAGGCGCTGAGGCGGGATACCGCTTCTTCGTCCTCGGCCTGCGCCAGCCTGCCGACCACACAGACCCCGCGGCCGGTACCTTCGAGCAGCGCCTGACCCTGCTCCACACCTCCGTCGACCGCCCCACCGTCCTGTTCAGCACAGGCTATGAGGCGTCGCTCACGCCCCGGCGGGCTGAACCGACCGTGCTGCTGGGCGGCAACCAGCTTCAGGTCGAGCACCGCTTCTTCGGGACCTCGCGCCCGGCGAACGCCGACCACTCCCTGCTGACCATCCGTCAGGCAGCCGACGACCACCACCGCGTCGTCCGCCTCTTCCGCCGGCTCTACCGCGGCGCCTGGATCTCGACCGGCAGCAGCAAAGGCGGCATGACCAGCGTCTACCACCGCCGCTTCCACCCCGGCGACGTGGACGGCACGGTGGCCTACTCGGCCCCGAACAACGTCGACGACCGTGACGACACCGCCTATGCGCGGTTCCTGGAGCGAGTGGGCAGCGCGGAGTGCCGCGAAGCCCTGCGGACCGTGCAGCAGCAGGCTCTGCTGCGCCGCTCCGACCTGGTCGCCCGCTATGAGTCCTGGGCCGCCGCGAACTACACCTCGTTTCGCGTCGTCGGCAGCGCCGACAAGGCCCTCGAAATCGCCGTCCTGCGAGCTCCGTTCATGTTCTGGCAGCGCAATACCGCCGCGGACGGCGCCGCCATACCCGGCTCGAACTGCAGTGCCGACGAGCTGTACACGTGGCTGGACGACATCACGGGCCTGGCCCTCTACGCCGACACGGCGCTGCAGCGCTACATCCCTTACTTCTACCAACTCGGCACCCAGCTGGGGTATGTCAGTTTCCCCACCCGGCACTTGTCCCGCCTCCTGCGCTACCCGGACGCCGGCGAGCCCCGTACGCTTGTTCCGCGTGACATCCCGATGCGTTTCGATCGTGACGCCATGCCGGACATCGACCGCTGGGTCCACCGCCACGGCAGCCGGCTGCTGTTCGTCAACGGCGCCCAGGACCCCTCGGTCGCCGAGTCCTTCCGGCCCGGCGTCAGGGGCTCCCGCCTCCTGTGGGCGCCCGACGCCAACCACAGCACCGCGATCGCGGAACTGTCCCCCGCCGACCGTGCGGAGGCCATCGGCATGCTGACCCTCTGGGCAGGGGGCACGTCACCCTCGGCGTGAAGAGGAAGGGCGTAGGGGGCGTCGACGTTCTCGCGACCGTCATCGCAACACTTCCGGCTCCGTGACCGCCGACCGCTTGCGGTGCTTTTGAGAGCTACGCGGTGCCGACCATCACTCGAGCTGAGCCGGCGAGGGCCTTCGCTGCGCTTCGACATCGCCCCCTGGCGACGGGAGGACGCCAGTGGGCCACACCGACTGCGGATGGGTGAACGCACGAACCGTCCTATCCGGGAGATACCGCGGGCAAGGAGACGGGAACACGATGACACTCAGCTGCAGATCGGTCGGTCGGCCTTCCCATCGCTGACGGCATCTGCTGCCCCCGGCGGGATTCCCGTTCCACCGTGCTCCAGCGGGACGTCCTCGCCCTTCTATCAGGAAGGAGTCGGGGACGAGCTGTGCCCGGTCGCCGGTCATCGTGCCGCAGTGGACGAGGGCCCCAACCCCGATGGTGACGCTCGCGCCGAGCGTGGCGCGGTCCGGCGACGTTGCGGGTGGTGCGCGTGCGCTGCGTCGTACGACGAGCCGGACTGCTCGGGGGCGCCGCGTGCGCCCGCCTCCAGCCCGCGATCGCTCCCAGGCCACTGCACCTGCTGCTGGGCACGGTGTTCGCCGCCGGATGGCTTCCCCTGCTCGCCCCGCTTCCGGCCCCGTGTCCGGCGCGAACCGCCTGGGCGTAGCCGGCGGCATCATCCTGGGCGGCCCGCGGCGGGAACTTCACCGTCCCGCTCATGGCCGCCGCTCTGTGCGCGCTCCTGCTCTCCGCCCCCGCCGGCCCCCACCACACCCGCGGCCACTCCGGTCGCCGGGTGAAGGGGCGCAGGGGAGGGATCCCCACGTCGCGGAGCGGCACACACGATCGCCGTGTGGCGCCCTGGCACACCAGGACGCCGCACCCGGCGCGTTGGGCGTTACTCGGGTGATGGTGAGTATGGGTACTCATGTGGGCTGTGATCGGCTTCCTGCATGGTGCGTGCATGCGATCGACATCTCTCTCGAAGCCTGGTCTGGTGGCCGCGCTCGGCTGCATGGTCCTCTCCGGCTGCGGCACTCAGAACGCCGCCGCCGATCACACCCCCGCAGGCAGCGCGGTTTCGGCAACAACCATGCTGGACGCTCCGCAAAAAGATCGGGAGACGCGGTTCCTTGAGCTGATCAACCGCGTCACGCTGCACTGCGTCCCGGACGCTCCCAATGACAAGGGTGATGATGTCGCGCCCGAGCCGGAGGACCTGCCCGGTTGGGAGGGAACGCCCGAACCGAGATACGGGCCGGGCGAGACTCCGCCGGGTGTCGCGAACGCCGACGGCGACATTCCTGTTCGACTTCCTTCGGGTGCTCCCGAGCCGCCGGAGTCGACCCCTTCTCCCGCCAAGCCCAAGTCGCTCATGGAAGTGCCGCTGACCGATATCGAGAAGTGCAGCGGCAGCGAGCACGCAAAGCGCGTCAGCGAGGCGTTCAAGAACACGAAGACGACCAGCTACCAGGCGATGCGCAAGAAGCTGACGGGCCTGGACTACCCGGCGTCGCGGATTCACCGGATGCCGAACCGTGCGGGCGACGCGCCAGTGGCAAGGCTCGACCTGCGCTTCATGGGCGACCACTTGGCTTTGGAGGTCACCGGTGCCAGGGGCGGGGTGATAGTCGAAGCGTTCGGGGCTCTGGAGACGGGCAACGTGAAGGTGACCGACGTGAAACGGAAGCCGAAGCTGGACGAGCCCAGGCCCTGACCGGATCGCACGGGACGTGCGCAAGAAGGAGGGAGGCCTTCGATGTCCTTCGTTAAGGGTGAACGACTGTGACCCGGGGCAAGCGACGGCCGCACCCGCCCCGGCAAGGAAAGCGCAGCGCTGTCGAAGCGGAGTTCGACCCCGCGCGGCGAGAGTTCCTGGAAGAGTTCCCAGAGGGCTTCGGGGTCCTTGATGATGCGGTCTGGCCTCGGCGTGACGAGTAGAGCAGGACGCGCTTGCGGAGCAGACGGAAGCCGGCCCGGCCGAACGACCCTTGGGCGTTCTCACCGAAGGCTGGTGGGTGGGCTTCTTTCGCATCGACGGTTCAGTGCGCTGATCAGAGCCAGGCCCGTACTGTGAGTGCGGCGGTCAGCGCTCGCAGGACGGGCCCGTCGCCGGTCGCCGTCACTGTAACCAAGCGGTGTCTTCGGCGGCGGGCTGTTCACCACGAGGGGTGATCACGAGAGAGGTGTACGCCTACCGCGGCGGACAGCGCGCGGAGTTCTACGTCCGCGTCGGCCCGAGCGCGGTGCCTGCACGCCACCATGAGGTCGCCTCTGAATTCCGTCAGACACCCACATCGTCGCAAGGCCGGCATGTAAGTCAGTGTCCGGTTCGCTGATGTGTGTGGATGAGGCGCAGTGATCATTTGCTTGGCGTTAGCCGATACCGGGTGCCGAGCGACGGGACTCAGTGGGCGGGACCCGGCTCTGACGACGGCTGCCACTCCCGCCTGATCAGCCCGTAGACCCACGAGTCGGAGACCTCGCCGTTGACGACGCAGTCTTCCCGCAACGTCCCTTCACGCACGAAGCCGAGCTTTTCCAGCACGCGGGCGGAAGCCACGTTGCGCGTATCGGTCTCAGCTTGGACGCGATTCAGGTCCAACGTGTCGAATGCCCACCGCAGCAGAGCGCGCGCGGCCTCGGTCGCATAGCCGCGGCCCCACGCTGCATCGTCGAAACAGTAGCCGAGCGACGCGCTGCTGTAGTCCGGATTCCACCTGCTCAAGCTGCACCAGCCGATGAACGCCCCGCCGGAGACACGGTCCACGGCCAGCCGCGCCCCGGTGCCCTCCTGTGCCATCTGTCGGCAAGCCGTGATGAACTTCTCGGCGCGCACGCTTTCGCTCCACGGTGGCGCGTCCCAGTAGCGCAGCACGTAGGCGCTGCTGTGCAGTGCGAAGAGGTTGTTCGCATCCGCGTCTTCGAAGGGACGCAGTCGAAGGCGAGCGGTGTGCAACGAGGGGGTGGGCAGTGATGCCCTCATATTCCCTCCCCTGATCGGTGGCCGATCAATCAGACATCCGATGAGGGCCACTCGCAACGGGTTTTCTCAGCGGGCTGGCAGAACGACGTGTCCGCTCATCGGCGCCCGAGTGCCCCGGAGGACGGCATCTGAGGTGGTGCCCGGTTTGGGCTTTCGGTTGGGCTGAGCGGGGGTTGGGCCGGTGGGTTGGGGGTGGGGTTAGTGGATGTGGCGGTGGAGGGTGACGGTGGGGGTGAAGTTGGTTTGGGGGTTGGTGGTGTTGTGGGTGTGGGGTGTTTGTGTGGCTTCGTGGTCGAGGATGGTTTTGATTTGGTGGGCGAGGTGGTCGGCGTGGTGGGTGATTTGGTTGATGGGTAGGTGGGAGGTTTTGAGGGCGTCGATTTGGTGGTTGATGTCGGTGAGTTCGGTGCGTGCTTGGTGGCTGAGGTGGAGTTGTCGGGGTGTGGCGACGATGAATTGGTAGGCGGCGGAGAGGGTTTGGCAGGTGGGGCAGTGGTTGTTGAGGGCTTTGCTGAGGTTGGTGGCGTTGATGAGGCGTGCGTTGGGGCCGGTGGTGGTGACGATTTGGTAGGAGAGGGCGATCGAGCGGCAGGGGTTGTTGATGCTGCATCCGGTGGAGATGGCGGTGGCGCGGTTGTTGGCGGTGACGGCGATGGTGGGGCCGTATTCGTGGATGGCGAAGGTTTTCTGGAATTGGTTCATGTGGGTCCTGTCGGCGTGGCTGTAGGCGGTGTCGACGGTGATGGCGGCGTGGGGGAGGGTGCTGGTTGGGGTGGGGGTGGCGTGTGCTGTGGTGGTGATGGCGGTGATGGCGAGGCCGGCGGTGACGGCGGCGCCGAGACGGACGGCGGTCTTGGTGGTTGTGGGGGTGCGCGGTTTGCGGTGGTGCATGTCTTCTCCTGCGTGTCGGGGTTGCGGGATGGTCTGGGGCTTGATGGGTCTGGTCGTTGTGGGTGTGGAAGGCCCGCGAGAGGCATTGCGGTGAGGGGGTGTCAGGGGTGGTGTGGGGGTTGGTGGGTCTGGTCGTTGAGGGTGTGGAGGGGTTTGAGGGGTGGTTGTGGTGACGTGATGTCAGGTCTGGTCCGATGGGGTGGTCGTGGGGGGTGAGGTCGGGGTGGGGGACTGCGGCGGCGAGGGGGTGTGGGAGGGGGACGGGCCGGGGGTGCGGCTCGGCGACGCGCTGGGGCGGGGATGGGTGGGGGTGGTGCTGGGCGGGGTGGTGGGGTGGGGTGTGCGGGTGCCGGGGGCTGCGGTGGGCGTGGGCGTAGGTGTGGCCGTGGGTGTGGCCGTGGGTGTGGGCTGGTTGTTGGTGGGGTGGGGGGTTGGTGCGGGTTGGTTGTGGCTGGTTGTGGTGGGGGTGGGGTGGGTGGCGGGGTGGGTGGTGGCTCGTGGTGTGGGCGTGGGGGTGGGGGTGTGTGTGCCTGGTTGGAGGATGGGGGTGGCGGGTGCTGCTTGGGGGAGGGGTTGGGGGGTGAGGCCGTGGGTCCAGGCGGTGGCGAGGACGGCGCAGGCGGTGGTGGTGGCGGTGGCGAGTGCCAGGCGTGTGAGTGGTTTGCCGTGGGTTGCTTTCGCTGTGGCGTGCCAGAGGCGGGTGGTGAGGCGGGTGGTGAGGTAGGTGCCTCCGGCGAGGGGGCACAGGAGCATGAGGGTGCCGGTGGTGCCGACGAGTCCGGCCGCCGGGTGTCCGGTGGTGAATGCGGTGATGGTGCCGAGGGTTTGGTGGTGCAGGGCGCGGGTGGCGGTGGTGAGGAGGCGGGGGAGGTTCCACAGGGCGTAGGCGGCTTCGGCCATCAGGAGGGGGACCATGGTGAGGACCCACACGGTGACGATGGTGCGTGCGGAGCGTTTGAGGCCGGTGACCTGGGCGGCGGCGGTGCGGTGGTGTTTGCCGGGGAGGAGGCTGTGGAGGATGGGTTTGATCTTGCCGTAGAGGTCGGGGATGCCGGCGAGGTCGCCGAGGATGTAGTAGCCGTCGAGGCGGACGGCGGGCATGAGTTGTTCGAGGACTTCGAAGTGGGCGAGGTAGACGGCGGCGAGGAGGAAGGGCTGGCCGGTGATGAGGTAGCCGGTGGTGAGGGCCAGCATGAACAGGATGTTGAAGTAGACGCCGCCGAGTCCGGTGCGCAGCCGGCCGGCTTTTCCGATGCGGTAGACGTCGGTGACGTCGGTGTACATGGAGGGCCAGATGAGGAAGATGCCGCAGCCGATTTTTCCTGGTGTTGCTCCGCTGTAGCGGCAGGCGGAGGCGTGTCCGAACTCGTGGAAGAGGAGGGAGGCCACGGTGAGCAGGAAGATGATGAGCATCCACAGGGGTTGTTCGAGGACTTGCAGGACGGCGGTCATGGCTCCGTGGACGGCGAAGAGCCAGATGTCCATGGCGATGGCGCCGGTCAGGGTGAGTGCCACGATCGGGGGGCGGTGCAGCCAGGCGAGGGCGGCGGCGATGCGTGCGACGTGCCGTTCGTGGAAGATCGTTCTGTGGCCGCGCAGGGCGAGCAGGAGGTCGGAGCGGGGTGGGGCGGCGTCGTCGGGGTGGCCGTCTGGGGGGAGGGTGATGCCGAGCGGGGTGAGTTTGTGCTCGATGAGGTGGAGGATGTTGTCGGTGGTGATTTCGGCGCCGTAGCGGCCGCTGACCCGGTGGGAGATGGCTTCGGCGTCGCGGGCGCCGTCGATGCTTGCGACGACGAGGTACAGCAGTCGGGAGAGCTGGATGACCTGTCCGTCGCCGCGGCGGACGATGTAGCGGCGTTCGGTGAAGCCCGACCCCTTGTATTCACCCAGGGTCTGCAGGCCCTGGCTGGGCTGCGGGACGGGTAGGCCGTGCGGGGGTGCGGGAACGCGGGCCGTGGTGGAGGGCGCCGGGTGCGCCGGGGGGTCGGGCGCCGGGTCGTGGGGTGTGCCGGTGGCGGCCGTCTGCCCGGGGAGGTGTCCGGGGTGTGAGGGGTGGGCCTGCAGGGTGGTGCGGCTGGCGTGGTCGTCGGACGCCGGCATGGTCTTCTCCTGGGCGCGGTTGACGGTTCGGCACATGGGCGCGGTGTGCGGCGCGGGCCGGTGGGAGTGGCGTGTTCCCCGCGGGCCCGTTCACGCGTGGCGCCGGCCCGAAAGGAGGGTTTACGGGGCGGTGGTGCGCGGGCCGCGGCATCGCTGCCGGTGGGCTGCTGGTCGCCCGCCTGCTCGGCGCGGGCTTCATCGGCCGGGCGGTGCCGCATGTCACTGAGGTCGAGGCGCGCTGCGAGGGCAGCGATCCCGACGCGGCGGGCTCGAGCACCCAAGGCCGATGCGGCCGGACCGCTCACGCGTGGGCACCCCCTGCCGACTGCGGTGGCGGTGACGTCTGTTGGCGCACCCTGGATGCGGGACCGGGACCGGGTGCGGGTGCGGGTGCGGGTGCGGCGGTGGTGCGGGTCCGCCGGGTGAGCCGGGTGGGGCCGGGTGTGTCCACCGGCCCGGCCCCGCCCGGCTTTTCGTGTGTTACTGCTGCACGCTGATGCCCTGGGTGGCCTCGGACTGGGCGACGGCGTACGGCGAGCACTGGTTCAGCGCGGCCGACTCGTTGTGCGCGTCCACGTGGGCCACCTTCTTCGTGACGGTGGTCATCTTGGCGAAGTTGAACGAGAACTTGCCGAGCGCCTCACGTCCCGGCAGCAGTTCCGCGGTCTCGGCCTCGAGCTGGTCCATGTTCATGAAACGGGTTCCTTTCATCCTTCAAGTGGTGTGTGCATCGCAAGGAGTTCCGGCGCTCGCGTCCCGGCCTGTGCCGTGGGGCCGCTTCTCCGGTCTCGCCTTTTTCGAACCTGCCGGCGCGTTCCGGCGGACAGTGAGCGAGCAGCAGGTTGTCCGCACGGCCCGCGCCGGCAGGTTCGGTGGACGGCGGGAAGTGCCTCGCCTTTCGTCGCCGGGTCATGCGGAAACCCGGCTGCCAAGGCGGGGCACGGCGGATCTGGGGGATAGCCGCCCAACCGTCCGAAGTCTCCGAACAGTTCGTCCGGAGGGTCCGGACAGTAGCCGAAGCCGAAGGAAAAGCGCAAACGATCCAAATGCGACATTCGTTCAAAGTCGCACGGCTGTTCCTTCACGCGGCATGACCAGGACCGGCCGCGCCGTCGTGCCGGCCGCGCCGTCGTGCCCGCCGTGCCGCTCGCCGGGCCCCCGGCCGGTCGGGGTGCCCCCCGGGGGGGTGCGGCCGGGCGTGCCGGCCGGACGCGGGGCCCGGGGGTGCGGCCGGTGCTCTCCGCTGCGGGCGGCGGCACCGCGCGGTCGTGTCACCGTGGGTGGGTGGGGTGTAGTGGGTGCGGCTATGTGGGGGTTGGCACGAACCGCAGTCGTTGGCACGCGGGGGCATGGGGCATGGGGCATGGGGCATGGGGCGTGAGGCGTGCGGGGCGTGAGGCGCGTGACGGTAGGGACGGCGTCGTTCTCGTCAACGCAAGTCCGGTCGTCGCGCATTGACGCAGGGAGTGCTGGCGCGTGTCGTGGCGCGGGCGCGCAAGCGAACCGCCGCCGGGCCGCCGTGTCGGCTTGATGTCTTGCGCCGGCTGGTTCTGGTCCTGTTCGACAGGGCCCGGGAACGGGTCATGTCGTCTGTGTCTCGTGCCCGCGCCAGGGCATGGCGCGGCACCTCGGGGCTGTCCTGTAACTGCTGGTCGCGGAACTCGTCAGGTGTGGAAACTGCGTAGCTGCCGAGTTCGCGGTGCGGGTATCGTCCGGTCGACCCGCCCTACCGGCGGCCTACGTGCAGAGAGCGATGCAGATGACCAGCCGGCAAGCAACGACGACCCTGTGGCGCCCCACCGGGCTCAAGGAGCTGGATCTGGTACGGGAGCTGAACTGGCGTTCCTGGCCGCCGAGACTGCCTGAGCAGCCGATCTTCTACCCGGTGCTCAACGAGGACTACGCGGTCAGGATCGCGCGGGACTGGAACGTGAAGCACGATGGTGCCGGCTTCGTCACTCGTTTTGACGTCGAGTCGGAGTTCTTGAGCCGGTATCCCATCCGGCAGGCCGGCGGGCGGACGATCCTCGAACTCTGGGTTCCAGCCGAGGAACTGGACGATTTCAACGCCCACATGGTCGGCGAGATCCAGGTGGTTCACGAGTTCCGCTGAAGTGGGAGGACTGCTGACGGGGCCACGCCCGGCCGGTGCGATGCATCCCGGCGTGGATGGTGTGATTACCGTGTCGGAGCCGTCATGGACGACCCCGTTCACCGGGCTGAGCCCGCGGCAACTCGGCAAGCACGGTGACGGTTCTGCGGCGCGAGGGTGCGGACGCGGTACGCCGGGGTCGGCCGTGGAGTTCGCCGGTGGAGGGACCGGGCAATGCTGTTGGCGGCCTACTGGCGCATAAACCTGACCGTGCGCCAACTGGCTGCGCTGTTCGGGGTTTGCCGAGCCGGCGGCGGACCGGATCATCGATCACCTCGGTCCGACGCTCGGCCTCCAGCCAGCCAGCAAGCGGTTCGCGGAGCACACCGTGCTGATCGTGGACAGCACCCTGGTGCCCACCCGCGACCACACCGTCGCGGAGCGGCGTTCGGCCTGGCGAGCCGGCTGGCCCCGCGTGCGGAGTGCTCCTCGGTCCGGGGGCGGGCTCGGCGAACGAGGGTGAGATCGGTGATGCCGAGTTCCTCGCAAAGTCCCCTATGATCGCGGGGCAGTTGGTGTGTGAACAGTCCATTCGGAGGGCGTGGAGCCGCATGGCCGACGAGATCAAGTACGAGTACAGAAGCGTGCGGACCGTTCGCGGCACCGACGGCTTGGTGATCTCGAAGATGCAGAAGGACGGCTGGGAGCTGCTAGACCGGGCTCCGGGCACGCTTCGTTCCACCCTGAACTTCCGTCGGCCGAAGAAGCCGCTGCCGCGGCTCGTGATGGGCGCAGCGGCCGCCGTCCTCGTGATCCTTGTCATCGTCGGCGTCGTTGCCTCTGCACTCAGCGGCGGAGGAGAGAAGAAGGACGCGTCAGGCAAGCCGACGGCCGTTGCGGGTGAGAAGCCTTCCGCTACGCCGACTCCGAGTGCGGCTGAGTCGGCCGCCCCTGAGGTGATCACTGCTGAGAACAGCCCGGAGTTCGCGGCGCTGCTGAAGGCGGACTACTGCGACGACGCGAACCGGGACTTCACTGCCAAGCATGAGGGCCAGGCGATCGCGTTCAACGGCTCGATCGTGAACATGGCGCCCCACGGTGACTACGACACCCGCTACGACGTCCTCCTCGGTCCAGGCGACAAGGGGCCGAACACGGCGGTCGGCCCGGCCTTCAAGTACGAGGACGTCAGCGTCCTTGACCTGGAACTGACCGGCAAGAAGATTCCCGCCACCGTCAACGAGGGCGACACGTTCCGCTTCGTCGCCAAGGTCGGCGAGTTCAACGCGAACCAGTGCCTCTTCTTCCTCGACCCGGTATCAACACAAGTCCGGTAGGCAAGATGGGCAGCCGCGTCAGCACGGACCGGCACGCTCGGCCCTTTACCCAGCGGTGATCACTTTCAGATTCCGCTGAGGACGAGGACGGCACCGGCGATGCCACCGATCCGGCTGAGGCTGAGGGGAACGTGCTGCAGCCAGTGCCGGCGTTGCCCGAGTTTCGAACGGCCGCTCGTTCGCCGAGTCCACGGACGCTTGTGATCAGGCCGCTTGTGGTTCGCGTCCACGCGCAAGGCCTGCTCGCCCTGGCTTGCAGATGCCGACGCGCCAGGCGAGGCGGTATGCCGCTCCCCGTCGCAGTACCCCCACCCCCGGCGAGGTGGGCGCCGCGGGACACCGGGCCACAGCGATGATGCCCCACCCGAACGCGCCCCCGCCCCCGAACGCGCACCGCCCCCGGGCGCGCGTCCCTCGCTCCTGGGCGCGCGCCGCCGCTCCCGGGTGCGGCGCCGTGGTCCTCACTGGGAATGGGGTGTCCGATCCGTTCGCAGGTGGTCCAGGGCTGTTCGGGCCGCGGTGCCGAGGGTGTCGTCGTGGATGAGTGTTCCGGGTGTCAGCGGCCGGGTGAGGACGGCGATCGCGTATCGGCGTCCGTCGGGGAAGACGACCACGCCGACGTCGTTGCTGACGGCACCGGGCACGGTGCCCGACTTGGACGTGACCAGCACGTCTGGTCCGAAGCCGGTGGCGATCCTCCGGGTGAGCCGCTGCTGTCCTAGCGTCCGACGCAGGTTCGAACACGCTGCGGCGGGACCGGCCTCGTCCCGCCAGATCGCGCGGACGAGGGCGGCGAGGTCGTCGGCGGTGGCACTGCTGATCCGTCCCGGCCGCATCCCCGGCGATGCCAGCACCCGCTGCCACAGCGCCTCGCCGTCCTCCGGTGATGCGGCGTCCCGTACCGTGTCGGCCATCGCGCTCCAGCCGGCGAACCCGGCGTCGCGGGCCGCGGTGTCGAACTCGTGCTGGATCGTGCCCGGCAGGTGGAAGCCGGTGAGGCCGAGCCCGTCGAGGCGCGCTCTGACCCGTTCGATACCGATCCGGCCAATCAGCACGTCGGTGGCGGTGTTGTCGCTGAGGGTCAGCATCGACCGGGCGACATCGCGCAGCGACATCTGAACCGGGTCCTCGGTGATGCACAGTCCCTGGCCGCCCGGCGTCGCTTCGGCCGGGACGACCACCACGCGCTCGGTGGCATCCAACTCGCCTTCCGCTGCCTGGCAGAAGAACTCCAGGCCGATGGCGATTTTGAACGTGGAGGCCGCCACCGCCAGCTCTCCCCCCGCTACCGACAGCCGTCCCGGCCCGTCGATCTCCAGCGCGCTCAGGCTTCCGAAGCAGCCGCCGGCCGCGAACACCTCGCCAATCGTCTCTTCGATCATCCGCTCACCGTGGGGCCCGTCGGCCGTGACGGCAGGGTTGTTCACCAGGAGCGTGTCCGCCGCCGTTCGTCGTGGGGCCGGCCGGGCGGAGGATGGCCGTTTTCGACGCGGCCCGGGGTCGGCCGGTCAGCAGGGGAGGAGGATGAGCCGAGCAGGCTCGCCGTCCAGGATGCTGCCCTGGCGGCGCTGGACGTGTTTCGCGGGTCAGGCGGTGAGCAGGCGCAGGCTCGCAGCGGCATGGGTCGCCGGTCAGTGGGGGAGGAGACCAGCAGCCGGGTCGGCGGGCCGTCCAGGAGGTCGCCCTGGGCGGTGGATGTGTTTCGCGGGTCAGGCGGTGAGCAGGCGCAGGCCGAGGTCTGCCGTGTCGAGGCCGGCGAGGGCGCTGTTGCGTTCGGCCCACCGGCCGGAGTCGAGGTCGTCGCCAAGGTTTCGTACCGCCCGCTGCTCGGCCTGTGGCCCGACCCTGGTCCACACCGACATGGCGCGGCGTACGTGGTCCTCCAGATACGCCCGGGGGCGGCGCCAGTAGGCCTCGAACAGGCCGTCGGTGCAGTCCCACGGGACGGGCACCGGCTCGGTGCGGGCGGCGATCGCGTCGGCCATCGAGGCGAGCGAGGGAAATTCGGCGAGGACGGTGGTGAACTCGGGCAGGTAGTCGCGGGTGAGCCAGAACCGGTTCGGCCATCCGGGTTCGTCGGTGTCGAACGTGAGGACCACCACGCGGCGGGCCACGCGCCGCATCTCGCGCAGCCCCGCTATCGGGTCCTGCCAGTGGTGGACGGTGGAGACGGCCATCGCGACGTCGAAGCACTGGTCCTCGAACGGCAGGCTCTCCGCGGTGGCGGCCACGCACGGCGCCGCCCCGGCGGGCCGCTGCCCGCGCATGACCGCCGACGGCTCCACCGCGGTCACCTCGCGATCGGCCGGTTCGTAGGAGCCGGTGCCGGCCCCGACGTTCAGTACCGTCCGCGCGTCGCCGAGCGCCGCCCAGACCTGCGCGGCGATCCGCGGATCGGTACGCCGTGTCGCGGTGTAGGCGCCGCCGATCGCGTCGTACAGCCGTGCACCGAGCATCCCCAGTTGCTCCTGCGGTGTCACCTTCCGTCCCTTCGCCCTGGTCTCGAGTTCTTGGTCGATGGCCGCCACCATGGCCTGGGCGCGATCACGTTGTTCCAGCAGCAGGCGGCGCAGCCGGCGCAGGTGCGCGACCGCGTCGGTGGACGGGTCGCCGACCAGTTGTGCGATCTCCCGCAGCCCGAAACCCAGCCGCCGGTAGGCCAGCACCTGGCGCAGCCGCTCCACGTCGCCCGCCGCATAGGCCCGGTATCCGGCCGCGGTCCGCGCCGAGGGGCGTACGAGCCCGATCGCGTCGTAGTGATGCAGTGTGCGGACGCTCACGCCGGCCAGCTCGGCTACGCGTCCCACCCTCCAGTGATCGTCCACGGCACCGACTATGCAGCCTGACGCCGCGTGAGGGTCAACAGCCTCCCTCACGGCAAAGCGCCGAACGCCCCGCCAAGGAAGACGGCCGGGGCGACGACGTCGTCTGCCACGGGGACTTCGGCCCCTGGAACGTCGTCTGGCAGGGGATCGAGCCGGTGGGCATCATCGACTTCGACTTCGCCCGTCCGGCCCCACGCTCGCACGACGTGGCCTACGCACTGCAGTACGTCGCGCCGTTCCGCGACGATGCCGAGTGCCTGCGGTACCCGGCTCCGCCCGACCGGCGTGCGCGGCTGGAGGACTTCTGCAGTGCCTACGGCCTCGACTCGACCGCGGGGATCGTCGACGCCGTCATCGGGTCTCCTTCCTGGATACCCCGGCCTTCAGGCCGGGGAGGAAACGAAGCTCCCGCGTAGCGGGGCAGGGAACCGCGAGTCGCCGCCAGGGCGATTCGGCGTCTATGGCCACCGGCCGACACCAGCCGTTCACACGGGAACTGATAGAAGTGAGCTATGTCGCAGCAGGTCAAGCGGGCGTTCAAGTACCGCTTTTACCCCACGAACGAGCAGGCGGCAGAGCTGTCCCGCACGTTCGGCTGCGTTCGCCTCGTGTACAACAAGGCGTTGGAGGAGCGCACACGGGCCTGGTACGGCGAGCAGCGCCGCGTCTCCTACGTGCAGTCGTCGGCGGCGCTGACGGAGTGGAAGAAGACCGAGGAACTGGCCTTCCTGGCGGAGGTGTCCTGCGTCCCTCTTCAGCAGGCGCTGCGTCACGGTCATGCACGGCGCCACAGGCGCACGTCCACTCCTCACCTACGACGCACTCGTCGAACTCGCCACCGCGGGCAGTGGCTGACGCCAGTCGCCCAGCGTCGTGAGGAGGAACTGGCGGGCGAGAGGACGTATGGCGTCCCACGCCGGATCGGTGACCAGGGCGTCGGACCAGAGTCCGGCGCGGCAGGCGGCATCGATCTCGGCGAGGCAGCGGCCGATGGCTGAAAGAGCGCGCAGATTCTCGGGTTCGAAGGCTCCGCGCTCCGTGAGTCCCACGCAGATGCGGCAGAGGAGTTCGACCTCTTCCACGACGGACTGTGTCTGCGGCTCCCGCTCACCCGCCCAGGCAAGCTGCGCCTGGGTGTCGGCTGCGAGGAGAGCCATGAGTCGCAGCGTCCACGTACGCAGGTGCGCGTCTCCGGGAGGGTTCATCCATGCAGGATCACATCTGGCTCCCGCCTGATGTGTCCGATGGCCCGCAGGGGGTGGCAGCGGCAGGCGCGGCGTTCACGGGCGTCGCAGCCCGAGTGCCGCCGCCGCAGTCGAACGGCGCCGGACGGCGGTGCCTTTCGAAGGGGTGGACATCCGCTGTTCGTTCCCGGGGCTCCGGCCCGCTTCGCGTGGTCGCGTAACACAGGGCGGCTGCTGATCTTCGCCTCAGAGTGGTTTTGGTGATCGTGGGCGGTCAGTGCGCGCATGACCGGCCGGCCGTGTCTTAAGGCCGGCTCCGCTCATCAGGCCCCGTTGGAACCGCTCTAGGCTGGCGCGGTGACTGATGAGCAGGAGCGGGTGCAGCCGTCGGGAGTGTGGGCCACGGCGGTGGGGGTGGCCAGGGTGCGGGCGCTGGAGACCGAGCGGGAGAACGCGCTGTTTCGCGACCCGCTGGCACAGGCCTTCGCCGCCGCCGGCGGCCTGTGGCCCTCCTCGCCGCCGCCCGGTGACGAGGCCGCGCGACGCCGCCGGCTGGCCGTGTCGTTCTCCATCGTCATCAGGACGAAGTTCCTCGACGACCTGTTGCGGCAGGCCTGCGCGTTCGGGGTCCGGCAGGTCGTGCTGCTCGGCGCCGGCATGGACAGCCGGGCCTTCCGGATGGACTGGCCCGAGGGCACTCGGCTGTTCGAGGTCGACACCGCCGCCCCACTGGACTTCAAGGCTTCGGTGCTGCGCCAGGAGCGGGCCGTCGCGCGCTGCGAGCGGATCACCGTCGCGGTGGATCTGCGTGAGGACTGGCCGGCCGCGCTGGCCGCCGCAGGGCACGACCCGGCCGTGCCGACCGTGTGGATCGCCGAAGGACTGCTGATCTACCTGCCCGAGGATGCGGTGGAGCTGCTGCTGGCCCGGATCAGCACGCGGTCGGCGGCAGGCAGCCGGATGGGGCTGACCTTGGGCTCGCGCGGCGTGATCGAGCGCTTCGCCGCGGACGCCGCGCCGGGATCGGCGGCGTCCCTGTGGGTCTCGGAGATGCCCGACGACCCGGTGCGCTGGCTGGCCGGGCACGGCTGGGAGGCCGACAGCCGCACCCTGCGCGAGCGCGCTGCCGCCTACGGCCGCCCGATCAGCACCCCGCCGCAGCGCGAGGAGCGGCCCGGCCAGCTGATCTCGGCGGTCCGCCGGTGAAGCGCCTCCCGGTTTTGCAGGGCGCCCTCCGCCCAGGCCGCCTGCTTCTTCTTGCAGGTGATCCGCTGTCCTGCGGGAGTGGTGGTGCATCCATAAAATCAGCGTCATGATGGCCGATGCCCCGCTCACCCGCCAGTCGTTCCGGCGCCTGAATCCGATCAGCACGCCCCGGCCGGTGTCCCAGTTGCCGGACCGTGTCTGGACCGACGAGGACTGGGACCGGATCCGGCACGGATACCGAGCCCGGGACATGGATGAGAAGTGGAACCTCTTCGTTGAGGACGATGTCCTTTACATGCACCGGAGTTGGACCGGTCACGGCGTCTACGAGGTGTCCTTCGCCCCGGCGGCCGGCCGTGGCAGGAGGATCGCCTCTGCCGTGGTCGAGGCCGACGGCAAGCGCCATCGGAGCATGGGCGACGCGTACGACTGCCTGATGATGGAGCTGGTCATCAGCGCGATCGTGCTCGGTGAGCCCGCCGCCGAACTCCGCGCCGGCCTGGTCGAGTTGACCGTCAGGGCTTCGCGAAGGAGCGATCTTCCCCCGGGTGCGGTGGAGCACAGTGTTCTGGGATTGCGCTCTGGATCGTAAGTTCCGCATCCCGAAGAGTGCTGTCACAGCCCGCGGCCCTGTGAAGAGGCAGGACACGGCGAGGCACTGGATGCACGGGATGAGGACCGACCTCGTGCGACCGCCACAGGCCGACCAGGAGACTCCCCTGCGGCCGCAGCCGCACACGCACACGCAGCCGCAGCCGCAGCCGCAGCCGCGGCTGTAACCCCGCGGCCGTGGCCCGGTGGCCGCGGTGCACGGCCGCAGGGACGCCGGCCGGTGATGCCCCCAGCAGGTCCTACCGCACCACGCGGTAGCGGAGGTGGACGACGTTCGAGCGGAAGGTGCGGGTCTCGGCGAGTTCGAGGTCGACTCGGCGCTCGTGTCGGGGGAAGAACGGGGTGCCGCCGCCGACCAGCACCGGGTAGACCATGGCCCGGTACTCGTCGATCAGATCGGATGCGGCCGCCTCGGCGGCGAGGGCCGCGCCGCCGATCGCGATGTCGCCTTCCCCCGGTTCGGCGCGCAGCCGTTCGATCTCCTGTGCCAGGGTGCCGGAGGCGAGGCGGGCGTGGCCCTGCACCGCCTGCAGCGTGGTGGAGAACACCACCTTGGGAAGCGGCTTCCACAGCGCGGTCCACTCCAGTTCGCAGGCGTCGAGGGTGGGGTCCTGGTCGGCGCTCTCCCAGTACAGCATCGTCTCGTAGAGCCGTCGCCCCAGCAGGTGGACGCCGACCTGGCGGATCTCGTCGATCCAGAAGCCGAAGACCTCCTCGTCGGGCGCCGTCCAGCCGAATTCGCCGTCCGGTCCGACGATGTAGCCGTCGAGTGAGACGCTCATCGAATAGGTCACGCTGCGCATCCAAAGTCCTCCTCGGGTGACGCCGGTTCGACTGTAGGACCGCCAGGCGCCGTACAACTCATCGCGGCTCGCGACATCCCTCTGGGCCCGAGTCGTCTCGCGAGATCATTTCGCCCGGAAAGACCTTACGCCGCCTGGGGCGGGTGTCGTCGGGAAGGGCCGGCTGCCCCACGGCAACGGGAAAGACGAATGACGTTCGTCGACTACCGAGGCAACTCAGTTGACGGTCAGTCGGTAGACCGTCAATTCGTTTCCGTCGACATGGACATGAAAGTCCGGGGGGCCTGTGCCGAGTGTGGGAACGGCGTTGTGGACGGTCTTGAGTTCTTCGGCGCTGAGAACGACGGCAGCTGCTTTGATCATATCGATGAGCGTTGCCTGCGGTACCTGCCGCAGCGCGTCGCCGGAAAGCAGGACCACCGCCTCACCGGTGTGGCTGCGCACGACAGCGGTCATGGGGGCTCCGTGTACGACAAGCACCTGATACCCCTCTCGGCGTGGCCCTTTTCGACCCGCTGGATGTGGCACGGCAGGAGGATATTCCCCGCTCTTCCGGTGATCGTGAGCCGTGGTGCGGGCACTGGATTCCGGGAAGATTCCGCCGAGCTTAGCGGGAGAGCCATTGCCGAGGGGGGCGGACCCGGCGGGCGCGCATGTGCTCGAATTCCGGCGCGGCCGCAGGCGTGGTGGCACTGCCGGTGATCGCGGTACGCGGCCACCAGGCCCCCGGCCCCGGCCCGGCCGGCGCCGCGCCCGGCCGGACGCGGCGCCGGGCCACCGCCCCGGCGTGGCAGCAGATGACACACACCGGCCCGCGCGCCTCGCGCGACAGTGGCCCGCACGCCTGGCGGTACCGGCCCGTTCGTCGCGCGACACCGGGCCGCGCTCACCTGGCGATTCAGGGCCGGCCGGTGTGCGTCACGTCCCCTCCTCGGGCGGTCAGTTCATGCCGCGACGGCCGGCGTGCGGCGAACCGGGAGAGGGGGATCCCGGCGGCAGGGGTGTCATCCGCGGGTGCGCCACGTGCCGTTGTGGTCGCCATCGTGCACGGCTCGGGCTCCCGCGGCCGCGTCGATTTCCGCCTGCAGTGCGATCGCGTGGACGATGCTCCCGTTCAGCGTCCTGCGGATGATGGGATCGGTGATTCTCCATGCGGTCATGGCTTCGTCCGGCGAGAGCGTCGCCGTGTTCGATGCCTGTCGTGGTGATGGAGATCCCCGTCGTGGTGATTCGGGTCCTCGCTGCTCGGGAATGAGACCGCTCTCCACCAGAACCATCCGGTGATCAAGATTGAGGACGGTCGCCCACGTCGTCAATTGCGAGGACAGCGGCAATGTTTTACCGTCCAGCGTCCGGCTGATGGTGGTCAGGCTCAGACCGGTCGCGGCCGCCAGTTGCGCCCGGCCGCCGTGGCGCCGGCGGACGTCGTATCCGGCTGCCGTGGCGGCCTGAGTGAGATACGCGCCGATCCGCTGCGCCTGAGCCTGTCGTTCGGCACGGCTGTCGTGGGGGGAATCCTTCGCACTCCGCATGGTCGGAGGGTAGCGCGCAGGCATGTTGTCACATGCTGGTTGCACGCGTGCACCTTCGCAGGTCACAACCTAGATCGGCATTTACGCAGGCCACATCCCGAATCTCGTATTGGTGTGCGAATCAAAATACCCTTGCGTCACTCATATCCGGCAACTTGCATATGTTGCGCGCGTGTGGGTCAGCCGCACGGCTGCACGTTGCTGAGGGGGTCTATTGACCATGCTTCGCCTCCATATGGCCACGCTCCTGCTCAAGGCCAGGGAGCTGGGTGACGAAAGCGTCGCCGACATGGCGCAGCGCACCGGTATCAGCAGGTCGACGCTCCACCGGCTCGCGAGCGGAACGAAACAGCCGAGCCTGGACACGCTCTGGACGCTGCGCGACGCCTACCGTGTCCGACTCGACGCGCTCGTCTACGACGACCCGCAGACGCTGCAGCGCAGCCTTCCGCAGCGCCGGCGTGTGCCCGCCCGGGAACGGCACCGCCTGCGGCCCGGGGACCTCGGCCGGCACACGGCCGACTGAGCACCGGCCCGATCCTCGGCCGGCCCGGGGACCTCGGCCGGCATGCGGCCGTCCGGGAACCGGCCCGATCCTCGGCCGGCACGGGGGCCTCGGCCGGCATGCGGCCGTCCGAGAACCCGGCCCGGTTCCCTCCACCCCCCGGGGCTCGCGGCCCGCCGGGCGGTCTTCGCAAGTCCCGCCTCACGTTCTGCCGGCAGCCCGATCTCACCACCTCCTCTTTCCCGACGACCGGAGCAATCCTTTGACCACTCAGGCTCACGACACCGCCCTCGACGGCGGCGCCCCGGGGGAATCGGCCCTCATCACCCGCGCCCAGCAAGGCGATCGCGAGGCGTTCGCCGAGCTGTACCGGATGCACCACGGCGTCATCGCCACCCTCATCGGCCAGCGCGTCAGATCGCACACCGCCCTGGCCGAGGACCTCACCGCGGACGTCTTCATGAAGGCATGGATCAAGATCAACACCTTCACGTGGAACGGGACGTCGATCCGTGCCTGGCTGTGCACCATCGCACGCCATGTGGTCGCCGACCACTTCAAGACCGCCATGACCCGCAACCTCACCTTCGTCGGCCAGATCACCCAGGTGACAGATACCTGGGCCCCTTCGGTCCGCGACACTGAAGAAACCGTTCTGTCCTCGCTCGCCCTGGACGACCTGCATCACGCCCTCGCCGAGATCACCCCCCGTCAGCAGGTCGTCATCCGGCTGCGGTTCCTGGGCGAGATGTCCGTCCGCGAGACCGCCCGCACCATGGGCACCACCGACGGCGCCGTCAAAACACTCCAGTGGCGCGCGCTCGACTCCCTCCGCAAGGCCTACCCGGGAGCTGTGGCATGACCATCGCCTACAACAAGGACACCGACCTCGAGCGGGAACTCACCGCCCGCCTCAGCGAACTCGCCCACGCCTTCATCGCCGACCTCAACGCACAGGGCCGCCTGGTGGAAACGGGCGGCGCCGACACCCTCAGACGACTCAGACAACAGCAACCGACGCCGCCTGCTGAGCTCAACACGGAGCCGCCCGGCGACGCCGGACGCGAGGTCACCGGGACCGAGGCGCACCCCGCACCGGGCGCGACCCTGTGGGAGGCGGTCACCGCGCCCCGCTCCGCCGAGGACACACCCCGCCCACCCACAACGCCCCGCCCGCTGCACATCCTCGGCGCGTACGAGCCGTGCCCCGCGGGCGCGAACGTGCCCGACTCCTACGACACCCCGGCCGCGGCGCTCGAACCGGCCCTCGTCCAGCAGCCGGCCGCACCCGGGCCGGTCACCGGACAAAGCACCGGTACCCAGGAGCAGCGCACGCCCGACGGGAGCCAGGCCGAGCCTCAGGCCCCGGCTGAGCGGGCCGCCGCGCGCGCCCCGGCACCCGCCCGGCAGCAGACTTCCGTGCCTGCCCTGGCTGCCGCCCGGCGGCCGGTCGCGCTCGGACCGGTCACCGGACAGAACAGCGACGTCCGGGGGCCGCGCACGGCCGACGCAGGTCAGACGCAGTCCCCGACCGCCGACCGCCAGAGCGCCGCGCCCGCCCAGCAGCCGGCCGCACTCGAACCGGTCCCGGCCCAGAGCACCGGTGCCCAGGAGCCGGGCACGCCCGACGAGGGTCAGACGCAGCCCTCGGCCGCGGTCACGGCGGCCAGGCTGCGGGCCGAGAACGCCGCCCGGCTCGAGGTCACGCAGATCACCGCGGATGATGAACGCGTCGACGTCCACATCCACGCCGTGTCGCTGGGCGACTGGGAGTACTGGCTGTCCGCGATCGGTGCACCCCTGAACGCGCCGACCCAACGCAGCGGCTGGGTCCAGACCGCCACCGGGTACCTCGACGGTGTCGAGGTTCATCTCGCCGCGGAGGCCGTGCCGCGTCTCCTTCAGGAGGCGGTGCAGCAGGCCGCCGACCCCTTCGTGCTGGGGGGCCGCGTCTACGACCTCGCCCTCGGCCACACCGACCGCCTCGGCCAGACCTGGCTCTACGACGGCCTGCGCCAGGAGGACGACACCCCCCTCCTCGCCCTGGGCGGTACCAGCGGCCCGCCCTACCCGCTCACCTCCATCGTGGTGGCCAACGGACCCCTCACCCCCGCCGCCGCGCACCCCGACCACCCCGACCACCCCGAAACAGGCTGACCACGCCTCGCAGCGCCGGCCACCCCTCGTGCAGCCCCGCATCCCCAACACGGCAGCCCCGCACGGCAGTCGACGGCCGACCGCACCGCAGCAGCCCGGCTGCCGGGGGAGCGGTGCCCTACGTGTTGGGTCAAGGCCGAAGTAGGTTCGTGTGGTCGACAGTGAGGGCTGAGCCGTAGGGGTGTGCATGGGCGATGGTGAGGTCACGATCAAACTCACGAGTGATCAGGCGCTGGTGCTGTCGCACCGGCTGGAGAAGCTGCAGATGACGGACCTCAGCCGGGTTGTCGACGACCCGGCGCTCCGGGCACCGATCCATCGGATCGCCAAAACGCTGGACAAAGCGCTTCCCGAGCTGTTCGCGCCTGACTACGACCAGCGGCTTCAGGCCGCTCGCCGCCGGCTTCGGCCGGAGGACTGAACCGAGCGGCGGTCCGAACCTCACCCGGTTGCGGCGGGTTGGGGTTCGTGGAAGGTGTTCGCCGCGGAGCATCGCAACGAGGACATCGGCCGGTCCGTCGCCGGGCTGGGCCGCTTCGTCTGGATCAGGAGGCTCGACCGCAAAAGACACCGCGCCACCTTTTCGCGGCAGGCCTGGTGCCGCTCGTCGCTGCCCGGCCGTCGGTACGGCGCGCGATCGCGGGGTGTGCGGCTGGCTCCCCCTAGGTGCCCGGGCGGCCGAGTCCGCAGAAAAGGGCCGCGACGGCCGATGAGTTCCTTCATGATCGACGGTCAAAGATCACGGTTGGTGCGCGGCGGCCGCGAGGGCGGTCGCAGCCGGCGCCGGCCGAGTTGGCGTGAGAACCGGACACGAGACACCGAGGAACAAAGATGCGCACCCTGATCAGCACCGCCTTCATCTCGCTCGACGGCGTCGTGGAGGCCCCCGGCGGCGAGCCCGGCTACCGGAACTCCGGCTGGACCTTCAAGGACATCGAGTTCCTCCCCGAGGCGTTCGACATCAAGGGCCGGGAGCAGAAGGAAGCCACCGCGATGCTGATGGGCCGGACCAGCTATCAGGCGTTCAGCCCGGTCTGGCCCGACATGGAGGACTTCGCCGACTACAAACTGATGCCGAAGTACGTCGTCTCGACCACCCTTACCGAGGACGACCTCGTGACGAACTGGGGCGAGACGACGATCCTTCGCTCACTGGATGAGGTCACCGCGCTGAAGAAGACCGAAGGCGGCCCGATCATCGTCCACGGCAGCGCCTGCCTGAACCAGGCCCTCGCGGACGCCGACCTCATCGACCGCTACCACCTGCTCGTCTTCCCCCTCCTGCTCGGAGCGGGCAAGCGGCTCTTCAGCACCACGGACAAGGACACGCAGAAGCTGAAGCTGGTCGAGCACGACGTCTACGCCAACGGCCTGCAGAAGAACGTGTTCGACGTCGTCCGCTGACAGGGCCCCCGGGCTCGCACCACCGTCGTGTCCGGTCTTCTCGTAGCGGGTGGCGATGCCGCGCCACCGCCCTGGGCGGTTGATACGTCCCTCGACGGTGTGGCGAGCTGTTCCAGCGGGTGGCGCCCAAGGGCGCCACCTTGGCCTCAGGGCGGTGTCCGACGCAGGTACGGTGACCGGACGTGCCGGCGGCGAACCTTCGCGCACCACCACCCGCCGCACCGACGACGGCCGGGAAAGCGCCACGCCGACGAGGGCTACGGCTACTGCCATCCGCGCGAAGGCGACGCGGGCGTGGCAGATCCGCGTCTGCCGAAGAGGCGCCCCGGCATCTGTCGCAGGTTCAGCCGTTCTCCGTGGTTCGGTGACCCGCGTCACACCCGGCTCCTGTCAGCGATCGGGGCGCCGTCTCGTTCAAGGGGCACGCGAACGAGACAGGAGCAACGCCATGAAGCACCGCATCGTGATACTCGGCGCCGGATACGCCGGGGCCTTCGCCGCCGGAAGCCTGACCCGCCGGCTCTCCGCGGCCGACACCGAGATCACCGTGGTCAACGCCGTGCCCGATTTCGTGGAGCGGATGCGGCTCCACCAGCTCGCGATCGGCCAGGATCTCACGTTCCGCACGCTCGCCGACGTCTTCGCGGGCACCGGGGTGCGGCTGCACTTGGCCCGCGTCACCGGCATCGACCCCGAGCGCAGGACAGTCGCCGCGACCGGCGAGGACGGCGACACAGAGCTCGCATACGACACACTCCTCTACACGCTCGGCAGCTCCGTAGCCCACCACGGCGTGCCCGGCGTGGCCGAGCACGCCTTCGATGTGACCGGCCGGCCCTCGGCGCTGCGTCTGCGCGAGCGCCTGGCCGGTCTGGGCGAGGGCGCCACCGTACTGGTCGTCGGTGAGGGGCTGACCGGCATCGAGACCGCCACCGAGTTCGCCGAGTCCCGGCCCGACCTCTCGGTCGCGCTTGCCGCCCGCGGCGAGCCGGGCGCCTGGCTCTCTTCGAAGGCCCGCCGTCACCTGCGCCAGGCCTTCGACCGGCTCGGCATCACCGTCCACGAACACACCGGCATCGAAGCCGTCGAGGCGACACGCGCGATCGCCGCCGACGGCAGGTCCATCCCGGCCGACGTGACCGTGTGGACGGCCGGGTTCGCCGTACACCCCATCGCGGCCGCCAGCGGCCTGGCGGTCGCCGAGACCGGCCAGATCGCCGTCGACCGCACCATGCGCTCGCTCTCGCACCCCAACGTCTACGCCGCCGGTGACAGCGCCTACGCGATCGGCGACAACGGCCGGCCGCTGCCGATGTCCTGCGCCTCGGCCGGCTACACCACCATGCAGGCCAGCGCCGCGATCATCGCGCGCCTGAGGGGCAGCACCGTCCCGACCGTCGGGCTGAAGTACTACGGCAACCACATCAGCCTCGGGCGGCGAGACGCGATCTTCCAGGTGGTGGGCGGCAACGCCCGCTCGAAGTCCTGGTACCTGGGCGGCCGGACCGCCGCACGGCTCAAGTCGGGCGTGCTCAAGGGGGCCGGGTGGAGCACCGCCCACCCGACCTTCGGCATGCCCAGGCGCAGGCACCGTCTGGGCGCCGCCCCTGATCGGGCCGGTGTGAGGGCCGCCGCTTAGGCTGCTGCGCATGGACAGCGCAGCCGTCGATCGGTTCGAGGCCGGCCGGGGCCGGCTGGCCTCGCTCGCGTACCGTCTGCTCGGCTCGGCCGCCGACGCCGAGGACATCGTGCAGGAGGCGTTCCTGCGCTGGCAGGCCGCAGACCGCGACCGGGTCGAGGTGCCGGAAGCGTGGCTGACCAAGGTCGTCACCCATCTCTGCCTCGACCGGCTCCGCTCGGCGCAGGCGCGCCACGAACGCGCTGTCGGCGACTGGCTGCCCGAGCCGCTCCTCGAGGGCGATGCGATGCTCGGTCCTGCCGAAACTGTCGAGCAACGCGAATCGGTGTCCCTGGCCGTCCTGATCCTCATGGAGCGCCTCTCCCCAGCCGAACGGGCCGCTTACGTCCTGCGCGAGGCCTTCTCCTACCCTCATGCGGAGATCGCCCAGATCCTCGACATCACCGAGTCCGCGAGCCAGCAGCATGTCCACCGGGCCCGGATCCGGGTCACCGCCGAGCGCCGCGGCGGCCAGGAGGCGGACCCCGCGTCCGCGCGACGGATCGTCGAGGAGTTCCTCCTCGCCGCCACGTCGGGGCGTACCGAACGGCTGGTGGCGATGCTCACCGCCGACGCGACCGCGGTCTCGGACGGCTTCGGACTGGCCAGGCGGCTGCTGCGGTACACCACATGCGAGCGGGTCGCCTCCTATGTGCGGGCCGGTTTCAAGCCCACTGCGGCGAAGCGGCGGCTGGCCGGCGGCTCCGCCGCGTTCCACCTCGCGATGGTCAACGGCTCACCGGCCGTCCTTGCCGTGAGTGACGAACGGGTCGTGGGCGCCGTGGCGTTCGAAGTCAGCGACGGCAAGGTCGCGTCCCTGCTCGGCATCGCCGCCGCGGACCGGCTCGCCCGCCTCAACGAGGCCTGGCGGCAGCACGACCCCGGCGCGCCGATCATCAACGCATGGTGACGCAGCCACCGCGATCCGCAGACCCGCATCGGGGCGAGGCGGCCTTTCTGAGCTCGGCCAGGATTCGGACGGCGAGGTGGTGATCGCCTTGTCGGGCCGCGCCGACCGCGAGCCCCCCATCGTCCGCAGCGGAGGGGGAGCCGTTCGAACGTGAAGGGTCTTTGGGGCCGGCGGTGCGCTACCGGGTCTTTTCGCAGTGCACCGGGTTTCAGCCCGGTGGTGAAGCGACTTAGCCTGCTCTGACCTCAGCTGTGGGCACGGATCCGCACCGGTCACTTCGGCCGGCGTCAGAGCGGCCGGTTCTCTGCTCGATGTACCGCTTCACGATGCTGAGTGGCGCACCGCCGACCGACCCGGCGAAGTACGAGCCGGACCACAGGCGTTGCGCCCGCCAGTAGTGACGGACCGAGATCCGGGAAGCGTATCGTGGCCCGCGTGCAGCTTCGGTACAGCTTCCGCTTGTACCCGAACACCGGTCAGCGCGCGGCGTTAGCGAGGGCGTTCGGGTGTGTACGGGTGGTCTACAACGACGCCCTCAGGGCCCGGGAGACCGCCCGCAGCGAGGGGCTGCCGTTCCCGAAAACCGGGGACCTTTCGAAGCAGCTCATCACCCAGGCGAAGAACACCCCGGAACGCAACTGGCTCGGCGAGGTGTCGGCGGTCGTCCTCCAGCAGTCCTTGAGGGATCTGGATACGGCGTACAAAAATTTCTTCGACGCCGTGAAGGGCAAGCGCCCGCGCGTGGGCGCGCCCCGGTACAAGTCCCGCAAGGACACCCGGCAGGCCGTCCGCTTCACCGCGAACGCCCGCTGGTCCATCACCCCCGGGCAGAAGCTGCGCCTGCCGAAGATCGGAGACGTGCGGGTGAAGTGGTCGCGGACGCTGCCCTCGACGCCGTCCACGGTGAGCGTGGTCAAGGACTCGGCGGGCCGATACTTCGCATCCTTCGTGGTGGAGACCGGCCCGTTGGAGGTGCTGCCAAAGGCGACACCAGAAGTCGGCATCGACTTGGGACTCGGGCACTTCGCGGTCCTCTCGGACGGAACGAAAATCGACAGCCCGTGCTTCCTGCGCCGGGCCGAGAAGCGCTTGAAGAAGGCGCAGCGCGCCCTCTCCCGCAAGGAGAAAGGCAGCCAGAACAGGGAC
>NZ_JBEXYS010000034.1:0-76509 GCF_040631045.1 Streptomyces sp. NPDC005706 | reverse complement strand
ACGCCCGGTTACATTCCGAACCCGGAAGCTAAGCCTCACAGCGCCGATGGTACTGCAGGGGGGACCCTGTGGGAGAGTAGGACGCCGCCGAACAATCTTTGGGAAAACCCCCCGCATCGAAAGATGCGGGGGTTTTCTGCGTTCCGGGTCCTTTAGGGTCTGGGTATGCGCTACGACCTCGTCATCTTCGACAACGACGGCGTGCTCGTCGACAGCGAGCCGATCTCCAACCGGATCCTGGCCGCCCATCTGACGGAACTGGGGCACCCGACGACGTACGAGGACTCCATCCGGGACTACATGGGATCCGCGATGCACCGGATCCACGACCTGGTCCTGGAGCGGACGGGGCAACGGCTCCCGGACGACTTCGACGATGTCTTCCACGCCCGTGTGTTCGGCGCGTTCGAGCGGGAGTTGATGCCTGTCGCCGGCGTCGGCGGAGTGCTGGAGAAGCTGGCCGCGGACGGGGTGCCGTACTGCGTCGCGTCGTCCGGGAGCCACGAGCGGATCAGGGTGGGACACCGGACGACCGGACTCGACCGCTGGTTCACGGAGGACAGGATCTTCAGCTCCCAGGACGTCGGGCGGGGCAAGCCGGCACCCGACCTCTTCCTGTACGCGGCCGAGCGGATGGGCGTCGCACCCGGGCGCTGCCTGGTCATAGAGGACTCCCCGCTGGGCGTGCAGGCGGCCGTGGCGGCCGGGATGGACGTGTACGGGTTCACCGCGATGACCCCGGCGGCGCGGCTCACCGGAGCCGGTCAACTCTTCTCCACCATGGGCGAGTTGGCTGACCTGCTGGTATGACCGGCGGCACCTGCCGGTCGCTGACATTTGTCATGCGGACCTCCGGATGATCGTTCCTACCGCCGGACCCCGGCCGGCGGCGAAGCTTGGAGCATGACGAAGACCACGGGGAACCAGGACCGGACCGAGAACCAGAGCCGCGAGCAGAGCCCGAGCCGGCTGCGGACCTTCAAGCCGCTGCTGGTGGACGTCGCGTTGCCGATCGGCGCGTACTACCTCCTCAAGGAGGCCTTCGGGATGAGCACCTTCGGGGCGCTCGCCTGGAGCAGTGTGGTGCCGGCGGTCCGGACCGTGTGGGGGGTGGTCAAGGAGCGCACGACCAACGCTCTCGCCCTCCTCACCCTGGTGGTGAACGTCGTGAGCCTGGTGGCCGGTTTCGTGTCCGGCGACCCGCGGCTGATGCTCGCCAAGGACGGCGCGGTCAGCAGCACCCTCGCGATCGGGATCCTCGTCTCGGTGGCGCTCGGCAAGCCGGCGATGACCGCCGGGATGAAGCCCTTCCTCGTCAAGGGCGACGCCGGCCGCGAGGCCGCCTGGCAGCGGCTCGCCTCCGGCACGGCGGCCGGCTCGGTCGCCTTCCGGCGCAAGGAGCGGACCTTCTCGCTGGTGTGGGGTACGGCGCTGCTGATCGAGTGCGTCGCACGGGTGGTCGGCGCCTACACCGTCCCGGTCGACACCATGGTCTGGCTGGGCACGGTCATCATCGCCGTGGTGCTCACGGTGGCGTTCGTGGTCGGCGGTGGCCTCGCGGCCGAGCCGATGGCTCGGCTGCTCGCCGCCGAGGCGAAGGCGGAGGCCGAGGCGGAGGCGGACAAGGCCGGCCGGCGGCCCGAAGTGGCCGTCGCCGCCTGATCCATCGGACAGTGAAGCTGAAGGAAATTCACCTTTGGCTGGATCTACCCACAGGTAGCCAGGGGCCCTACGCTCGCCGCCATGACTGATGTGCTGCGGCGCGGCAGGGCCTCGCTGGCGTTCAGCTTCTTCGCACAGGGCGTGGCGTTCGCTCTGCTGGTGACGCGCATCCCGGCCATCCAGGACCGCTACGGAATCTCCGACGCGCTGCTGCCGGTCTTCCTGGCCGCCGTCCCGATCCTCGCCGGAGCCGGCAGTGTGACGACCGAGCATCTGGTGAGGCGGATCCGGCCCAGCCGGCTGCTGCGCTGGTCGCAGCCGGTGGTGCTGCTGGCCCTGGTCGGCGTCGGAGCCGGTGACCGGCTGGCCGGACTCGGCGTGGCCCTCGCGGTGTTCGGGCTCGCCGTGGGCGCGCTGGACGCCTCGATGAACATGCTCGGGGTGAGTCTGCAGCGGACGTACGGGCGCAGCATCATGCTGAGCTTCCACGCGGTCTACAGCCTGGGCGGGATCGTCGGCGCCTCGCTGGCCTGGGCCGGGGCGCACTGGCATCTCGCGCTGTGGGTGTCGTACCTGCCGGTGGTCGCCGTGCTGCTGCCGGCGGCGCTGGTGGGCAGCCGGTGGTACGTCGACGGGGTCGCGGAGCCCGCGGCGGAGCAGGCGGCCGGGCAGGGCGGGGGCCTCGTCTTCAAGCTGCTGCTGCCGCTGTGCCTGGTGATGACGTTCGCCTACATCGGGGACTCGACCGTCTCCAACTGGAGCGCGAAGTACCTGAAGGACGTGCTGGGCAGCTCGGAGCAGCTGGCGACCGTGCCGTACAACGTGTACATGGTGACCACGCTGGTCGGGCGGTCCATCGGGGACTTCGGGGTGCGGCGGTTCGGCGCGGCCGCGGTGGTGCGGCTCGGGGCGCTGGTGGCGGCCGCCGGGTTCGCGGTGGTGTCCGTGGCACCGGACGCCTGGCTGGGGATGCTCGGGTTCACCCTGCTGGGGCTGGGACTGTGTGTCCTGGTCCCGCAGACGTTCGCGGCGGCCGGCCGATTGTTCCCGGGGGCCTCGGACGCGGCGATCGCGCGGCTCAACATCTTCAACTACGTCGGTTTCCTCGTCGGTTCGCCGCTGGTGGGTGCGCTCGGGGACGCCTGGAGCTACCGCGGGGCCATGCTCGTGCCGATGGTGTTGGTGCTGGTGACGCTCGTGTACGCCAGGTCGTTCGCGGCTCAACCGGACCGATACGGTGGCGGGCATGAGCGGCCGCGCACAGCTGATGTGGGACGAGGCAGTAACGGGCTATGACTTCGGCCCGGACCATCCGATGGATCCGGTCCGGCTGGAGCTGACCCGGAAGCTGGTGGGTGCCTTCGGGCTCGACCGGGAGCTGCCGGTCGTCGCGGCGAAACCGGCCGGGGAGTCGACGCTGCGGCTGGTCCACCGCCCGGACTACATCGACGCCGTGAAGGCCGCGTCCGCCGATCCGTCCTCGGCCCGCGGGGCGTACGGGCTCGGCACAGAGGACGATCCCGCGTTCGCCGGGATGCACGAGGTGTCCGCGCTGATCGCGGGCCAGTCGGTGGGGGCGGCGGAGGCGGTGTGGCGCGGGGACGCGCTGCACGCGGTGAACTTCACCGGCGGACTGCATCACGCGATGCCGGGCGGCGCCTCGGGGTTCTGCATCTACAACGACGCGGCGCTGGCCATCGCGCGGCTGCTGGAGCTGGGCGCCGAGCGGGTCGCCTACGTGGACGTCGACGTGCACCACGGGGACGGGGTGCAGGCGGCGTTCTGGGAGGACCCGCGGGTGCTGACGATCTCGCTGCACGAGCATCCCCGTACGTTGTTCCCGCAGACCGGGTGGCCGCAGGAGACCGGCGCGGGCGCGGGCGAGGGGACCGCCGTGAACGTGGCCCTGCCGGCCGGGACCGGGGACGCGGGATGGGTGCGGGCGTTCCACGCGGTGGTGCCCGAGCTGCTCGCCGGGTTCCGGCCGCAGGTGCTGGTGTCGCAGCACGGGGCCGACACGCACTTCGAGGATCCGCTGGCGCACCTCGCGGTGTCGCTGGACGCACAGCGGGCGGTGCAGGTGGCGTGCCACGAGCTGGCGCACGAGTACGCGGACGGGAAGTGGGTCGCGCTGGGGGGCGGCGGCTACGCGGTGGTCGAGGTGGTACCGCGGTCCTGGACGCATCTGGTGGGGATCGCGGCGGGGCGTGAGGTCGACCCGGCGGCGATGATCCCCGAGGCGTGGCGGCAGGAGGTGTTCGCGCGGACCCGGCAGCCGGCGCCGCGGCGGATGACCGACGGGCGGTGGCCGGTGTCGTTCGCCTCGTGGGAGTCGGGATACGACCCCGCCGATCGGCTGGACCAGGCCGTCCTCGCCACCCGCCGTTCGGCGTTCCCGCTGCGCGGGCTGCTGCCCTGAGCGCCGGGGACACCCACTGGGCCGACCGTGCGGTGTTCCCCCGTTCCGCCACCGCGCCGCCCCCGAGTGCGTCACCATCGCACCCGTGTTGACCGCCGATGGCCTTCGTGCGCATCTGCTGGCCGCTCGGCTGGCCGGTGAGATCGGGACCTCCCGTGAGGTCAGTCTCCGCCGGTACCGGCTGTTCGCGGCCAGGGATCCGCGGGTGCTGATCGGAATCGACCCCGAGTCGCCGTGGGGACAGCGGGAGTTGCTCGCCCTGATGGCGGAGAGGTGCGGGGTTTCGGCCGATCCCCGGTACACCTCCGGCCCGGATGTGATCGATCCGGAACGGACGCTGGCCGCGCTGGACGCGTTCGCGGAGCGGATCCGGAGCGTGGCCCGGCGGGGCGCGCCGGTGCTCTTCGGCACCGGGCATCCGCATCGGCTGCTCGGGTTCTACGGCGGCTTGGCGGACGCGCTGTCGGCGGCGGGGTGTGAGGTGCTCAGCCCTGCGCAGGGTCGCTGTGTCGACATATTGACCCGGTTCGGTCTACGCACGCACCACGTCGACTACGTCCGCGGGGTTGCCCTGGTGCGGGAACCGGGCGACGGGCGCCCCGGGCGTGAGCCGGGTGCGCACTGCCACTCGCCGCTCCCGGTTCGGGCCGTCCTGGCTGCCGCGGCCGAGGCCGGCGGGCCGTTGCCGGAGCTGGTGATCGGGGACCACGGGTGGGTCTGCGGCGCTGGTCAGCTGGGGTTCGAGGCGATCGGTCTGGCCGACACCGACGATCCGGCGCTGTTCGTGGGGGAGGCGGAGGGGGTCGTGTCCGTCGTCGTTCCGGTTGACGACGGCGTGTCGTCTGGTCACTATCTGCCGCTGGCCCGCTACGTGCTCAATCGAGCGTGTCTGTCACAGTAGGCCGCCGATGGGTGCACCTCTTCCCCACTCGCATCACCCGCCCCTACATTGGGGAGTGAGCACGCAACGACGAAGAGTCACCGGAAGGGGAAGCCGGTGGCCGTCGAGTGCGGAAGGTTCAGGTGTGTCATGGCTGCAGCTGGCGAGAGGCCTCTGAACGAGGTTCAGTTCCTTACCGTGGCGGAGGTCGCCTCAGTGATGCGAGTGTCGAAGATGACCGTGTACCGGCTGGTGCACAGCGGTCATCTGCCCGCGATCCGGGTGGGGCGGTCCTTCCGCGTCCCCGAGCAAGCGGTACACGAGTACCTCCGCGAGAGTTATGTGGGGGTGGAGACGGCCTGACGGCGCTCGGGGAGACCCCGAGCAACCCCTCGATTACAAGCTCGGCGCTCGACCGGGTAGGCTGACCCCTCGTAGGTCGTGTGGGCCCATGGCGCCCAAACAACCGAGTGATGAGAAGTGAGCGAGGGTAGTCGTGGGCTCTGTTATCAAGAAGCGGCGCAAGCGGATGGCCAAGAAGAAGCACCGCAAGCTGCTCAAGCGCACGCGCGTTCAGCGCCGCAACAAGAAGTAAGCGGCGCCGCGAGAGCGTGTTCTGTGGCCCCCCACCTGTAAAAGGCGGGGGGCCACAGTCGTGTCCGGACCCGGCGAGATCGGCGCTTCGGCGGCGTCGGCATATTCCGACTGGGGAAATTCCGTCACTTCACGCATCGGGTGGTCATCACAGCGCAACATCCACCCGCTAAGTTTGCCGACACGGGGAACGCGGCAGGGACCAGGTCCCGTACGAGGTCGGGAAGGAAGGCGCTGATCTTGGGGAAGGTCGTGCTCGTCACCGGAGTGGCCCGGCAGCTCGGCGGCCGGTTCGTACGGCGGATCCTGCGGGACCCGGACGTGGACCGGGTGATCGCCGTGGACGCGGTGCCGCCGGCGCACCATCTGGGCGGAGCCGACTTCATCCAGGCCGACATCCGGCAGCCCGGCATCGCCCGGGTGCTCGCGGAGACGGGCGCCGACACGGTCGTCCACCTGGACGTGACCGGCACCGCGCTGGGCGGCGGCAGCCGGGCCACCGTCAAGGAGACCAACGTCATCGGCACCATGCAGTTGCTCGGCGCCTGCCAGAAGTCGCCGACCGTGCGGCGGCTGGTGGTGAAGTCCAGCACCAACGTCTACGGGTCCGCGCCGCGCGATCCCGCCGTGTTCACCGAGACGACCCCGGCCAAGTCGCTGCCCAGCGGCGGGTTCGCGAAGGACACGGTGGAGGTCGAGGGATACGTCCGGGGGTTCGCGCGGCGGCGGCCGGACGTCGCGGTGTGCGTGCTGCGGTTCGCCAACATCCTCGGGCCGGCCGCCGACACCCCGCTCGCCGAGTACTTCGCGCTGCCGGTGCTGCCCACCGTGTTCGGCTACGACCCGCGGCTGCAGTTCGTGCACGAGGACGATGTCATCGAGGTGCTGCGGCTGGCCTCGCACGAGCCGCGCCGGGGCACGCTGAACAGCGGCACCTTCAACATCGCCGGGGACGGCGTGCTGCTGCTCTCACAGTGCTCGCGCAGGCTCGGGCGGCCCACCGTCCCGCTGCTGCTGCCCGCTGTCACCTGGGCCGGTTCGCTGGTGCGTACGCTGGGGATGACGGACTTCTCACCGGAACAGATCCGACTGCTCACCCACGGCCGGGTGGTGGCCACGGACCAGATGCGCGAAACGCTGGGCTTCCGGCCCAAATACACGACGGCGGAGACGTTCGCGGACTTCGCGAGCGGCCAGGGCCCCGGCCTGCTGCCGCCGGAGGCCCTCGCGGGGGCCGTGGACCGGGTCGCCGCGCTCGCCGCGAAGAGCGGCGGGCACCCCCCGACGCAGAGCGCCAACTGAGGAGCGCAGCAACGATGGCGGACGCCAAGGTCATTCCGTTCGACGACGACCGGTCCCGCGGGAGCGCCGCCCAGCGGCCGTCGCGGCGCCGCGGCGCGGGCAACCGGCGCGGGGCGGCCGGGGAGGCCGGGCCGGTTCGCGAGGTCCAGCCCCTGCCCACCAGGGCGGCTGTGCAGGATGATGACCCGATGACCGGGCAGGAGGGGCCGCCCGCCGAGCCGCACGACGACGGCGGTCTCGAGCGGCGCATCGCGAGCGGCCTGTCGTTCCTGCGTCGCCGGCTCACCGGGGACTACGAGGTCGACGACTTCGGCTACGACGAGGAGCTGACCGACCAGGTCCTGATGTCGCTGTTGCGGCCGGTGTACGAGAAGTACTTCCGGGTCGAGGTGAAGGGCATCGAGAACATCCCGGCCGAGGGCGGGGCGCTGATCGTCGCCAACCACTCCGGGACGCTGCCGCTGGACGGCCTGATGATGCAGGTCGCCGTGCACGACCGCCACCCGGCCGACCGGCATCTGCGGCTCCTCGCGGCCGACCTGGTGTTCGTGCTGCCGGTGGTCAACGAACTCGCCCGCAAGCTGGGCCACACCCTCGCCTGCGCCGAGGACGCCGAACGGCTCCTCGCGCAGGGCGAACTGGTCGGCGTCATGCCGGAGGGCTTCAAGGGCATCGGCAAGCCGTTCAGCGAGCGCTACAAGCTCCAGCGGTTCGGCCGCGGCGGGTTCGTCTCCACGGCCCTGCGGCAAGGGGTGCCGATCATCCCGTGCTCGGTCGTGGGCGCCGAGGAGATCTACCCGATGCTCGGCAACGCCAAGACCCTGGCGCGGCTGCTGGGCTTCCCGTACTTCCCGCTGACGCCGACGTTTCCGTGGCTCGGGCCGCTCGGGGCGATCCCGCTGCCCACCAAGTGGACCATCCAGTTCGGTGAGCCGATCCCCACGGACGGCTATCCGCCGGAGGCGGCCGACGACCCGATGCTGATGTTCAACCTGACCGACCAGGTCCGCGAACAGATCCAGCACACGCTGTACAAGCTGTTGGTGCAGCGGCGGTCGGTGTTCTTCTGACGGCTGGTCCTCTGCCGGTCCGGTGGTACGGCGACGGGGGCGCCCCTGCTCGGAAAGGGGCGCCCCCGTCGCTGTCGTACCGCGCTAGTCCGCGTCCTGGCTGTCGATGCCCAGGCCGGGCAGCAGGCCCGGGAGGAGCGGCGGGAGGGTGACGTCCGGCGCGCTCGTCGGGGGTTTGCTGGTGGTCGGGGAACCACCGTCGCCGCCGATCCTCGGCGGGTCGAGCAGGCCGCCCGTGCTGCCTCCGAGTAGGCCGTCGTCGCTCTCGCGGGTGGCCGAGCCGGTGGGGCTGCCCGAGCCGGTGTGCCGCCCTGCCGAGGGCGTGCCGCCGGTGCTGGGCGCCGTCGGGCGGTGGCTGCCGGAGGAGCCGGTGGACGCCTCGCCAGAGCCCTGTCGCTTGCCGTCGCTCGTCGACGCGGGCGGCTGCGGCAGCAGGGACTGCAGCGGGGCGACCTCTTCGTCTATGGCGTCGAACACCGACGACACCTGCTGTTTGACGTCGCCGAGCTGCATGGGCAGCTTGTCGCTCAGTGCGCTCCAGGCCTCCCGGTGGGACTGGGAGAAGCTGGAGAGCGCCTGGATGGGCCCGAGGGAGCCGGGATCCCGCTCGTAGGCCTCGTGCAGCAGGCGGTGGCCCTCGGTGACGTCGTGCCGCATCCCGGACAGGGTGCGGCGGATCTCGCCGATGGACTCGTGGTCGAGCTGTTGGCCGCCGCGGGTCCGCTCCATCAGCCGGCGGGCCTCGCTCAGCCGGGTGGAGGCCTGGTCGAGGTACGTCTGGCCGCGCTGGTCCTCGCCGTCGCTCAGGTAGTTGAGCCTGAAGTCCTCGATGCCGCGCTTGAGGCCGTACAGCGAGTCACCGGGCAGTGCGTCGGAACTCGCGGCGGCGACTCCGCCGAAGGCCCCGGCGGCCACGCCGACGCTCAGCCCGCCGGCCGCGAGTCCCTTGGTCAGTTTGGAACGCGGCCGGAGCTTGCCCAGCGGGCTCGCCCGGTGTGCACCGCGCCCGCGGGTGCGCTGCTCGGGTACGGCTGTGTCCGCCGCCCCGCCCTCCTGGAGCATGGCCTCCATCGCGGCCACCAGCTGGGCGCGCTGGACGACCTTGACCTCGGGGTCGAGCTGCGGCCCGGGCAGTGCGCCGAGGTCCGCCGCCAGGGCCAGGAGCTCGCCCCGCTCGGACTGTTCCTCGGTGGTCGGCGGCGATCCCGCCGACGACTGCTCGGCCGCCGTGTCCCGGTCGGACTGCTCCTCCAGGGCCTGGGCGAAGGCGTTCGCCCGCCGGTGCGCCGATACGTTCGCGATCACTGGCGGCACCTCCTCTCGTCATCACGGTCGACTCCCCAGGGGGTCCTGAGGGTTGCACGCCCACGACCTTTCCACCCGATCGAGCGATGGGTCGGCCAGGACGTGACCACAGGGAGCCTGTATCCCGCACAACGAGCGGTCCGGCACTTGGGTTACGGACGGCGGATGATCGGGTCGGAAAGTCAACGAGGCGCAACTCGGAGTGAGTTGATGGTCGCTGAGCGTGTCCTGCGTCAGCGGGCGTCGTCCGGCAGGAGCCGGGCGAGCGTCCGTACGGCGCGGTACTGGAGGGTCTTGATGGCGCCTTCGTTCTTGCCCATCACCCGGGCGGTCTCGGCGACCGAGAGGCCCTGCAGGAAGCGCAGGGTCACGCACTCCTGCTGCTGGGGGTTGAGCCGGCGCACGGCGTCCAGCAGAGCCGCGTTGGAGAGGGACTCCAGGACGGAGTCCTCCGGGGAGCGCTCGACCTCGTTGGCGTCGAGCATCTCGCCGGTGGTGACCTCCAGCCGGAAGCGGCTGGACTTGAAGTGGTCCGCCACCAGGTTCCGGGCGATCGTCACCAGCCAGGCGCCGAAGTCGCGGCCCTGCCAGGTGAAGGTGCCGATCCTGCGGAGCGCCCGCAGAAAGGTCTCACTCGTCAGGTCCTCGGCGGTCGCCTTGCCGCCCACCCGGTAGTAGATGTACCGGTAGACCGTGTCGCTGTACTGGTCGTAGAGGCGGCCGAAGGCCTCGGCCTCGCCGGCCTGGGCGCGCTCCACGAGGTCCATCATCCGGGCGCTGTCGCTGTCCGCGGCCGGGCGGCGGGCGGGGGCCGCGCCGGTGGCGCGGCCACGTCTGCCGACCGCCGCGCTGCCCTCGGCCAGTGCGTAGCACGGGCCGAGGGGGGCGGCGGTGGCGAAGGCGGGGACGGCGTACGCGGTGGGGACGACGCCGCGCAGCGTCTCTTTGACCGCCGCGACCGTCGCGCGCAGCGTAGCCAGGCCCGAGGCGTCAACCCCGACGTGTGGGTACACGGGACTCCCAGAGGCAGAGCTTGCATCACGTGCAGTGCGGAACCGTTCACCCGTCGTAGCGACGGAGGGGTACCGGATTGCGTCTGAGGAGAATAACGCTTCGTACAGGCACTGCTACACCGAGTTGCTCAAATCATCGATTGCGTCGCTTCTGTTACCGATTGACGGTCCATCAAGCGTCGCAACCTGATCGGTTGTTGATCGGAAAAGGGCGTGTTTCGGCGAAGTGCGGGGCGGGTTGGGGGTCGGGCGGCATAATCCGGGGTTCTCCCCACCACCCAGGCGTGTCGCCGCCGGCACGGGGCTGTCCGCGGCCGCTCCGGCCACGGCCGGCGATAGCGGGCGCCGGGTCCGGCGCTATCGCCGGCGCCGGCTCAGGGCGATGGCCGCGGCGGTGCCGCCGGCCACCGCGCCGACGCCCGCCGCCGCCGGGATGCCGACCTTCGCGGCCTTGCGGCCGGTGCGGTAGTCCCGCAGCCGCCAGTCCTGCTCGCGGGCGTGCCTGCGCAGCTTGGCGTCCGGGTTGATGGCGTACGGGTGCCCCACGAGCGACAGCATCGGGATGTCGTTGTGGCTGTCGCTGTAGGCGGCGCAGCGGTTCAGGTCCAGGCCCTCGGCCGCCGCCAGCGCCCGTACCGCCTCCGCCTTGGCCGGCCCGTGCAGGGGTTCACCCACCAGCGCGCCGGTGTAGACACCGCCGACCGACTCCGCGACGGTGCCCAGCGCGCCGGTCAGGCCGAGCCGGCGGGCGATGACCTGGGCGATCTCCACGGGGGCCGCGGTGACCAGCCACACCTTCTGGCCCGCGTCCAGGTGCGCCTGGGCCAGGGCGCGGGTGCCCGGCCAGATGCGGTCGGCCATGTACTCGTCGTAGATCTCCTCGCCGATGGTCTCCAGCTCGGCGACCCGGTGGCCCTTGACGATGGAGAGCGCCGAGTCGCGGGCCTCCTGCATGTGCTCGGGGTCCTCGACGCCGGCCAGCCGGAACCACGCCTGCTGCCAGGCGAACCTGGCCAGGTCGCGGGTCTCGAAGAACTTCCGCTTGTACAGGCCGCGCCCGAAGTGGAACAGCGCGGCGCCCTGCATCACGGTGTTGTCGAGGTCGAAGAAGGCGGCGGCCTTGTCGTCGCCGAGGACCGGGAACTCCGGTTCCCGCTCGGCCTGCGGAAATTCCCGCGAGGACTTGCGGGCGGCCTCCGCCGAGGCCTCGCCTGCCAACACGCTCCGCGCCGTGGCGGAGCGCCTACGGGGAGTGAGCCATCCGAGAGCGGCCATGGCGTGAGCATAGCCATTCCGTTCGGCGGTTCCGGAGCCGCGAGGTTCGAAGGGTGTGAACTCTCCATGACGCCGCAGTCGAAGAGGCGGGAGAATGGCCGGCATGAGTCCCCTCTTCCGGCGTAAGGCCGATCCCGCGGAACGGTCGGTCACGCTCATCCGCAAGCCCGGCTGTCATCTGTGCGACGACGCGCAGGCCGTGATCGAGAAGGTCTGCGGGGAACTCGGTGTCCCCTGGGAGCAGAGGGACATCACCCAGGACCGGCAGCTGCACGACCAGTACTGGGAGCAGATCCCGGTGGTCCTTGTCGACGGCAGTCAGCACACCTTCTGGCGGGTGGACGAGGCGCGGCTGCGCAAGGAGCTGACCGGCGGCTGATCCGGAAACTGACCGACCAGTACAACGAACACGCGGAGGTCGCTTAGGATCGTTGGAGTTTTTGTCTCGGGGGCGGGATTCACGAGGAGTGCCGACGTTTTGCCCCCACGAATGACATGCGTGACCCCGGTCACGTTGGCCGGGCAAATCGGACACCATCTTTGTGCACGCGTTCACAAAGGCATAGCCTGCTGTGGACGGGGCGGTCTGGGGACGCATGACCGCCCACAGCCCCGCTCTACCCGCAGGAGCACCGTGGCAACTGGCCGAACTCACCGACCGGCGACCCGCAGCCGAGGGATTCCCGAGGCCACCGTCGCCCGCCTTCCGCTGTACCTCCGCGCGCTGACCGCACTGTCGGAGCGCTCGGTCCCCACGGTCTCCTCCGAGGAGCTGGCCGCGGCGGCGGGGGTCAACTCCGCGAAGCTGCGCAAGGACTTCTCGTATCTGGGCTCCTACGGAACGCGCGGTGTCGGCTACGACGTGGAGTATCTCGTCTACCAGATCTCCCGTGAACTCGGCCTGACCCAGGACTGGCCGGTTGTGATCGTCGGTATCGGTAACCTCGGCGCCGCCCTCGCCAACTACGGCGGGTTCGCCTCCCGTGGTTTCCGGGTGGCCGCGCTGATCGACGCCGATTCGGCGATGGCCGGTAAGCCGGTCGCCGGCATCCCGGTGCAGCACACCGACGAGCTCGAGAAGATCATCAAGGACAACGGCGTCTCGATCGGCGTGATCGCGACCCCCGCCGGTGCCGCCCAGCAGGTCTGCGACCGGCTCGTGGCCGCCGGTGTCACCTCGATCCTGAACTTCGCGCCGACCGTGCTGACCGTCCCGGACGGGGTCGACGTGCGCAAGGTCGACCTCTCCATCGAGCTGCAGATCCTCGCCTTCCACGAGCAGCGCAAGGCCGGCGAGGAGACCGCCGCCGGTGACGGCGCGATGCCCGCGGCCACCACCCGAGACGCCTCCGGCGACCAGGGACCCGACGGGGACGTGCCCGCCGTGATGCCGGCATGAGTCTCCTCGTCGTCGGGCTGAGCCACCGCAGTGCCCCGGTCAGCGTGCTGGAGCAGGCCGCGCTGAGCGCGGACGCCCAGTTCAAGCTGGTCCAGGACACGGTCGCCGCCGAACCGGCCACCGAGGCCGCGGTGCTCGCCACCTGCAACCGCATCGAGCTGTACGCCGACGTGGACAAGTTCCACGCCGGTGTGGCCGAGCTGTCCACGCTGCTCGCCCAGCACAGCGGTGTCGGCCTCGAGGAACTGACGCCGTACCTCTACGTGCACTACGAGGACCGGGCCGTCCACCACCTGTTCTCGGTGGCCTGCGGCCTGGACTCGATGGTCGTCGGCGAGGGGCAGATCCTCGGCCAGATCAAGGACTCCCTGGCCCGCGCCCAGGAGCTGCACACCGCCGGCAAGCTGCTGAACGACCTGTTCCAGCAGGCCCTGCGGGTCGGCAAGCGCGCCCACTCCGAGACCGGCATCGACCGGGCCGGCCAGTCGCTGGTCACCTTCGGCCTGGAGCAGCTCGCCGCCGGCGGTGCCGTCGAGGAATGGGCCGCGGGACGCCGGGCGCTGGTCATCGGCGCCGGGTCGATGTCCTCGCTGGCCGCCGCGACGCTCGCCCGCGCCGGCGTCGGTGAGATCGTCGTCGCCAACCGCACCTTCGAGCGCGCCGAGCGCCTCGCCCGGATACTCACCGAGGGCGACGACACCGCGGTGTCCGCGCGCGCGGTGCGGATGGACGCCGTGCCGGGCGAGCTGACACGTGCCGACGTCGTCGTCTCCTGCACCGGGGCGACGGGCCTGGTACTGCCGGCGGACTCGGTCGCGCGGGCGGTCGAGGGCCGGATCGAGGGCACCCCCGGCGACCCCGAGGCCGACACCGGCGCCCGTACGGCCGTGAAGAGCGCGCCGGCGGCCACCGCCACCGGTACGGCCGGTGCCGCCGCCGAGGAGAACTGCCCGCTGGACCTGGCCGCCGTGCAGGGCTCGACCGGCTTCTCCGTGCACGGCGAGGCCGCCGTGGCCGGCCTGGACGCGGCCACCCTCGAGCAGCACGGGGCCTGGGTCGCGGGCGGCACCATGGACCGCCGGGACAGCGCCCGGCGCAGCCCGGAGGCCGACGCCGAGCTGATCACCGCGCTCGCCGCGACCGCCGCCACCGTCGGCCGCATCCCCGAGCTCCGCAAGCCCGAACCGGTCGCCGTGATCCCGCGCCCGGCGCCGGCCCTGTTCCTCCTCGACCTCGCCATGCCCCGCGACATCGACGCGGCCGTGCACCGGCTGGCCGGGGTGCGCCTGGTGGACATCGAGTCCCTCGCCGAGGCCTCCGCCGACGCGCCGATGGCGGCCGATGTGGACCAGGTGCGGCGTATCGTCTCCGACGAGGTCGCGGCCTTCGGCGCGGCACAGCGGGCGGCGCACATCACGCCGACCGTGGTCGCACTGCGCACCATGGCCGCCGACGTCGTCGCCGGTGAAATCGCGCGGCTCGACGGCCGCCTGCCCGACCTGGACGAACGCCAGCGCGGCGAGATCCGGCAGGCCGTGCACCGGGTCGTCGACAAGCTGCTGCACGCGCCGACCGTACGGGTGAAGCAGCTCGCGGCCGAGCCCGGCGGCGCCGGGTACGCGGACGCGCTGCGCACCCTCTTCGACCTCGACCCCGAGACGGTTGCCGCCGTCTCCCGGGCCGGGGACAGCACAGACAAGAAGGACCGACCGGCATGACACAGAAGGCTTTGAGACTGGGGACGAGGCGGAGCAAGCTCGCCATGGCCCAGTCCGGGCAGGTGGCGGACGCCGTCCGCCGGGTGACCGGGCGCCCCGTCGAGCTGGTCGAGATCACCACGCACGGCGACGTCTCCCGCGAGCACCTCACGCAGATCGGCGGCACCGGCGTGTTCGTCACGGCGCTGCGCGACGCGCTGGTCGGCGGCGAGGTGGACTTCGCGGTTCATTCGCTCAAGGACCTGCCGACCACGCAGCCCGAGGAACTGGTCCTGGCCGCCGTACCGGTGCGCGAGGACCCGCGCGACGTGATCGTCGCCCGGGACGCGCTGAAGTTCACCGACCTGCCGCCCGGTGCCCGCATAGGCACCGGGGCGCCGCGCCGCATGGCGCAGCTCAACGCGTATGCCCGCGCCCACGGACTGGACATAGAGACGGTCCCGATACGCGGCAACGTCGACACCCGGATCGGTTTCGTGCGCAGCGGTGAGCTGGACGCGGTCGTCCTCGCCGCCGCCGGACTGAACCGCATCGGCCGGATCGACGAGGTGACCGACTTCCTGTCGGTCGACACGGTTCTGCCCGCCCCCGGCCAGGGGGCCCTGGCGATCGAGTGCACCGCGGACGCCGCGGACCTCGTCGCCGCGCTCGGCGAGCTCGACGACCCGTTCACCCGGGCCGCCGTGACCGCCGAACGGTCACTGCTCGCCGCCCTCGAGGCCGGTTGCAGCGCACCCGTGGGTGCGTTGGCCGACCTCGTGGCCGACGGGCAGATTGTCAAGGAAATGCGCCTGCGCGGCGTCGTCGGCACGACCGACGGCACCCGCACGGTGCAGCTGTCCACCACCGGTCCCGTGCCCCGAACGCACGACCAGGCGATGGCACTCGGGCGCGAACTCGCGACCGAGATGCTGGACCAGGGCGCGGCCGGTCTGATGGGGGAGCGAGCACATTGAGCCCCACCACCCTTCCCACCGGCCTTGAACACGGGCACGTCACCTTCCTGGGTGCCGGACCCGGGGATCCGGGGCTGCTGACTCTGCGCGCCGTGGAGGCGCTGTCGAACGCGGATGTCCTGATCGCCGAGCACGAGGTGCTCGATGTGATCCGGACGCACGCCCGGCAGGGCGTGTCCGTCGTGCCGATGGACGCGGACTCCTCGGTGTCACCGCCGGGCACGGGCGCGCCGCAGCTCACGGTCGTTGACGGTGCGTCAACAACCGCTGCGGTCCCGACTCCTGCCCGGGATGCCGCTCATCTTGTCATGGAGGCCACGCGGGGCGGCAGGCGGGTCGTCCGTGCGGTGTCCGGGGACCCGGGACTTGATACGTACGCGGCCGAGGAAATGCTCGCCTGCGCCGCCGCCGGTGTGCCTTTCGAGGTCGTACCGGGTGTGGCGGCCGCCGTCGGCGTGCCCGCGTACGCCGGTGTGCCGCTGCGCGACCCGCACGGCGCGGACGTCCGGTTCGTGGACGCCCGTACCGCCTCCGACCGCTGCTGGACGGAGGTGGGGGCCTCCGACGGCACGGTGGTGGTCTCCACGACGCTGGACTCGGTGGCCGCCGCGGCCGGCGAACTGGTGTCCGCGGGCCGCAAGCCGGACACCCCGCTGACCGTCACCGTCGCCGGTACGACGACCCGCCAGCGCACCTGGACGGCGACGCTCGGCACGATCGCGCAGACGCTGAAGCAGGCGAAGGTCCTGCCGTCCCCGGACGGCGGCCGGCCGGTGATAGCCGTGGTCGGCGAGCGAAGCGCGGCCGCCCAGCGCGACCAGTTGTCGTGGTTCGAGTCCAAGCCGCTGTTCGGCTGGAAGGTGCTCGTGCCGCGTACGAAGGAGCAGGCGGCTTCGCTCTCCGACCAGCTTCGGTCCTACGGCGCGGTGCCGCACGAGGTCCCGACGATCGCGGTGGAGCCCCCGCGCACCCCGCAGCAGATGGAACGCGCGGTCAAGGGCCTGGTCACCGGCCGGTACGAGTGGATCGCCTTCACGTCCGTCAACGCGGTCAAGGCGGTGCGCGAGAAGTTCGAGGAGTACGGCCTCGACGCCCGTGCCTTCGCGGGCATCAAGGTCGCCGCGGTGGGCGAGCAGACGGCGAAGGCGCTGATCGCCTTCGGCGTGAAGCCCGACCTGGTGCCGAGCGGTGAGCAGTCGGCGGCCGGCCTCCTGGAGGACTGGCCTCCGTACGACCCGGTCTTCGACCCGATCGACCGTGTCTTCCTGCCCCGGGCCGACATCGCCACCGAGACCCTGGTGGCCGGTCTGATCGAGCTGGGCTGGGAGGTCGACGACGTCACGGCCTACCGGACCGTGCGGGCCTCGCCGCCCCCGGCGGAGACCCGCGAGGCCATCAAGGGCGGTGGGTTCGACGCGGTGCTGTTCACGTCGTCCTCGACCGTCCGGAACCTGGTGGGCATCGCGGGTAAGCCGCACAACGTCACGGTGATCGCCTGCATCGGTCCGGCGACGGCCAAGACGGCCGAGGAACACGGTCTGCGCGTCGACGTGATGGCCCCCGAGCCCTCGGTCCACAAGCTGGCCGAGGCCCTGGCCGACTTCGGCATGAAGCGCCGGGCGGCCGCCCTGGAGTCCGGGGACCCGGTGACGCGGCCGAGCGAGCGCCGTCCGGGGGCGCGCAGGCGGCGGTCTACAACGTAGCCATGAGTGCGGTGGGATGGTCCGTTTGCCGGAACGCCGCACCAAAGCTGCTTCTGCTGAGTGAAATGCCGTTCGTAAAAGCTCTGCCACCAGACGAAGTGGCAGAGCTTTTGCCTTTCATCGAGCCCGGCAACCCGGAATTTCCAACCATGCATCAACGACGAGTCTTTGCCTGAGAAGGGGGCTTCTCGGAACAGCCTGGATGGGTGTTGACCGTGGGGTGCTGTGTCTACTATCGTTGTTCGTGGCGTCACAGCCGACCGGCGCGAGGGCGGTCCGATGCTCCCTGACGCGCAAACAGTTGCGCCCTCGAGTCCGCCTGAACTGGGCGGGCGGACTCGAGGGCGATCAACCAGGCTCTGCCCTGGGCTGTGTGCGATGCGGTGACAGGACTCCAGGGCTTACGACGACGACACTACCACGCGGCGTCGTAGCGTGAAAGAGGGCGAATATGACACAGGGTGAGCACGGGCCGTTAGTCGCAGTCATCTCCGCCGAGAGGTTCCAGCCCTTCTTTGACGAGTGCGGAGGCGACGCCGCGCGAGCAATCCGTCTGTATGCCTGGGACTCCGAGATCGCCCGCGCCCTCCAAGGCCCGCTGCGTGATCTGGAAGTCAGTCTGCGTAACCGGCTCCACGACCAGCTCGGAGGACGATACGGCCGCCCGGACTGGTGGAACGAACGCCGGGCTGAGCCCAACTGGCACGGGCAGGAGGAGATCCAGGCTGCCGAGAAGAAGCTGGCCAAACGCCGGCGCAACTACGAGGCATGTGACGTGGTGGCTCAGCTGTCTTTCGGGTTTTGGGTCAGTTTGCTGGGCAAGGGCGGTCGGGGTGGCAACTACGAGATGAAGTATTGGAACCCCTCGCTCAGACATCTCTTCCGTGAGCACCGCGGTGGTCGGGAAGTCCTGCACGGCAAGTTCGACCGCATGCGTACCCTGCGCAACCGCATCGCGCACCAGGAGCGCATCTTTCACCGGCACCTCGACGAGGACTTCCGCACGGCGGTCGCTCTGTTGCGCCACCTCTCCTCCCCCATGGCTGAGCGGCACGACAAGCACAGCCAAGTTCCGGAGGTGCTGGCCCGCAGGAGTGGTGTGCTGTCGGGCCACGATCCTGTGAGGTTGTGAGATGACGATGGAAGACAAGATGCCGAGCGGGGCGCATGCGGTGTCCGCGTTGGTTTCCCTGGGCGAGATCAAGGAGCTCGCCGAGGTCGGCCGGCCCACCGTCAGCAACTGGCGTCGCAGGTTTTCCAAGGAGTCACCTCACGTGGGCGGAGGCAGGCGCCCGCCGTTCCCGGATCCTGTGGGCGGCAGTGACAGCCGGCCCCTCTTCGACGCGGAGGACGTGGCGGCCTGGCTGGACATGCGCCCCATTCCGGACGCGGAGCCAGGTGAGGACGGCTCCCTGCCGACCTACGGCGATCGGTTCCGAAGTGGCCTAAGGCTGCGCGGACTCGTCGCCCTGCGTCACGAACTGGGCTCGGCGGAGCGGCTCATCATCGAGGCGCTTGCCGTATGCGCCATGGCAGGGGAAGGAGGTGACCGGCCCCCGGAGACCCTCCCGGTCGAGTTGCTGACGGACGTGGAAGCCGCCGATCCGCGTGTCGCGCGTGCGGTACGGCAGCTCATCGAGGAACTGGGCTCGCCCGGAGCCGCCGCTGAAACGGTGCTGGCACTGGCCGAGCGGCTGGAGTCGGACCTGATCATGGATACGACGCCGTCAACGCTTGCAGAGCTGGTCAGCAGACTGGTCGGCCCGCTGGACGCCGTGTCGCCCGGCCCCGACCACCCCACGGTGATCAACCTGTGCGCCGGCACAGGTGAGCTGCTGTTCGCCCTCGGCGATGTCCGCGGGAGCGGCGGCATGGTCGCGGTGGAGCGTGATCCGTTGCGCCGCAAGCTTCTCCTCTACCGGCTCTTCGGGCACCACCGCACTGCCGTGGACGTATGCGCGCGTCCCGAGGAACTGGATACCTTGTGGCCGTCCGAGCAGCGGGACCTCCCCCTGGACCCGGAAGCCCCTTGGGGCACCACGTCCGGTGACGTCGTCCTCGCCGACCCGCCCTATGCCGCGGGAGAGCGGGAGTTCGATGAAAACGGGCCGCTCAGCTGGGCCCTCGAAGCCATGCGCCGCATGAATCCGGGCGGCCGGGGCCTGGTTGTCGTACCGTCCTGGACCCTGAGTCGGCCGCGTGGCACAACTCCCACACCTAATGCACGGATGCGTGAGGAGCTGCTGAGCCGGGACGCGGTCGCGGCGGTCATCCAGTTGCCGCGCCGTATCCACCGGTTCCGCACGGGAGCTGAACACGCGCTGCTCGTGCTGCGCGACGAGGCGTCGGCGGAGCGCCGGGGCCGGGCACTGCTGGTCGACGCCGACCGGATCGCCCGCCGCGTCGGAGGTGCGTGGCCGGCGTACGTCGCGAAGGTGCTGGAGGACGGACGGTCGCCGGTGGCCGAGGAGGCCAGGGACTTCCCCGTGTCGGCCACCGGCCCGAGAGGGGAAGCCCTTCTCGACGGCCGATCGGTCCTGCCCGCACACCGGCTCGGCACCAAGGAACAGGGCCTTGACCATGTCTCCGCCACTCTGGATGCACGACGCGAGGCCGCGACGGCTCTGCCCCATATCAAGGAGTGGATCGGAGATCTCCATGTCGTCAGGCGGGTTCCCGGCAGCGAGGCGGCACACCGCAAGGTCGGCGAGCACCTGCGGGCGGGCCAGCTCAGACTGCTGGCCGGGCACCGGATCCGCGAGTCGGACATAGGGGACGCAGGTCTGATGGTCGTGGGCCGTGAGGAGATGCTCGGCGCCCTGCCGCTCGGACAGCGGCGAATCGCGCTGGAAGACCTGGCCGCCTACCCGCAGGCCCAGACCACTGAGCGCGGCGACGTCTTCCTGCTCACCGAGCACGGGGTACGCGCGCAGGTGGACGACGCGGGCGGCTGCGTACTGCTCGCGCCGGTTCAGGGGCTGCGCATCCCGGCGTACCGGCGGTTCCTCGCCGGGGAGGTGGGCCCTGAGCAGGTGTGGATGCGCCCGCACCCGCTCGCCAAGCTGCTCGCCGCCCCGCGCAACCAGCACCGCGGCAGCGGCTCACTGGTCCGCAGAGTGAGCGTGCGGGACATGGACCTGCCCGAGCTGCCACCCGAGGAGGTCGCTGAGCTGGAGGCCGTCCTGACCGAGACGGACCGGCAGCGCGCCGACGTACGGCGGCAACTCGCGGCGCTGGACAACCTGGCCCTGCGACTGGCGGCCGGAGTCGCCGACGGGGACTTGACGTTGCGTCGCAGACCCGGCGGTGCCTGAGGCGCCTCGGGCACGACGAGAAACAAGGTTGCGCCGGCCAACACGGCGTACGACGAAGAACACCACGACCCCGGGAAAGAAGTGAGGCACCCGTGCCGCCACGGAAGAAGAAGACGGCTGAACCCCAGGACATGAAGAAGGTGCTCTGGGCGTCGGCGGACAAGCTGCGCGGCAGCCTGGACGCCGCCGGGTACAAGCACTTCGTCCTGGGCCTGGTCTTCCTCAAGTACGTCTCCGCCGCCATGGCCGAGAAGCGGGCCCAGTTGGAGGCCGAGCTGCGCGAGGAAGGCGGCTGGAGCGAGGAGGACATGCTCGCCACCCTAGAAGAGCGCCGTGAGTACACCGGCTCCGGCATCTTCTACGTTCCGCCCACCGCCCGCTGGGAGAGCGTGCTGGAGCGGGCGAAGGGCACGGTTGAGGGCGACAGCGTCGGCGAGACCATCGACGCGGCCATGCGCGCCATCGAGAAATTCAACCCGGCGCTGAACCGTACCCTGCCGAAGATCTACAACAGCGGCCAGGTGGACGAGGAGCGCCTCGCCGGCCTGGTGAAGCTGCTGGACCGGCTGGTCTTCCAGGAACAGCTGGGCGAGGACGGCAGGCGCAAAGGCGCGCGGGACATCATGGGCGAGGTCTACGAGTACTTCCTCGCCGAGTTCGCCCTGAAGGAGGGCCGCAAGGGCGGCGAGTACTTCACCCCCGAGAGCGTGGTGAAGCTCCTGGTGGAGGTCCTGGAACCGAAGCAGGGCGAGCGGGTCTACGACCCGGCGTGCGGCTCGGGTGGCATGTTCGTCCAGGCGGAGAAGTTCATCGAGACGCACGGCGGCAACCCGCTGAACGTCGCCGTCTACGGTCAGGAACTCAACCAGACCACCTGGCAGCTGGCCCACATGAACCTTGCCATTCACGGGGTCGAGGCCAAACTGGGCGACGAGCCCGCCGACACCTTCCGCAACGACCAGCACCCGGAGCTGAAGGCGGACGTGGTCATGGCCAACCCGCCCTTCAACATCTCCGACTGGGGCGGAGAACTGCTCGGCATGGACAAGCGGTGGGTGTACGGCACTCCGCCTGTCGGCAACGCGAACTACGCCTGGCTCCAGCACATGATCAGCAAGCTTGCTCCGGGTGGACGGGCCGGTGTCGTCCTGGCGAACGGCTCGATGAGTAGCAAGCAGTCGGGCGAGGGCGACATCCGCCGCGCGATCGTCGAGGCCGACCTCGTGGCCTGCATGATCGCCCTGCCGGGCCAGCTGTTCCGGTCTACTCAGATCCCGGCGTGTTTGTGGTTCTTGGCGGAGGGCAAGGGGCGGCACTCGGCTTGGGCGCCTGGGCGCAAGGGCGAGGTTCTATTTATCGACGCGCGCGAGTTCGGTGAAATGAAGAACCGCACGCTGAGGGAACTGACCGAGGAGGAGATCGTCCACCGGATCGGTGACACGGTGCGGGCATGGCGGGGTGTCGACGGGGCTGGTCCGTACGAGGACGTGTCTGGCTTCTGCGTGAGCGCCTCGCTGGATGTCATCGCCGAGCACGATTTCATGCTGACGCCGGGGCGCTATGTGGGTGTAGCTGAGGCGGAGGCGGATCCGGACGCGGAGCCGGTGGAGGAGAAGATCGCGCGCTTGACGGCTCTGCTGCGGGAGCAGTTTGCCGAGTCGGAGCGGTTGGCGAAGGTTGTGGATGAGCAGTTGGGGAGGGTGTGATGGGGGAGTGGCGGAAGGTAACCATCGGAGACGTGGCTGACGTCTATGACGGACCTCATGCCACGCCGAAAAAAACGGACCAAGGCCCTTGGTTTCTTAGCATCTCCAGTTTGGCATCAGGGCGACTGATCCTCTCTGAGTCGGCTCACCTGTCCGAGGCTGACTTCGTGAAGTGGACCAAGCGGGTGACGCCACGCGAGGGTGACCTGCTCTTCTCCTACGAGACTCGCCTCGGTGAGGCGGCCCTCATGCCTCCAGGGCTTCAGGCCTGCCTCGGCCGGAGGATGGGGCTGCTGCGGCCTAAGCCTGGTGCGGTGGACCCACGATTCTTGCTGTACTTCTACTTGGGCCCGGAGTTTCAGAGGACCATCGCTGAGCGGGCGGTTCATGGGGCGACGGTGGATCGCATCCCGCTAGTCGAGTTTTCGCGGTGGCCCGTCAGCATCCCCGAACTCAGCGAGCAGCGAGCCATTTCCGAGGTGCTCGGCACACTGGACGACAAGATGGCACTTAACGAGCGGATCCGTGAGACGACTCTGAGCCTTGCTGATGCCTGTTACGAGGCGGCCGGGATCGGCGGTGAGTCGGAGCTCATCGGTGATCTTGCTGAACTGTTCGACGGCCCGCACGCCACTCCGCAGAAGACCGAGACGGGCCCCTGGTTCCTCAGCATCAGCAGCCTGAAGAACGGCTTTCTGGACCTTGCCGAGTCAGCGCATCTTTCCGAAGAGGACTTCCCCCGCTGGACCCGCCGTGTGCAACCGCAGGCCGAGGACGTTCTCTTCTCCTACGAGACCCGGCTCGGCGATGCCGCACTGATGCCGCCCGGCGTCCAAGGGAGCTTGGGACGGCGGATGGCATTGCTGCGCAGCAAGTCCACGTCCGTAAGTGGTGCGCTGCTGCTGCATGCGTACCTCAGCCCTGCGTTCCAGGATGAGATCAGGCGTAGAACCATCCATGGAGCCACCGTGGACCGGCTTCCGCTCAAGGAGATGCCTGGTTGGCGAATCCCATTGCCCGCCCAAGGAGAGCGAGAGCGACTGTCTGCGAAGCTCGACGCACTGCACGCGTCGGTGACACACACCTCGAACGAAAACCGCACCCTAGCCGACCTCCGCGACACCCTCCTCCCCCAACTGATCTCCGGCAAGCTGCGTGTCAAGGACGCGGTCCGTACCGTCGAGGAGGTCGTATGACCGCAGGTGCCGAGCAGCCGCTCGGTGAGCCGCCGATAGACCGGCTCACCGAGAAGGAGCTGGAGTCGCACACGCTCGAACTGCTCGCCGAGTACGGGTGGCAGCACGTTCCGGGGCCGGAGCTCGGTCCTGCCTACGGCGTGCGGGCGGACTGGGACGACCTGGTCCTCCGCCCCCGCCTGCTCAAGGCGATCCGCAACCGCTACCCGCGCCTGCCCGACCACGTTGCCGACGACGCAGCCAACGAGCTGCTGCGCTGGCATACCCGGAACGACCTCCGCGAGAACCACCGGTTCTACGAGCGCCTGACCGGGGGCGTCCGCGTCCCCTACGACGATCCCGCCACCGGCGAGAAGCGGCACGCCACCATACGGCCCGTCGACTTCGCTGACCCGCACGGCAACGACCTCGTGGCCGCCTCCCAGGTGCGGGTGCGCAGCACCAAGAACAGGACCTTCGTCTTCGACATCGTCCTGTACGTCAACGGCTTGCCTCTCGCCGTCGTAGAGCTGAAGAAGGCCGACAGCAAGGACAACGCCCGTACCGCGTACGACCAGCTCCAGGGCTACCGGCGTGAGCTGAAAGAGACCGGCACTTTCCACACGCTCCTCGTCACCCTCGTCTCCGACGGCATCACCGCCCGCATGGGCACCCCGTTCACGCCCTGGCAGCACACGGCACCCTGGCACGCCGACGAGAACGACGTGATGCTCCGCAAAGACGAGCGCCAGGACGGCCGTGCGCTGGAGCGGATGATCTACGGCGCGTTCGAGCCCATCCGCTTCCTGGACCTGATCGCGAACTTCCTGTCCTACTCCGCCCCGGAGTCCGGTGCCGTCGACACGGTCAAGCTCGCCAAGGCACACCAGTACATCGCCGTTAATGCCGCCGTGCGGGCCACCGAGTCCGCTGTGGCCACCGACGGTCGTGCAGGCGTTGTCTGGCACACGCAGGGCGCCGGCAAGAGCGAGGAGATGCTGTTCTACGTCGTCAAGGCGACCCGGAGTCCTGGGCTGGCCAAACCGACGTTCGTGCTCCTCACCGACCGCATCGACCTGGACACCCAGCTCCGCAAAACCTTCACGACCAGCCGCACCCTGGAGAAGGCCATCGGTGAACCGCCGGAGAAGGCGGACGACGCCGGCCAACTGCGGCAACTTCTCCAACGGCAGGCCGGCGGGGTCATCTTTACCACGCTCCAGAAGTTCCGCCTCACTGAGGAGGAGCGGGCAGCCGGGGTCCGGCATCCGCTTATCTCCCCGCGCCGCGACGTGATCGTGGTCGTCGACGAGGCCCACCGCAGCCACTACGACCTCATCGACGGCTACGCCCGCAACCTGCGTGACGCCCTGCCCAACGCCACCTTCATCGCGTTCACCGGCACGCCCATCGAGACCCGCGTCGGCAGCACCCGAGGTGTCTTCGGCAAGGACATCCACACCTACGACCTCACGCAGGCCGTGGACGACGGAGCGACCGTCCCCGTCTTCTACGAGCCGCACCTGGTCCGGGTACGCCTGCCCGCCGACGTCGACCTCGATGACCTGGACGCACGCGCTGAAGGATTGATAGAGGGGCTGTCGGAGGCGGAGAAACGCAAGGCCCGTCGGGAGTTCGGGAAGTACGAGAACCTGATCGGCGCTCAGGATCGGATCAGGGAACTCGCCGGAAAGGTGCTCGCCCACTGGGACGCGCGCAGCAGCGAGATGGTCAAGCTCACCGGTCACCGGGGCAAGGGAATGATCGTCTGCGCGTCCCGGGTCATCGCGGCTCGGCTCTTCGAGGAGATCATCCGCCAGCGGCGTCACTGGGAGGGTGAGCGAGACCCGCAGACCCAGTTGCTGACGGACGACAGCGGCCGGATCAGGGTGGTGTTCACCGGCAATCCGGCCAAGGACGACGAGGAGGTCGCCGACTACGTCCGTACCCCCACCCAGCTCAAGAAGATCCAGCAGCGGGTGACCGACGCGGACGACGAACTGGAACTCGTCATCGTCCAGTCCCTGTGGCTGACAGGCTTCGACGCTCCGCCGCTGCACACCCTCTACCTGGACAAGCGTATGCGGGGCGCCGCCCTGATGCAGGCCATCGCCCGCGTCAACCGCACCTGGCCCGGCAAACCGTCCGGGCTGGTCGTCGACTTCCAGGGCGTGATAGGGGAGATCAAGGAGGCCCTGGCCGAGTACTCCAAGCAGGACCAGAAGCACCCGATGCTCGGCGCGGACCTCGACGGGGCCGTCAAGCTCGTACGGGAGAGCTACCAGCACATCGACGCCCTCCTCGCCGACTGCGCCTGGCGGAGCATCCGAGACGCGGGCGGGCCCGGCGCCTACCGTGAAGCCCTGACGGAGGCGTTGGAGTTCCTGATCACGCCCGAACCTGGGCTGGAGCCCGGCAAGGCCACCCGCAGGCAGCGGTTCACGTACCACGCCAACCTGCTGCAGCAGGCGTTCTCCCTCTGCCCGACCGACCGGCGGGTGCAGGACTTGCTCCCCGACATCCGCTTCTTCGAGGCCGTACGCACCTCGCGCGAGAAGTACGCCATGGACGAGCGGGAGGAACAGGGCCTTGCCACGGCCGCCGACGTGCGCCTGCTGATCGCCCAGTTCAACGAGTCCGTCATCGCCGCCGACGGCGTGGTGGACATCTACGACGCGGCCGGCCTGACCAAGCCCGACCTGTCCCACCTGGACGACCGGGTGCTGCGCGACCTCCAGGCCAGCAGGCACCCCAACCTCGCCATCGCGGCACTGCGACGCGCGCTGATGAAGGAGATCAAGGATGTCCACCCGAACAACCTCACCCGTCAGCACACCTTCACCGAGAAGATGCAGCGCGCCATGAACCGGTACACCAACGGTCTCCTCACGGCCGCCGAGTTCATGAAGTTCCTGGTGGAGCTGGCGCGGGAGGTGTCGGCCGACCGCGGCAGGGCGAAGAAGCTCGGCCTGAGCGAGGACGAACTCGCCTTCTACGACGCCCTCGCCGCTGACCCATCCGTGCTGGAGGAGATGGAAGACAGCGTCCTCGCCAAGATCGCCCACGAGCTGTACGAGCAGATCCGCAAGGACGTCACGGTCGACTGGAAGGTGAAGGAGCAGGCCAGGGACAAGATCATGGCTCGTGTCCTGCGCCTGCTGCGGAAGTACGGCTACCCGCCGAACAAGCGGCAGGACGCGATCGACCGGGTGCTGAAGCAAGCCGAGGAGTTGGCGGAGGGTCTGGCCTGAGCAACAGGAATGTGCCCTCGCAGCCACGGTGGGATGCGAGGGCACCGTCGATCGTGGGTCAGCGCAGTGAGGCGTACGGGAGGAAGGTCGCCCAGGCGGTGGGGGTGAGGGTGAGGCGGGGGCCGGTGGGGTTCTTGGAGTCGCGGACGAGGACGTGGGACTCGTCCGGGGTGGCCACCTCGACGCAATCGGGGCCCTCGTCCGTGCTGTAGCTGCTCTTTATCCACTCCAGCTTCATGTCTCTCCCAGCACTTTCTCGATGAGCTCCGTCGACTCCCGTGGGTCGAGAGCCTGTGCCCGGATGATTCCATAGCGCATATCGAGGAGCTGCACCTCTTTCGGGTCGACGATCACCCGACTGATGTGCTGCACTTCCACGTGCCCGACGGTGGTGCCGTCCTTGAGCCTGAGCAGCCTGAACGACCCGGCAAGGCCTGAGTTCTGCTCACGTGCGAGCGGCAGTACCTGGAGGTCGACGTTGCGGAACTCGGCGACGTCCAGCAGGCGTTCCAGCTGTGCTCGCATGACCATCCTGCCGCCGATGGGCCGACGGAGCGTCGACTCGCACTGGACGAAGCTGAAGACGGGCCGGGCCACGGTCGCGTTGACGATCTCCTGACGTGCGACTCGGGCAGCCAATCGTTGGTCCAGCTCCTCTGCGCTGAAGGGTGGCCGACGAGCGCTGAAGACCGCCTGCGCGTACTCCCTGGTCTGCAACAATCCATGAATCACCGAGTTGTTGTACGCGCACAGCTCGACCGCGTCCGCCTCCAGCTTCTTCAGGTCCCGCACCTTCTTCGGGTACCGGACCTCCGCCACGTCTCGCTTCAGAGCCGCGATCTTGCCGCCCGCGTCCAGCACCGAGTCCGCCGCGTCCAGATACTCCGGCCGGGGAATCCGCCGTCCCCGCTCCACCGAGGGGACCAGCTCCTCCCCGTACCCGACGGCCGTCCCGAACTCGGCCTGGGTGAGGCCGGCCGCCTCCCGCCACAGCTTCAGTTGCCGTGAGACCGTGCGCATCACCGCCCAGGCCTCGGCGTCGTCCAGCCCAGCGTCCCAGTCGCTCACGTAAACGCCGTCCTTCCCTCACCAGTCACCCGGTACCGTCCGGACGCAACCGGACAGCGCACGGACAGCCCCCGTCTGCACGGGCTGCCGTGCTTCACAGGCTAAGCACGCCCGGACACGCTGAGTCACGTGAACGAGCGAATCTCCACCCTCCCCGTCCCCGCGCGCCAGTTCCGCGTGCCCCTCTCCGCCACCAGGCGCGGCGCCCGCCTCGGCCGACTGCTCGCAACCGAGCAACTGCTCGCGTGGGGACTGCCGTTGGACCCCGCCCGGCTGATCGTCGCCGAGCTGGCGGCGAACGCCGCGCTGCACGGCCGCGTCCCCGGCCGGAGTTTCCGGCTCGCTCTCGCGGTGACGGCTGAGGGTGTTCTGCGTATCGAGGTGACCGACGCGCGTGGGGACGCACTGCCCGGCCCGCGGCCGGCCGCCACCGGACCGGCCGAGAGCGGCTACGGCCTGTTGCTCGTGGAGGAGCTGGCGGATCGCTGGGGGATGCGGCAGGGGCCGGTGCCCTGCAAGACCGTGTGGGCGGAAATCGATCCGGCCGGCCCGTCGGCGCACTTCGCACCGGGGCCGGGAAACACGTGACCCGGTGGTGCCGTGGCCGGGGCTTCGGGCCGTAAAAGACCAAAGAACCCGGGAAAAAACCAACCAACCAAACCAAACCCCGCGTAGGTCACTCGCGCGGGTGAAACGGGTCGGTCTGGCTGGCGTGGCGGCGGCTCGGGCGTGCAGTCTCACCCCGAGACGTACGAACGTGCCTCACCGCGCCACAAGTCCACACATGCATCGGCCCCCGCCGGGACTGCCATCCCAGTGCGAGGGCCTGACCAACGAGGAAGCGAACCCTTCCCCATGGCTGAGAAGAAGCCTAGCGCCGGCCTGCGATCGATTGCGGGAGTTCGGCGGTCCGCCACCCCCTCCGGTGTCACCCACGTACGCACGTACCAGTCCGGTCAGTACGTGGTCATCGGCAACCACCTCGCCCAGCACCGCGGCCTGTCGCTGACCGCCATCGGGCTGGCGACACACATCCTGTCGGTGCCTGAGGGTACCCCGGTCGACATCCGCAGCCTCACCGACCGCTTCCCCGAAGGCCGCGAGCGGATTGCCTGCGCGCTGCGGGAGTTGGAGGCGTACGGCTATCTGGAGCGGGTGCGCGAGCACACGGAGTCGGGCCGTCTGGTGACGCGGACGTACGCCCACCACACCCCTGCCGCGGCCGCCGTACCCAACGCCCCCCTGCGGGTCGCCCGCCGGCCCGCGGTGCCGCCTGCCCGTAGTGCCGACGCGCCGGTGAGCGGCGCGGAGGCCCAGGAGACGTCCCAGGAGGACGACCAACCCGCGGTCGTGCTGGACGCCCCCTGACCGAGGGCGGAGACGAACCCTTCGTCTGTCCCGCACCGCCCGCAGGGCCGTCTGCCGATGAGGCGCCCGTGCCGGCTTCTGCTGACCCGCACCACGCCAAGGCCGTCACCCTCCTCGCCGGCCTGCGCCGCTCCGACGACCGCCTCACCCTGTCCCAGCGGCAGGTGAACCGGCTCGCTCCCGCCGTCGCCGCGTGGTTCGCGGGCGGGGCCACGGACGCCGTCGTCCACCACGTCCTGACGGCCGACCTGCCCGTGGACATGCGTCACCCGGCCGGTGTGCTCGCCTACCGCCTCAGCGAACTGCTGCCCGCCCCGCTTCCCGCGAGGCCACCGGCCCCGCCCACGGCCGCGGAAGCCGCCCGGCGGCGGCCCGATCCGTTGCAGGACTGCGACGGCTGTGAACGTGCTTTCCGAGCACCGCACCCCGGCCGCTGCCGCGACTGCCGCTCCAAGCCGGCAGTGACCGCAGGGCTGTGGCGCGCCGCCTGAGCCGAGGAGGCCGCCGTGAGCACCCATGCACCGCCCATGCCCGGCACGCTGTGTGCATGCCATGATCGGGCGCATGAGTGAGCACGCTGGGTACGCGGGGATCGTCTACTGGCGGCGGAGTCTGTGGAACGGGGCGCGGTGCGTGCCCGTGGTGCTGAGTCTGGTGCCGGACGAGTTGCGTGCCCAGGACCGGGACGGGCAGGTCGTCTTCCGGGGCGATCCCCGGAAGGCCGACGGGCGGCTGACCCGGCTCGGCACTCTGGTGATCAATGTCGAGGGGAAGCGGTACGCGCTGGTCGGACGGGGCAGTGACCTCTCGCCCGCGCCGACTTCCGGGCAGCACGCGGCCGTCAGCGGCTTCCGGCCTCCGTCGGACGTGTCCGGAGGTGCGTTCGACCAGATCATGAACGGTGGCGCCATGGCTCGTATGCGCGCCTGGCACACCTGGCTCGGCGGAGCCGGCGCCCGCCTGCGCTGACCGGCGGCCGGCGGGAAGAGAACCGCCGCCGCCTTCGAGGTCCGCCGCATCCGGCAGGGGCCGGACAGGGGGATCACCAGTGGGCTCCTCGTCCTGTGACCTTCCCCGAGGCGGGACGGGGAGCCCGTCCGACGCCGTCGTCCACGAGTCACCCCCCTCGCCGTCAACAGGTGCGAAATCCTGATGAGTTGAGTGACGAGCGGCTGTTAGGGTGCGCCGATGTCAACGATCAGGCAGATCCAGGTCACCTTCGACTGCGCGGAACCCGAGCGCGTCGCCCGCTTCTGGTGCGAGGTGCTGGGGTACGTCGTACCGCCGCCGCCGGAAGGTTTCGCCACCTGGGACGAGTACGGCCGTTCGCTGCCGCCCGAGGAGCGGGGCTCGTGGTTCGCGTGCGTCGATCCCTCGGGTGCGGGCCCGCGGCTGTACTTCCAGCGCGTTCCCGAGGGCAAGGTCGTCAAGAACCGGGTGCATCTGGACGTGCGGGCCGGTATCGGGCTCGTCGGTGAGGAGCGCCTCGCCACGCTCAAGGCCGAGTGCGCACGGCTGGTCGCGCTCGGCGCGGTCTGCGTGCGTGTGCTGGTCGCCGACGAGGAGAACGAGTCGTGCATCGTGATGCAGGACGTCGAGGGCAACGAGTTCTGTCTCGACTGAGCGTCCCCGGGGCCCGTCCCCGGGCCCACGGCGCCGACGGCCCGTCGGCAAAGGTGGCTCCGGGGCGGGCGTAGCGTAGAAGGCATGACGAAGTACGGATCTTTTCCCGGTACGCGTCCCCGGCGGCTGCGGACCTCGCCCGTCATGCGGCGCATGGTCGCCGAGACGCGACTGCACCCCGCCGACTTCATCCTGCCGGCCTTCATCCGCGAGGGCGTCGGCGAGCCGGTGCCGGTCTCGGCCATGCCCGGGGTCGTCCAGCACACCCGCGACAGCCTGCGGAAGGCCGCGGTGGAGGCGGTGGAGGCCGGGGTCTCCGGGATCATGCTGTTCGGTGTGCCGGAGGACGACAAGAAGGACGCCCAGGGCACGGTCGGCACCGACCCGGACGGCATCCTCCAGGTCGCGCTGCGCGATGTGCGGGCCGAGGTGGGCGACGACCTGCTCGTCATGTCCGACCTGTGCCTGGACGAGTTCACCGATCACGGCCACTGCGGGGTGCTCGACGCCGAGGGGCGGGTCGACAACGACGCCACGCTCGAGCGGTACGCCGAGATGGCCCAGGTGCAGGCCGACGCGGGCGCCCACGTCGTCGGGCCCAGCGGGATGATGGACGGCCAGATCGGCGTCGTCCGGGACGCGCTCGACCAGATCGGCCGGGAGGACGTCGCGATCCTCGCCTACACCGCCAAGTACTCCTCCGCCTTCTACGGCCCCTTCCGCGAGGCCGTCGGCTCCTCGCTCCAGGGCGACCGCAAAACGTACCAGCAGGACCCCGCCAACTGGCGCGAGTCCCTGCGGGAGCTGGAGCTGGACCTCGCCGAGGGCGCCGACATGGTCATGGTCAAGCCGGCCGGACCGTACCTCGACATCGTCGCCCGGGTCGCCGACGCCGTGGACGTGCCCGTCGCCGCCTACCAGATCTCCGGCGAGTACTCGATGGTCGAGGCCGCCGCCGAGAAGGGCTGGATCGACCGGGACCGCGCCATCCTGGAGACCCTGACCGGCATCAAGCGGGCCGGGGCGCGGACCATCCTCACCTACTGGGCGACCGAAGTGGCGCGAAAGCTGCGCTGAGGGACACGGTTGGAGATCGTTCCGGTACCGAAACGGCGGCGGCCCGGCTGCGGTGTGCTGTCGTTTCGGCAACGGAACGAGCTCGGTTCCGCGAACGTTCGGTGATGGTCCCGCCGACACTCCATGATCATGGGGCATTCTGTCCTGAAAACGATGTTTGAAGCCCGTCCCGTCACACATCTCCGCCGTGTATGACGCGCTCCTGCCAGCCCCTTAATCTCTGCGCCTGGCCTGATCCATTTCCGGGATGGGCTGAACGTCGATCCCTGGGGGGATGTCATGAGCTGGTTCCTCGCCGCACTCAAGAAGTACGCCGTCTTCAGCGGGCGCGCGCGCCGCAAGGAGTTCTGGCTGTTCTCGCTGTTCGCGTACCTGATCTACATCGTGCTGGGCGGCATCGGCGCCGCGACCAAGACGCCGGCCCTGATCGCCGTCGCCGGCATCGTCGTCCTCGCGCTCCTGCTGCCGGCCTGGGGTGTCACGGTGCGCCGTCTGCACGACACGGGCCGCTCCGGCTGGTGGATCCTCTTCGGCGTCATCCCGCTCGCCGGCCCCATCACCCTGCTGGTCTTCTACTGCCTGGACAGCGAGGCCGGCGCCAACAAGTACGGCCCGAACCCGAAGGAAGCCCCGGCGCTCGTCTGACGCCCCGCCCGCGGCACCCGTGCCGCGCCTTCGGCACACGCCGTCCCGAGGCCGCCCGGCCAGCGTTGTCCGGGCGGCCTCAGACATGTGCGGCAGAGCTCACCGGGGGACGCCGGGGGTCAGTCCCACCAGAAGGTCCAGCTCGGCTCGTCGACGAGGTTATTGGCGTAGGCGCGCAGGCCACCCGGACCGCCCTGGGTGATGTTGTCCGGGCAGAAGGCGAAGTGCTCCGCCGCCAGGGCCTCGGCGTCGGCCAGGGTGCTCGGTGGAGCGGCCACCGACAGCACCAGGACGTCGAAGCCGAGGGCTACGACGCGTATGCCGAAGCGGTCCTCCCAGGAGCGCAGGACCGCGCACAGGCGCGCCACGTCGTTCTCGTGGTTGAGGGGCCCCGCCCAGCCGATGGCGGCCGGGATGTCGGCGGAGCGCCGGGCCGGGACGAGGGCCAGGCGGGTGTCCTTGAGCCACGTCCCCCCGGCCAGGGAATCGGCCACCTGCGCGGCCCTCGTGCCCGGGTCGGCGCTGAGCACGCCGGCCGGGGCGAGGCCCGGCCACGCGGCCCCGAACGGCTCCAGCAGCGCGGCCAGTTCCTCGTCGAACCCGGCCTCCGGCTCGGCGTCGGGGCCGTCATCCGCCCCTTCGTCGCCCCAGTACTCCGCGAGGACCTCCTCCGGGTCGTGGTCACCGGGGTAGGACATGTCACCGGGCATCAGCTCCCAGTCGTCCGGTCCGCCCTGGGTGCCGCCCAGCTCCACGAGGACCGGCAGCAGACCCGCCCGAGAGGCGGGCGCGCCCAGCGCGGCCCAGGTGCCGGGCGCGGCCTGCTTCTCCGCGTGCCACAGCAGGGGCTCGTGCCAGGGGCCGTCGTCCGTCGCGTCGACCAGCCTGCCGGGCGGGAGCCGAAGTCCGAGGGAACGTCCGCTGGGATCGGTCGCCAGGGTCGGCAGCGTGTTGGGAAGAGTCGCCATGTCAGTGACTCTAGGAGCAGCCACTGACAACGCCGCTGACCAGCAGGGTCACTTGAGGGACGAGGTGAAGGCGGCCCACGTCGCGGGGGAGAGGCGCAGCATGGGCCCGTCGGCGGCGGGCCGCTGCTTGGAGTCGCGGATGTGGATCGCCTGGGGGGAGGCGGCCACTTCGAGGCACTGGCCGCCCTCGCTGCTGCTGTAGGACGACTTGAACCACTGAAGCGTGGTGTTCATTGCTCTCCTAGCAGACGGTCCAGCAGGCTTCTTGAGTCCTCGACGGTGAGGGCCTGAGTCCGCAGCATCGCATACTTGCGCGCCAGGATGGACACCTCGTCAGGGTCGGAAACCCACTGGCTGCCGCGTTGGGATTCGGTGTAGGCCAAGTGCTGGTGATCGGGTGTCTCCAGAAGCGTGAAGGGGCCTGCGTCGCCCGCGTGTGGTGCGAGTTCGCCGCTCCCTAGATGGCGTAGGCCCCGGTGACCGGCCTCTCGTGGTCGCGCGCGTGCGGGGTGAGGGCCACGAATCCCGCCCCGCGCACCTCGGTGTGCGGGCCCAGGTCGAAGGGGCTCACCCCCAGCCGCTGGGCCAGGTCCGGTGCGAGGTAGGGGGCGAGGTCCGCCCACTCCTCGTCGTCCTCCTCGCCGGCGCGGGCGTCGCCCGGCACCGCGACGCCTTCTTCCGCCGCCGCGTCGCGCTCCTCCGGCAGCAGGCCGCCCAGCGCGAACCGCGCGTCGTCGTTCCTCCCGGTGGCGCTGAGGCGGCGTACGGCGTTCCCGTTCTCGGCGACGAGCCAGCCCGAACCGCCACCCTGCTCGCCGAAGCAGTAGGCCTGGGCCCGCCCGTGGCGGCGGCTCAGTTCCTCGGTGATTCGCAGCACGTCGTCCGCGCGCCGCGGGTCGACGGGGTTGCACCAGGGGCCGAGCACCAGCGTCCACCCGTCCACTCGCGGGGTGACGTAGACCCTGCCGTATTCGGCGCCGTCGTGGCTGTCGTGCACGCCGACGCTGCGGCCCAGCGCGAAAGTGGCGGGCCTGACCTCGAAGAGACCGAGCACTTCGGTGATCGCTCGCTGGTCGCCGCCGGGGACGGCGATCCAGGACGTGAAGCAGGTGTCCAGGGGCTGGGCCCGGTCGTCGAGCAGTTTGACGCGGATCAGCCGCTCCACGGCGGCACGGTCCGCCGCCGACAGGGCCTCCTCGCCGTCGACGGCCGCGAGCACGGACAGCGCGGCCGGCCGAAGCCGCCCCGGCCCCCGGGCGCGCACGCGCCGCAGCGGACCCACCACCGCCGGGCCCAGCGTGCTCAGCACCCACCGCACCCACTGAGCCACTCCGTCGTCCGGATCGGCGAGCAGCGGAATCAGGGCGTCGATCACCCGGTCGTGGTACACGGCCGGATCCGGCTTCCTGCCGTGGGCCTCCGAGCACGCGGACTGGATGCCCCGGGCGGCGAACTCGCGTACCGGGGCGCAGGGATGCTTCAGGGCTTCGACGTAGCGGTCGACCGTACCGAACGACGAGAACACGCGGCCGAGGCGGCGGCGCGACTCCTCGTCCGGTGCCGAGGCCAGAGCGGCCAGCACCTCGTCGTAGGCGTGCTCGGTCATCTACTCGACCGGCAGCCTCTCTGCCGCACCGCGCGCTCCGGCGGGATCCGTGGGCGTCGCCGCCTTCACCACATGCCGTCCAGGACCTCGTCGAGGAGGCGGTTCCACTCGGTGTCCTCATCGCCCAGCGGGGTGGGGTCCACGGCGGTGACGGCCTGGCGGAACTCGTGGGCGTGCTCCTCCGCCTCGTCCTCGTCCTCGGCGTAGGCGTCGACCAGCCTGCGGAAGGCGCACAGCGTGAAGACGAGCGATTCGACGTCGCGGTGGAGCAACCGCCCTTCCTCTTCGCCCTCGGGGTAGGAGTGGACGCTTCCCGACACCGGGTCGAGGACCACCAGACCCGTGACGAGATACCCGAGCACCACCCAGCCGCGCTGTTCCGGAGGGCATGCGCTGCCCCGCTCGTCGAAGAGGGGACCGAGTTCCGTCGGGGTGGGGGAGGCGTTCTCCGGCTCGGCGCGTGAGACGAACGTGTTGTCGGTGGGCAGGCCCACGCAGGCGAGGAACTCCGCCGTGGGCGGGTGCAGTCCGCCGTCCGTGACCTGCGGGAAGTAGTTGACGCCGTCCAGGCCGAACAGCCGGATGAGCTCTTCGCCACTCACTGCGTACTTCATGTCCGGCACGCTACCGTGCCTCACTTCTTGCCGAGGAGCCGCTCCAGGTTCTGCCGGTAGGTGCGGTGCTGCTTGTCCTGCGTCGACGGGTCGCTCTGGTCGTAGTCGGCGGTGTGCGTGACATCCGTGCCGGGGAAGAACGCGTCGAGCCAGCGCTCGCAGCGGGGACTCTTCTGGCAGGGCGCTCTCTCGGTGAACGCCTCCCTGAGTCCGCCTGCGTTCCCGGTGTGCAGCAGGGGGTGCCCCAGAGCGCGCTCCGAGTGGAATCCGTTGCCGCTCCGTGCGACGAGGATCATCTCCCGGCCGCTCTGCGGGTCGATGTACCGGCCTGCCGCGTAGTTCCTGCCCTTGTAGTAGTCGTGCGCCTTGCGGGCCAGTTGGGTCGCCTGCGCCAGGTCGCTCGTGGCGGGATCGATCTTCCGCGACGTCACCTTGCCCTCGTGGCCGGAGGGGGTCTGCCACTTCTCGCGCTCGGACTTCGTGCTGGGCCGCCACACCGTGCCGTTCGGGGCGATGTTCGCGAGGTTCATCCGGTCCTCGGCGTCGTGTCCGGCGGTGCCCTTCGCCGGTATGGTGCCGTCCGGCATCAGCCGGTCGACGGAACCGTCGGCGTTCAGGACGTACATCCTGGGGTTGCCGTGCTCGTCGCGTCCCTTGTGGGTCTCGATCGCCTTGACCCGGTCCCCGATGTCCAGGTCGTTGCCCTTGTGGATGCGGGAGGTCGCCTTCACGCGGTCCGGGACGGTCTCGGTGAGGTGTTTGGCGACCTTGCCGAGGGCTTTCTCGGAGCCCTTCAGGGCGCCGTGGAGCATGGAGTCGAAGACCTGGGTGAAGGGGTCGCGGCCCTTGGTGCGGTTGAAGGCGCCCTTGGCGCGGCCGAGGGGTGAGGAGCTGACCAGGTGGAGGTCGCTGCCGTGGGCGGAGAGCTTGCCGGCACCGAACTCGAACTCGTCGTGGTCGATGAAGAGGTCCGAGCCCGAACCCGAACCGCCGCCGGCCGAGGCGAGTTCCATGCCGCCCGGGCCGCCCGCGGACGCGAGCTGCATGCCGCCGTGGCCGGGGCCGTGACCGCCGCTGCCGCCGCCGGGGGTACCGGGGGCGCTCGGCGCCGGGGGCAGGGAGAAGGCGTCGTCGACCATGTTCAGGACCGCGTCCTCGATCATCGCCTCCAGCTTGGCGTTGACCGGCGCGGTGACCCGGGCGATCAGCTCGTCGACGATCCGGTCGGCCGCCTCGTCGATGATGCGCTTGATGAGCTGGCGCATGGCCGCCGTCTCCGCCGCGCCGATGACCGCGGACAGACCGCCGGTGACCACCGCCAGGCCCAGGGAGATGCCCAGGGAGCCCGCCATGATGGCGAGTTCGGCCTCGGCCTTGGTCTTCATCCCGAAGATGATGTCCGCGACGACGTCACAGGCGTCGGCGAACAGCCGTGCCAGCTCGGGGATCTTGTCCAGGTGGCCGGCCTTCACCTGCGCCCAGTGCTTCTGCATCGACTCGACGGCCCAGCCCTGCGACGAGGAGATGATGCGTTCCACCGTCTTGTGGGCGTCCGCCCCGTGCCCCTCGAACTTGTCGGCGAAGTCCCGCATGGCGTCGGCCATCTCGCGGTAGTCGTCCTCGTCGACGTTCGGGAAGTTGATGCCGATGAAGTCCAGGACCTCGTCGAGCCAACCCGGAATCGTGTAACCCATCCCCCGTGACGCCCCCTCATCTCGTCGTATGAGTGCGAAAAGAGTAAGCGGCGGCGGGTGCTGGGGCGCAAGACGGCGGCGCGTTCTATGGCACGACTGTGACGGGCGGCCCGCCACCCCGTCTCAGACAGGGCGGAGGGTCACCAGGGATTCGTCCGTGCCGATGTGCACGAGACCCGCGGGCGTCACGGCGAGCGCGTGGACGGGGGGTCCGGGACGGAAGGCGCGGACCGTGCCGTCGTCCAGATGGTGGTGTTCCACCAGGCCGTCCGCCCAGCCGATGGCCAGCACCGGCCCGGCGTCCGTCGCCCCGGCCGCCAGGGCCGTCACCGGGCACGAGCGCGACCGGACGGGCGAGGGCAGGGGGTCCGCGCCCGGGCCCCAGGCGCGCACCGTGCCGTCCGCGCCGCCGCTGTAGACCAGGGGGACGCCCGGGGCGCCGGTCTCCGTGGCCGGCAGACGCAGGGCCGCCAGGGCGGTCACCGCGGCCCGGTGCGGTGCCGCGGTGTGCGACCGCGGCTCCGCCTCACCGTCCGGCTGTACGAACGCGTGCACTTCGCCGCTGCCGTCCGCCACGGCGAGCAGCCCCCCGGCGCTGGACAAGGCCGTCGACGGGCCCGGCAGTTGAGCCGCCAACGCCGTGAGCAGTCGTTCCACCGGCGTCGGGCCGTCGTCCAGCAGGGCCGTGAGGCCGGACGGGCCCGGCGCGGAGGGCGCCCGCAGGCCGCGTACGGCACCCAGCGCGTCCAGGACGAGCGCCGTTCCGTCGGGCATCGCGGCCAGCGCGCGCGGCTGCCGCACGGTTTCCGGCAGGCGGCCGGCCGGTGCGGCGTCCGCCTCGTTCAGCAGGCGGACCGTGCCCTGGTGATCGGCGACGACGGTCTTCCCGGCGAGTTCCCCGGGACCGGCCGCGAGGGCGCGGGCCGGGCCCGGCCACGGCGGCCGGACGTCGCCGCGCACCCGGCGCCAGACGACCTGCCAGCCGGTGCCCCCGGACAGTTGGGCGAGGCTGCCCGGAAGCCTCGGGTCGGCGTCGTCGCCAAGGGCCGACAGGAGGACCAGGGCGCGCATGGCGGGGCTCGTCCCCTCGTGCGTCAGCGAGGCCCCCGCGCGCATCCAGGCCACGCGCAGTCCGCCGTGCCCGTGCCCGGAGCGCTCGTACCGGCGGGACACCTGCCAGGGGTCGGCGGCGCAGACCGCGGCGGGGTCGTCCAGGTCGACGGGCGGGGACTGCGGTCCCGCTTCGTGCCCGGCGGGCCGGGCCGCGGGCCGCCGCGCCGCCCACACCGCGTACCGCTCCGGATCGGTCCACCGCGGCTCGTCCAGGTTCAGCACCGCCGGACGCGTGGCCGGCAGGCCGCGTGCGGGCTCGCTTCCGTCGCGCGCCTCCACGACCAGGCGGACGTGGTCCAGTCTCAGCAGCTCCAGGACGAGTTCCGTGACCGTCGCCGGGTCGTCGGCCGCGTGCAGGTCCGGCAGGACCAGCACGGTACGGCGGCCGTCGGCGGCCAGCGCGTCGACCAGTTCGCCCGGTGTGCGGGCGGCCAGCAGCAGTTGCCCGGCCAGGGTCCAGGTGGCCGTGAGCGCGCTCTCCCCGGCCAGCGGGACGAAGCCGTGCACCCGGCGTTCCGGACGCCCGCCCGGCCGGGTGCCGTGCCCCACCAGCCAGGCCAGCAGGGTCGACTTGCCGCAGCCCGCGCCCCCGGTGACCAGGCACAGCCGCGGTGCGTCCGGGTCCGCCAGCCAGGCCAGCAGCGCGGCGGCGGCCGGTTCGCGTCCCGCCGCCGGGCGTCCCCACTTCTCCTCGGTCACGAGCCCTCCCCCGTCCGCCGCGCCGTCAGCCGCGGTCCGCCCGCTCGGCGGCGTACGTGATCAGCTCCTTGAGGCCCGCCTCCCGCGACTCGGCGGTGGAACCGTAGTCGAAGCTGTGGGTGAACTCCGCGTGCGGGAAGGTCGCCTGGAGCCACACGGCGCAGTAGTGGCCCGGCATCACGCAGGGTTCCAGTTCGCAGTAGACGCGCCGCACCTGCTCCGGCGCGATCCCCTCGGCGCGCAGGCGCTGCCAGAGCAGCTCCTCGGGGTGCGCACGGCCCGGCCCGGTCGCGTCCGTGACGATCTGCTTGGCACCGGACGCGTCGACGTACTCGAAGGCCGACGAGAACGGGAAGTTGAGCGTGTGCCGCACGTCGTCCAGCACCCTCGGCCACCAGCTCTCGCGGTCCTCGAAGGCGGCCGCGTCGATCCGCCTGAGCTCGGCGTTGAGTTCACGGAACGCGGCGGCGGCCACCGGCAGACCGGTCGACGCGGCGATCACCGGCAGGCGCCGGTCCAGCGCCACCAGCGAGGCGTTGAAGGCCTCCACACCGGAGCTGACGAACATGTCGTCCGCCCCGATCTCCAGGAACACCGCCTGCACCGCGCCGTCCGGCCGCACGCACAGGTGGGCCAGCGGATCGGTGCCGACGCGGAGCCAGTTCTCCTGCCCGGCGGGCGCGCGGAGCCCCCGGTGCCCGGCGGTCATGCCCAGAGTCGGTCCGTCGGTGCTGTCCGCCGCGGTGAAGTACGGCGCCACGTGCAGCGGAACCCCGGTGGTGGCGAGGGCCGCGGCCGCCGCGTCGGGGAGCTGGATGCCGTACGAGGCGGGCACCGTGAACCGGCGCATGCCGTCCTCGCCGAAGTGGGCCGTGGCCGGACCGGGGACTCGCTCGGACATCGGGCTCCCTGGAGTCTGTGGAGATCTGTGCGGTGGAGACGGGTCTCCACAGACTCTACGGGGTGCCGGTCAGAGCTTCTCGGGCGTCCTGATACCCAGCAGGGCCATGCCCTGGTGCAGGGTGCGGGCCGTCACGTCGCACAGGAAGAGGCGGTTCTCCACCAGTTGCGGCGTCTCGGCCTTCAGCACCGGGCACTTGTCGTAGAACGACGTGTAGTGCGACGCCAACTGGTACAGATACGCGGTCAGCTTGTGCGGGGCGTACTCCGTGGCCGCCTCCCGCACCGTCTCCGCGAACGCGTCGGCGTGCAGGCCCAGCGCGCGCTCGGCCTCCGCCAGTTCCAGCCCGGGGTGCGCGGCCGGGCGGACCTCGCCGGCCTTGCGCAGGATGGACTGGATACGGGCGTACGCGTACTGCAGGTACACGCTGGTGTCGCCGTTGAGCGAGACCATCTGGTCCAGATCGAACTTGTAGTCCCGGATCGCCGACGTCGACAGGTCCGCGTACTTCACCGCGCCGATGCCCACCTGGGCGCCCCGCTCGGCGATCTCCCGCTCGGAGAGGTCCTGGGCCTTCTCGCGGACCACGGCCGAGGCGCGCTCGATCGCCTCGTCCAGCAGGTCCACCAGCCGTACCGTCTCGCCCTCACGCGTCTTGAACGGCTTGCCGTCCTTGCCGAGGACCGTGCCGAACGCGAGCTGCTGCGCCTTGACGTCCTCGTTGAGCCAGCCGGCCCGGCGGGCGGTCTCGAAGACCATCCGGAAGTGCAGCGCCTGGCGGGCGTCGACGACGTACAGCAGCGTGTCCGCCTTCAGGTTGAACACGCGGTCGCGGATCGCGGAGAGGTCGGTCGCCGCATAGCCGTAGCCACCGTCCGACTTCTGCACGATCAGCGGGACCGGGTTGCCGTCCGGGCCCTTGATGTCGTCGAAGAAGACGCACAGCGCGCCCTCCGAGCGGACCGCGACACCGGACTCCTCCAGGAGCCGGCAGGTCTCCGCGAGCATGTCGTTGTAACCGGACTCGCCGACGATGTCGGCGTCGCGGATCTCCATGTCCAGCTTCTCGAAGACGGAGAAGAAGTAGATCTTCGACTCGTCCACGAACTTCTGCCACATGGCGAGGGTCTTCGGATCGCCCGCCTGGAGGTCGACCACCCGGCGCCGGGCCCGCGTCTTGAACTCCGCGTCGGAGTCGAACAGCCTGCGCGCGGCCTTGTAGAGGCGGTCGAGGTTCGACATCGCCTCCTCGCCGGTCACCTGGGCGTCCTTGTGGTCCAGCTCGTGCGGGTGCTCCTCCAGGTACTGGATGAGCATGCCGAACTGGGTGCCCCAGTCGCCGATGTGGTGGCGCCGGACCACGCTCTCGCCCGCGAACTCCAGCAGCTGGACGACCGCGTCGCCGATCACCGCGGAACGCAGGTGACCGACGTGCATCTCCTTCGCCACGTTCGGCTGGGCGTAGTCGATCACCGTCGTGCCCGGGTTCGCGGCGTGCGGCACGCCGAGGCGGCCGGTGTCGTCCGCGTACCGCGCGGCCAGGTTCGAGGTGATCGCCCGGTCGGAGACCGTGATGTTCAGGAAGCCGGGTCCGGAGACCTCGATGTTTTTGATCACGTCACCCGACTCGACCCCGGAGACGACCTGGGCCGCCAGCTCCCGCGGGTTGGCCTTGGCCTTCTTGGCGAGCGCCAGGATCCCGTTGGCCTGGAAGTCCGCCCGGTCGCTTCGTCGCAGCAGCGGGTCCGCGCCGGCGGCCTCCGGCAGGGTGGCCGAGAGGGCGGACGCGAGGCGCTGCTGGACGGAATCGCTGAGGGACGTGACCGAGGCCATAGGAAGGGGTGCCGTTCTCCTCGTGGGGATGGATAGACCCGGCCAGTATCCCATGGGGGGCAAAGGGGTTTTCCCGGTCGCGAGGCGGTCTGGGAGAATGGGACGGTCACCCCGTTCAAGAAGCGTTCAGAAAGAAGGACGTGCCGATCGTGGCTCAGAGCACCGAGACCGCCGACTGGGTCTCCCGTTTCGCGGACGACGTCATCGAGGAGTCGGAGCGACGGGCCCCCGGCAAACCGGTGGTCGTCGCGTCCGGTCTTTCCCCGTCCGGTCCGATCCACCTCGGCAACCTGCGCGAGGTCATGACCCCGCACCTGGTCGCCGACGAGATCCGCCGCCGCGGCCGCCAGGTCCGGCACCTGATCTCCTGGGACGACTACGACCGGTACCGCAAGGTCCCGGCCGGGATCGCGGGCGTCGACGAGTCCTGGGCCGAGCACATCGGCAAGCCGCTGACCTCGGTGCCGGCGCCGAAGGGGTCGGCGTACCCGAACTGGGCGGAGCACTTCAAGGCCGCGATGATCGCCTCGCTGGCCGAGCTGGGCGTGGAGTTCGACGGGATCAGCCAGACGGAGCAGTACACCTCCGGTGTCTACCGCGAGCAGATCCTGCACGCCATGAAGCACCGCGGTGACATCGACGCCATCCTCGACCAGTACCGGACGAAGAAGGCCCCCGCCAAGAAGCAGCAGCAGAAGGCGGTGGACGAGGCCGAACTGGAGGCCGAGGAGGGCTCGGGCGCCGCCGCCGAGGACGACGGCAGTTCCGGCACCGCCGGCTACTTCCCGTACAAGCCGTACTGCGGCAACTGCGAGAAGGACCTGACGACCGTCACCTCCTATGACGACGACAGCACCGAGCTGGCGTACACCTGCACCGCCTGCGGCTTCACCGAGACGGTCCGGCTGAGCGAGTTCAACCGCGGCAAGCTGGTCTGGAAGGTCGACTGGCCGATGCGCTGGGCGTACGAGGGCGTCGTCTTCGAGCCGAGCGGCGTCGACCACTCGTCCCCGGGGTCCAGCTTCCAGGTGGGCGGGCAGATCGTCGGGATCTTCGGCGGCAAGCAGCCCATCGGCCCGATGTACGCCTTCGTCGGCATCTCCGGCATGGCGAAGATGTCGTCCTCGCGCGGCGGCGTGCCCACCCCGGCCGACGCGCTGCAGATCATGGAGCCGCAGATCCTGCGCTGGCTGTACGCCCGGCGCCGGCCGAACCAGTCCTTCAAGATCGCCTTCGACCAGGAGATCCAGCGGCTCTACGACGAGTGGGACAAGCTGGCGGGCAAGGTCGCCGACGGCTCCGCGCTCCCCGGTGACGTCGCCGCGTACACGCGGGCCGTGGGCACGGCCGCCGCCGAGCTGCCGCGGACCGCGCGTCCGCTGCCGTACCGCACGCTCGCGTCCGTCGCCGACATCACCGCCGGGCACGAGGACCAGGCGCTGCGCATCCTCAGCGAGCTGGACCCCGAGCAGCCGCTGGGCTCGCTGGACGACGCGCGGCCCCGGTACGACAAGGCCGAGGCGTGGATCAACACCCACGTCCCCGCCGACCAGCGCACCATCGTCCGCGCCGAGCCCGACGCCGAACTGCTGAAGTCCCTCGACGAGGCCTCCCAGCAGTCGGTGCGGCTGCTGCTCGACGGGCTCGCCGAGCACTGGTCGCTGGACGGGCTGACCCACCTCGTCTACGGCGTGCCCAAGGTGCAGGCCGGATTCGCGGCCGACGCCACGCCAAAGGAACTGCCGCCGGAGATCAAGACCGCCCAGCGGACGTTCTTCGCCCTGCTGTACCACCTGCTGGTCGGCCGGGACACCGGGCCGCGACTGCCCACGCTGCTGCTCGCCGTGGGCCAGGAGCGGGTGCGGGCCCTGCTCGGGGAGTAGGGAAGCGGACACGGAAGAGGGGCCCTCGTGACGAGGGCCCCTCTTCCGTGTCGTCGCGCGCCGCCGTCAGGCGATGTGGTCCTCCTCCATCTCCGCCGTGTGGCGCTGCTGGAAGCGTTCCGCGAGCTCCTTCAGGGTGCTGGGGCTCAGCGTGTTGCCGTACGTCGCCTCGATGTTGTCACCGAGCACGCGGGGCGTGGGGTAGCTGCCGTCGATCGACTGGCGGAAGACCTGGTAGTACGCGTCCTCGTCCGGCTCCGGGGGGCCACCGCCCTCGCCGAGCTCGCGGGTGCGGTTGGGGCCCACCGGGATCGGGAAGCTGCCGGTCTCCTCGGGGGAGGGCTGCTGGAACTGCTCCACCGGCTGCTCGTCGTACCAGCCCTCGTACTCCTCCTCCGGGACGTACTGGGGGTCCGGGACGGGGTTGTACGCGGGGTCGTAGCCGCCGTGGTAATCCACCTCGCGCGGAGTGTGGAACCAGGGGCTCTCCTCGTCCACCGGGGGCTCGGGGTGCGGCTGCCCGGCAGGTGACGCCTGCCGCGGGACGGGCGCCGGCACGGCGGCACGGCCGCCCGCCGCCGCGGCGGCGGGAGCGGTCAACTGCGGCTGGGGCTGCGGAGCCGGCGGTATGAGCAGCGGCTCGATGCCCGCCGCCGCCAGACCCGCCGGGGCCGTCTCCGCGAGCGGGACGCCGTAGCGGGCCAGGCGCAGCGGCATCAGCGACTCGACCGGGGCCTTGCGGCGCCAGGCGCGGCCGAACCGGGAGCGCAGCCGGGCCTGGTAGACCAGGCGCTCCTGCTCCAGCTTGATCACCTGGTCGTAGGAGCGCAGCTCCCACAGCTTCATGCGGCGCCAGAGCAGGAACGTGGGCAGCGGGGAGAGCAGCCAGCGGGTGATGCGGACGCCCTCCATGTGCTTGTCCGCCGTGATGTCCGCGATCCGGCCGATGGCGTGCCGGGCCGCCTCGACGGCGACCACGAAGAGGATCGGGATCACCGCGTGCATGCCCGTGCCCAGCGGATCCGGCCAGGCGGCGGCGCCGTTGAAGGCGATCGTCGCCGCCGTCAGCAGCCACGCCGTCTGACGCAGCAGCGGGAAGGGGATGCGGATCCAGGTCAGCAGCAGGTCCAGGGCGAGCAGGACGCAGATGCCCGCGTCGATGCCGATCGGGAACACATAGGAGAAGTTCCCGAAGCCCTTCTTCAAGGCCAGCTCACGGACGGCCGCGTAGGAACCGGCGAAGCCGATGCCGGCGATGATCAGCGCGCCGGACACGACCACGCCGATGAGTATGCGGTGCATCCGAGTCAGCTGCATTGGCGCGGCCACTCGTCATCCCCTCCCCTTGCGTGTTCTTGCGCGCAACAGAGTGGCACACGTGTGCGGCGCACGTGACCCGGGTCAGCCCTTCTTCGCGGCCGACCTGGACGGAGAAGCGCTGGACGAGGGCGACTTGGACGCCTGCTTCGAGGGCGACTTCGACGCGGACTTGGACGGGGAGGCGGTCCCGCCCGAGGACGCGCCGGAACCGGAACCTCCGTTGTTGGCCGCCGAGACGGACGCGACGGCCTCCTTGACGGCCTTCTGCGCGTCCTTCGCCAGGTCGTCCGCGCTCGGGGTCTTCTCGCCCGCGAGACCGGCGCCGTTGTAGTCGAGCGTGACGACGACGTTCTCGATCCGTGCGACCACCGTCTGCTGCTTGAAGGTGCCTTCCTTCTTCTTCAGGTCGTAGCGCACCAGCGTCGCCTCGGCGCCCGTCCCGGCGACCGGCTCCGTCCTGGTGTTCTTCGCGCCGGAGACGCTCTTGGCGTCCTCGACCTGCTGAGCGAGGTAGGCGTGCGCCTGCTTGTCGCCGGAGCCCCGGCCGGAATCCGACTCGAAGCGCAGCATGGAGACGTTCAGCCAGCGGAACTGCGAGCCCTTGACCCCGTTGTTGTCCAGGCTGTTCCAGGAACAGGAGGAACGGGACGCGGTGTCGTCGCTGCTGCCCTCCTTGCCCGCCTTGGCGCCCTTCGGCACCAGACCGGTCAGGGTCTTCTTCGACAGCACCGAGCACGGCTCGGGGAGCTTGTGGTACGCGGCGGGCCGCACGGTCGGGGACGCGCTCGCCGAAGGCTTCGCCGAACCACTGCCGGCGGTCGGCGCCGCGCTCTCCCCGCCCTTGTCCGTGGAGCCGTCCGAGTCCGAGGAGCAGGCGGCGGTGATCAGCACCGCGGGAACGGCCGCTGCGCAGACAAGGGCGCGGCGCAGACGCTTGGCTCGCTGGTCATGGGCACGGTCGTTTCGCTGAGCTGCTCGCTGCATGGTTCCTTCACTCGTGACACTCGGTGTTCGTGCGGGTTCCTGCGGGGCCCCACGGTACGCGGTGAGGGAGCTGTGCGGTTTCCCTTCACGCGCTTTGCGGGCGGTGCCGCGCAAGCCCGCCGGGGCCGTCATCCGCCGAGCGCGTCAGCCAGTTGGGAGGCCAGATTCCGGGCCCTGTCCTGCAGTTCCTTGCTGTCCGGGACCGCTCCCGTCGCCATCGGCTGCTCCTCGTACTCGATGGTGACGACGACGTTGGACGTGCGGAACACCACAGTCACCGTCCGCTGTTCGGCCGTCGAACCGGAGGTGTTGAGCTGGTCGTCCAGATACGCCTCGTCACCGAGATCGGGCAGCACCCGGGGCTGCAGCTCGGCCGGCGGGGCGCCGGCGGCGCCGGAGGAGGAGTCCGCGGCGGACCCGGAGGGGGACTCCGGGGCGGACGGGGACGCGTCGTCGCCCGTGCTCGCCGTGGGGCCGGGCGTCGTGGGGGTGGCGGAGGCGGGGGCGCTCGGCTCGGGCAGGTCGGCGGCCGTCTGCTGTTCGAGGAACAGCTTCTGCGCCTGGTCGTCGTCGCTCACCGCGTTGTCGTAGGACACCACGCGCTCGAAGTCGACCGCGAGCCGGTCGGTCGCGGCACCGGACGACGCCTTCCAACGGCAGCCCACCTTGCGGTCGGTGTTGTAGGTGAGCGTCGCCTCGCCCTGGTAGGCCTTCTCCCGCTGGTCCTGGTCGGTGATCTGCCCGATGCCCGGCAGCAGGGTGTCGAGGGCGTCGTGGTCGATCGCGCCGCAGGGCTCGGGGAGGCTGCGGTACTTGCCGGGCTGGGCGGCGGGCGTGGCCGTACCGGCGTTGCCGGGGTTGGCGTTGTCGGTGGGGCCGTCGTCCCCGGAACCGCTCGTGCAGCCGGCCAGCAGCGCCACGAGGAGGGCGGCGGTGCCGGTCATATACGCCTTCCGCTGCACGGTCGGGCTCCTCTCGACGGTCTCTGCTCGCTGGGCGGTCCAGTGTCCCCGCTGGTTATTCGCTTGCCGCCGCGGGGCGCTCCCTGGAGACAATGTGTACCGCACGCACTGCCGTGAACGACGGTCCCCTGTCCTTTTTCGTAGACCTTGTCGCCGCTTTTGCGTTTTGCTGTTCTTAAGTCTTTTGTTGTTGTTTTCGGGGGAATGAGGAACCCATGTCGTACGTGGAGATGCCGGGCGCGAAGGTGCCGATCCGGATGTGGACCGACCCGGCGACGGTGGAGGACGTGGCCCTGCGCCAGCTCCAGAACGTCGCCACCCTGCCGTGGATCAAGGGCCTGGCCGTGATGCCGGACGTCCACTACGGCAAGGGCGCGACCGTCGGCTCGGTCATCGCGATGCGGGGCGCGGTGTGCCCGGCCGCGGTGGGCGTGGACATCGGCTGCGGGATGTCGGCGGTGCGGACCTCGCTGACCGCGAACGACCTGCCGGGCGACCTGTCCCGGCTGCGGTCGAAGATCGAGCAGGCGATTCCGGTGGGGCGGGGGATGCATGACGAGCCCGTGGAGCCGGGAGAGTTCCACGGGCTGGCCACGTCGGGCTGGGGCGAGTTCTGGGGACGGTTCGGAGGGGTCGCGGAGGCGGTGCGGTTCCGTCAGGAGCGAGCGGTCAAGCAGATGGGAACGCTCGGCGGCGGCAACCACTTTGTGGAAGTCTGTACCGACACCGACGGCGCCGTCTGGCTGATGCTGCACTCCGGCTCCCGCAACATCGGCAAGGAACTCGCCGAGCACCACATCGGCGTGGCCCAGCGACTCCCGCACAACCAGGGCCTGGTCGACCGCGACCTCGCCGTCTTCGTCTCGGACACCCCGCAGATGGCGGCCTACCGCAACGACCTGTTCTGGGCGCAGGAGTACGCGAAGTACAACCGCACGCTGATGATGGCGCTCCTGAAGGACGTGATCCGCAAGGAGTTCAAGAAGGCGAAGCCGGTCTTCGAGCCGGAGATCTCCTGCCACCACAACTACGTGGCGGAGGAGCGGTACGAGGGCATGGACCTGCTGGTCACCCGCAAGGGCGCCATCCGGGCCGGCTCCGGCGAGTACGGGATCATCCCGGGCTCGATGGGCACCGGTTCCTACATCGTGAAGGGCCTCGGCAACGACCGGTCCTTCAATTCCGCCTCGCACGGCGCGGGCCGGCGGATGAGCCGAAACGCGGCCAAGCGCCGGTTCTCCACCAAGGACCTGGAGGACCAGACCCGGGGTGTGGAGTGCCGCAAGGACTCCGGTGTGGTGGACGAGATCCCGGGGGCCTACAAGTCGATCGACCAGGTCATCGACCAGCAGCGGGACCTCGTCGAGGTCGTGGCCAAGCTGAAGCAGGTCGTCTGCGTGAAGGGCTGACGCCCGCTCAGGAACGCGTCCGGGCCAGTGCTCCGCCGCCGGTGGCGACGGCGCCGACCGGGGTGGGGGCGGGGAACGGTGCCGTGTCCTGGTGGCAGGTCGTGCCGGGCGGGGGGAGTGTGCCGTCGATCAGGTAGTGGCTCTCGTATCTGGCGACGCAGGCGCTGGGGTTGGTCAGCGCGGTGTGGCCGTAGCCGTCGAGAGTGAGCAGCCGGGCGTCGGCCAGTTCCCCGGCCATGGCGCGCGCGCCCGCGTAGGGGGTGGCGGGGTCGTAGCGGGTGCCGACCAGCAGCAGCGGGTGGGCCGTCGGGCGGTTCCAGGGGCCGCTGTAGCGGTCGGCCGCGACGGCCGGCCAGGAGACGCAGCCCGCGGCGGCCCAGGTCCAGACGCGTCCGGCGTCGCCCGCCCGGGCCGCCGCCCGCTCCTCCAGGGCGTGGTAGGTGCCGGGCTCACGCGGGTTGGGGCTCTCGCCGCAGAGCACCGCGGCGGCCTGCTCGTCGCCCAGGTACGGATCCGGGTGCGGGACCGGCGGCGCGGCCGGGCGCTTCGCCTGCTCCGGGGCCCGGCCCTGCCAGAGGCGCTGCAGGGTGCCGGCGGCATCGGCCCAGCCGGGATCGACGACGTAGAGGTCGCTCACCACCTGCGCGGCGGTGCGGCCGTAGGTCCAGTCGCCCACGGGGTGCGTGCGCAGCCGCCGCATCAGCTCGTCGAACTTCTCCCGGGTGGCCTGCGCGCCGCCCGCGGAGAAGGCGCAGCGAGCGGTGGTGGTGCTCCCGCACAGGGTGAGGAACCGCTCCAGTACCTCGGCGGCGCTGCGGTCCGAACCCAGCCGCAGGAACGTCGTGTCCGGGGCGTCGCCGAGGGCGCCGTCCGCGTACGCCCGCGCGTCCACGTTGCTGTCGAGGGTCATGGCGCGGATCTTGCCGGGGAAGAGGTTGGCGTAGGTGGCGCCCAGGAACGTGCCGTAGGAGATGCCGAGGTAGGTCAGCCGCGGATCGCCCACCGCCTGCCGGAGCAGGTCGAGGTCCCGGGCGGAGTCCGCGGTGGACACATGGCGCAGCAGTTCGGGTTCGCGCCGCTCGCAGCGCCGGGCCAGGTCGCGGTACGCGGCGATCGTGTCCGCCCGCTCCTTCGCGCCGACCGGGACGCCGACCGGTTTGCCCTCCGTCCACGCGGTGGCCTCCTGCCGGGTGGCGAAGCAGTCGACGGCGGTGCTGCTGCCCACGCCGCGCGGGTCCCAGCTCACGATGTCGAACCGCTCCCGCACCTCGCGCGGGAAGAACTCGTAGAGCTGCGGCATCTGAACGGTGCCGGGGCCGCCGGGCCCGCCGGGGTTGAAGAAGAGGGTGCCGACGCGTCGTCCGGGGCCGGTGGCCCGGTGCCGGACGACGGCCAGTTCGACGGTGCGGCCGCCGGGGTCGTCGTAGTCGAGCGGCACCGTCGCGTTCGCGCAGTCGAACGGGCCGCCGGGGACGCAGGGTTGCCAGTCCAGGCGTGGGACGGGCGTGGTGGGGGCCGGCGGTCCGCCCGCCGCCACGCGGTCCGTTCCGGTCAGGACCGTCGAACAGGCCACCATCACCGCGACGACCGCGGTCCAGCACCTGCGCCCCGATATGACCCCGGCCATGTCCATGCCGTCTCCCTTCACGGCCGGGCGTCCGGTGCCGCTCACGCGACGGACTCCGGACGCCGGTGGCCGTCCGGCACCACGACATCGCGGGGCACGGCTGTGGGCCAGCCGGCCGCGTCCGAATGGCGGAACCGGTGCGGGGAGGGAGGCGGGCGCGGGCTACTTCGCGTGGCGCACGGCGTAGATCATGACGAACGCCACGAAGTGGATGCCGAAGAGGAAGTAGGCGAGGAAGTACCAGACCTGGCGTTCGTTCCTCGTCTCCTCGGCCAGCCGGCGCTTCTCGAGCGAGTCCTCGTCGGGCATCACGACTCCCTGTGGACCTTGGTGTTGGACGCCTGGGCGCGCGGGCGCAGTACGAGGAGGTCGACGTTGACGTGGCTGGGGCGGGTGACCGCCCAGGTGATGGTCTCCGCCACGTCGTCGGCGGTGAGGGGTTCGGCCACGCCCTCGTAGACCTTCGCCGCCCGGTCGGTGTCGCCGCCGAAGCGGGTCAGGGCGAACTCCTCGGTCTTCACCATGCCGGGTGCGATCTCCACGACGCGGACGGGCTTGCCGACGATCTCCAGGCGCAGCGTCTCGGCGAGGACGTGGGCGCCGTGCTTGGCGGCGACGTAGCCCGCGCCGCCCTCGTACGTGCCGTGGCCGGCGGTGGAGGACACCACGACCACCACTCCGTCGCCGCTCGCCTCCAGCCGGGGCAGCAGTGCCTGGGTGACGTTGAGGGTGCCGATGACGTTCGTCTCGTACATGGTGCGCCAGTCGGCCGGGTCGCCGCTGGCCACCGGGTCGGCGCCGAGGGCACCGCCGGCGTTGTTGACCAGGACGCCGATCGTCCGGAAGGCCGACGCGAACTCGTCGACCGCCGCGCGGTCGGTGACGTCGAGCTGGTAGGCGGCCGCCGAGTGTCCGGCCGTGTTCAGCTCCTCGGCCAGCGCCTCGATGCGGTCCTTGCGGCGGGCGGTGAGGACGACGCGGTAGCCGGCCCGGGCGAGCTGCCGGGCCGTGGCGGCGCCGATACCGCCGCTCGCACCGGTGACGACGGCGATGCGGGAGGCGGCGGACGGGGCTGCGGTGGCCATGGGCTGCTCCTGGGACTGCGTCGGGTCGGTTCCGTCCAGCCTAAGTGAGCCCTCAGGCGCCGTTCCGGGGCGCCCACATGATGACCGCCATCCCGGCCAGGCAGATCAGCGCGCCGGCGATGTCCCAGCGGTCGGGGCGGTAGCCGTCGGCGACCACGCCCCACAGGATCGAGCCGGCCACGAAGATCCCGCCGTAGGCGGCGAGGATGCGGCCGAAGTGGGCGTCCGGCTGGAACGTGGCGACGAACCCGTAGGCGCCGAGGGCGAGGACCCCGCCGGTGATCCAGAGCCAGCCGCGGTGTTCGCGCACCCCCTGCCAGACCAGCCAGGCGCCGCCGATCTCGAAGAGGGCGGCGACGACGAAGAGGGCGGCGGAGCGGAGGACCGGCATGACGGCAGCTTCGCACGCGGGTGCGGTGTCACCTGTTGGAGGGCGCCTGCCGGACCGTTTCCGTGGCATACATCCGTACGGCGGACACGAACGGTGAGCGCGAGGTGGGTCGGCATGCGGATGAGGTCGTGGGTGCTGGGTGCGTGCGGTGCCCTGGTGGTGGCCGGAAGCGGGGCGGGGCCGGCCGGGGCGGTGCCGGAGCCCGAGGCCGATCTGGCGCTGCACGGGAGCGCCGTGATGACCGGGGACCGGGTGGAGGTCTCCCTCGCCCCGCGCAACGACGGGCCGGCCGCGACGCCGGACGCGAGTGTGCTGCTGCGCTGGTCGGTGCCGCTGGCCGAGGTCCAGCGGCTGCCGCAGGGGTGCGCGCGCACGGACGAGCGCTCGGTGGTGTGCGGGATCGGCGCGCTGGCGGCGGACGCGGCGGGGGAGCGGCTCACGGTGTCGGTGCGGCTGAAGGGGCACCCGGACGAGGTGACGCTGGAGGTGGACACCGCCTGGCTCGGCGGCGCCGTCGACCGGGACCGGACGAACGACCGGCTGAAGGTGCTGGTCCTCGGCACCGGGGACGCGTACGCCTTCTGACACCGGGGAGGCGTGCCGCTTCTGGAACCGGGGGGCGTTCGCCTTCCGGGCGTCCGGGCCGGTGGTCGTACGATCACTGCACCACGCGGACGAAGGGGAGTGCGGCATGGCCGGGAAGGGGACCGGGCGGTCCGGGCTGCTGGCGGAGCTGTCCGTGGTGTCCCGGCGGTACATGGCCTCCTACGCCCTGTTCAACCAGGCCGTGGCCGACCGGATCGGGCTGCACCCCACCGATCTGCAGTGCCTGAACCTGCTCACGCTGGAGGAGGCGCCGGTCACCACGGGCCGGGTCGCGGAGCTGACGGGGCTGACCACCGGGTCGGCGACCCGGCTGGTGGACCGCCTGGAGCGGGCGGGGTACGTGGTGCGGCGGCGGGACGAGGTGGACCGGCGGCGGGTGCTGGTGGTGACGGTGCCGGAGCGGATCGCGGAGTTCGGGCGGATGTGGGACTCGCTGGCCGGTGACTGGTTCTCGCTCTTCGACGAGCTGGACGACACCGAGCTGGCGGTGATCGTGCAGCACATGGAGCGCACGGTGGACTTCGGCCGGGAGCAGGTCGCCCGGCTGCGCGAGGGGCGCGGCTGAGCCGGGCGGGCGGCGGCGGGGACCGGGGGGAATAGCGGCGGGCCGGGGACCGTTCCAGGGCTATAGTTGAACAGTCAACAATCTTGGAGGCCGGCCATGCAGTTCGGGATCTTCACCGTCGGCGACGTCACGCCGGACCCCACCACGGGGCGGACGCCGACCGAGCGCGAGCGGATCAAGGCCATGGTCGCCATCGCGCTCAAGGCCGAGGAGGTCGGGCTCGACGTCTTCGCCACCGGCGAGCACCACAACCCGCCGTTCGTCCCCTCGTCCCCGACGACGATGCTCGGCCACATAGCCGCGAAGACCGAGCGGCTCGTCCTGTCCACCTCCACCACCCTGATCACCACCAACGACCCGGTGAAGATCGCGGAGGACTTCGCGATGCTCCAGCACCTGGCCGACGGGCGCGTGGACCTGATGATGGGACGCGGCAACACCGGGCCGGTGTACCCGTGGTTCGGGAAGGACATCCGGCAGGGCATCGACCTCACCATCGAGAACTACGCCCTGCTGTACCGGCTGTGGCGCGAGGACGTCGTCGACTGGGAGGGCAAGTTCCGCACCCCGCTGCAGGGGTTCACCTCCACGCCGCGGCCCCTGGACGGCGTGCCGCCGTTCGTCTGGCACGGCTCGATCCGCTCGCCGGAGATCGCCGAGCAGGCCGCGTACTACGGCGACGGCTTCTTCCACAACAACATCTTCTGGCCCGCGGACCACACCAAGCGGATGGTCGAGCTGTACCGCAAGCGGTACGCCCACTACGGGCACGGCACCCCCGAGCAGGCGATCGTCGGACTCGGCGGCCAGGTGTTCATGCGCCACAACTCCCAGGACGCGGTACGGGAGTTCCGGCCGTACTTCGACAACGCGCCGGTGTACGGGCACGGTCCGTCGCTGGAGGACTTCACCGAGCAGACCCCGCTGACGGTGGGCTCGCCGCAGCAGGTGATCGAGAAGACGCTGTCCTTCCGCGAGTACGCCGGCGACTACCAGCGCCAGCTCTTCCTGATGGACCACGCGGGACTGCCGCTGAAGACGGTCCTGGAGCAGCTCGACATGCTGGGCGAGGAGGTCGTGCCGGTGCTGCGCGAGGAGTTCGCGAAGGGGCGCCCGGCGGACGTGCCCGAGGCGCCGACCCACCAGACCCTGCTCACCGCAAAGGAGGCGGCCACCGTATGAGCGACCGACTGAAGCTGAACGACTCCCTGAAGCTCGTCGTCGTGTCGGCGGGACTGACCGTCCCCTCGTCCACCCGGCTGCTGGCCGACCGGCTGGCGGCCGCGGTGGACCGGCACGGGCCGGTGGACGTGCGGGTCGTCGAGGTGCGGGACCTCGCGGTCGAGATCGCGCACAACTTCACCAACGGGTTCGCCGGGAAGGCCCTGGCCGCCGCGCAGGACGCGGTGGCGGAGGCGGACGGGCTGATCGTCGTCACGCCGGTGTTCAGTGCCTCGTACAGCGGACTGTTCAAGTCCTTCTTCGACGTGCTGGACAAGGACGCGCTGACCGGCAAGCCGGTGCTGATCGCCGCCACCGGGGGCACCGGCCGGCACTCCCTGGTGCTGGAACACGCGCTGCGGCCGCTGTTCGCGTACCTGCGGGCCGTGGTGGTGCCCACCGGCGTCTACGCGGCCTCGGAGGACTGGGGGGCCGAGGGGCTGGCCGAGCGGATCGAGCGGGCGGCGGGGGAGCTGGCCGGGCTGATGGCGGGGCTGTCCGCGGCCGGGACGGCCCCCGTGGCCGGGCCGCGGGTCGTGCCGTTCGAGGAGCGGCTCGCGCGGCTCGGCGCCGCCGGCGCCTGACGCGCCGCGCCGCTGTGACGGTGAGAGCGCGGTAAAAAGGGTGATCGTCGGCCTGCGGGCCCGGCGGAACCGCCCGGGGCCTTGGCAGACTGGTGACGTGCCCCAGACTGTGCTGCTCGCCGAAGACGACCGTGCCATCCGTCATGCCCTCGAGCGTGCCCTGACGCTCGAGGGCTACGAGGTGACGGCCGTCGCCGACGGTGTCGAGGCGCTGGCCCAGGCGCACCGGACCCCGCCGGACGTCCTGGTGCTGGACGTGATGATGCCGGGCATCGACGGGCTCCAGGTCTGCCGGGTGCTGCGGGCCGAGGGCGACAGCACCCCGATCCTCATGCTCACCGCCCTGGTGGAGACCGCCGACCGGATCGCCGGCCTGGACGCCGGCGCCGACGACTACGTGGTCAAGCCGTTCGACGTGGAGGAGGTCTTCGCCCGGCTGCGGGCGCTGCTGCGCCGCACCAGCCCGGTGCCGGCGGGCGGGGCCGGCGCGACGCCCGCCGCCGACGGCGGCCGGGAGGCGCAGGCCCCCGACCGGCAGGTGGGCGCCGCGAACATCCGGATGGACCTGCAGGCCCGCCGCGCCTGGCGGGGCGGCCGCGAGCTGGAGCTGACCCGCACCGAGTTCGAGCTGCTGGAGCTGCTGGTCCGCAACGCCGGGATCGTGCTCGACCACTCCACCATCTACGACCGGATCTGGGGCTACGACTTCGGCCCCGGCTCCAAGAACCTGGCCGTCTACGTCGGCTATCTGCGCCGCAAGCTGGACGAGCCCGGCGCCCCGCAGCTGATCCACACCGTGCGGGGCGTGGGTTACGTGCTGCGGGAGGACTAGTGGGCCGCGGCCGGCGGCCCGGGGCCGGGCCCCGGCCCAGGCTGGTCTCCCTGCGCACCACCTTCGCGGTGTCCTTCGCGGCCGTCACCGCCGCCGTGACCATCCTCGTCGGCATCCTGTCCTACAGCTCCGCCGCCCGCCTGGTCCGGGTCGACCAGCAGTCGGTGTTCACGCAGGTCGTGTCCGACGTGCGGGACGAGGTGCGGCAGCACGAGATGGTCCCGGAGGACTTCTCCTCCTCCCGGCCCGGCCACGATCTGGTCCGGCCGGCCCGCACCGATGTGCAGGTGCTGGGCGCGCGGGGCGAGGTCGTCGACCACGGCAGCCCGGTGCTGCCGGTCACCGCCCGGGACCGGGCCGTGTCCGGGGCGCGCACGGCCGGGCGGGTGGTCGAGCACAAGGACGTCCGGGTCGGCGAGGACCTGTTCCGCATCGCCACCGTCTCGCTCGGCGACGGCAAGGGCGCGGTGCAGGTCGCCCAGGAGTTCAGCGACACCGAGGACCTGCTGCGGGCGCTCCAGCAGCGCACGCTGATCCTGATGTCGGCGGTCGTGGTCGCCGCGGGCCTGTTCGGCTGGTGGCTGGCCCGCCGGATCACCCGGCGCCTGGTCGTGCTCACCTCCGCCGCCGAGGACGTGGCCCGCACCCGCCGGCTGGGCATCGAGGTGCCCGTCGCCGGTCTTGACGAGGTGGGCCGGCTCGGCCGCGCCTTCGACCGCATGCTGGGCCGCCTCGCCCAGTCCGAGGAGGACCAGCGGCGGCTGGTCCAGGACGCGGGGCACGAGCTGCGGACGCCGCTCACCTCACTGCGTACGAACATCTCGCTGCTGCGCAGGATCGACGAGCTGCCGCCCGACAGCCGGGAGGAACTCGTCGCCGACCTCAGCCAGGAGGCCCGGGAACTGACCGACCTGGTCAACGAGCTGGTCGACCTCGCGGCCGGGCAGTCCGACAGCGAGCCGCCGCAGCAGGTGGACCTGGCCGACATCGCCGAGGACGTGCTGGGGCTGGCCAAGCGCCGTACCGGCCGGGAGATCGTGCTGCGGGCGAGCGGTGACACGCGTACCGACGGGCGGCCCGGGATGCTCCAGCGGGCGCTGTCCAACCTGGTCGAGAACGCGGCCAAGTTCGACCGGGGCGGCCAGGAGCCGATCGAGATCGCCGTCACAGGTCCGGCGCGCCCGGGAACGGTCCGGGTCGAGGTGCTCGACCGGGGGCCGGGTATCGCGGAGGGCGACCTCATCCGTATCTTCGACCGCTTCTACCGGGCCGCCGACGCGCGGTCCCTGCCGGGCTCGGGCCTGGGGCTGTCCATCGTCCGCGAGGTCGCCATGGCCCACGGCGGTGCGCCGTTCGCCTACCGGCGGGAGGGCGGCGGGGCGGTCATCGGGTTCACGGTCGGGGGCGGGATCGTGGGGGACGCGGGTGTGTGAGGGCGCTCCCCGGCGGCGCCGCCCCGCGGTACGGACCCGGCGGCGTACGGGTCGCGCACAGCGCTCGCGCGTGCGTGCTCCTGCGTGAAGTGGGAGAGAGAGCACGGGAGTTGGTGCGGAGGTGATGAGCGTGGCCGCCCGGACCGCTCCCCTGGGCGTGCGATACGTTGCCCGTCATGCCTGAACTCAGCTCCGCGGCCTGGCCACCCGCTCCGATCAGGACCGAGCGGCTCGTGCTCCGCGAGCCCGACGCGCGGGACCGGGCGACGTTCGTCGACCTGCTCACCTCGCCGGAGGTGCACACCTACCTCGGTGGCCCCCGCCCGCGTGACGAGTACGAGCGCGTGCTGCCCGGGACGCCGGAGAAGCGCCCCGGCCTCTTCGTGATCGAGCTCGACGGAGCGATGATCGGCCTGGTCGAGCTAAAACCGCACGGCGCGGACGTGCTCGGGCACGCCCGGCCGGATGTCGCCGAGACCGAGATCGGCTACCTGTTCCTGCCGCGGACCTGGGGTCTCGGCTACGCCGCCGAGGCGTGCGCGGCGGCGCTCGGCTGGTTCGCCGGCGCGCTCCCCGGCGAGCCGGTGGTGCTCTGCACCCAGATCGCCAACGACCGCTCGATGCGCCTCGCGGCGAAGCTGGGGTTCACCGAGGTGCAGCGGTTCGAGGAATGGGGCGCCGAGCAGTGGATGGGCGTGTGGTCGCCGGTCCCGCCGTCCGGCTGAGCCGGACCGCTTCCCCGGGGGTCCGGGCCGCGCTTTCCCGGGCGCCGGGACCGGGCACGACGCCGGGGAGCGACTGGCCCGGCGGCGCTACGACCGGCCCCTGAGCACCGGCAGGGTGAGGAAGCCCTCCGCGCGGGCGCTGGCCAGGCCGATGCGGGGGATGTCGCTGCTCTTGGCGAACAGCAGGAAGCGGGGCTCCCACAGCGGGCGGTACTTGGCGTTGGCGCGGTACAGGGACTCGATCTGCCACCAGCGGGAGAAGAAGGTGAGGACCGAGCGCCACAGGCGCAGCACCGGGCCGGCGCCGAGGCGGGAGCCGCGTTCGAAGACCGAGCGGAACATGGCGAAGTTCAGGGACACCCGCTGGATGTCCGACTCCTCGGCGCGCAGCAGCAGTTCCACCACCATGAACTCCATCAGGCCGTTCTCGCAGGCGCGGTCCCGGCGCATCAGGTCCAGCGACAGGCCGTGCTCGCCCCAGGGGACGAAGCTGAGCAGGGCCCGGGGGACGCCGTCCGCGTCACGGCACTCCAGCATCACGCAGCGGCCGTCGCCGGGGTCGCCGAGGCGGCCCAGGGCCATGGAGAAGCCGCGCTCGGTGGCGCCGTCGCGCCAGTGGTCGGCGCGGTCGACGAGGAGGGCCATCTCGTCGTCGGGGATGTCCTCGTGACGGCGGACCCGGACGGTGTAGCCGGCCCGGCGGACCCGTTTGTGGGCCTGGCGGACCGCCCGCATGGCGCGGCCCTCCAGGCTGAAGTCGGCCAGCTCGACGATCGCCTCGTCACCCAGTTCGAGGGCGTCCATGCCGTGCCGGGAGTAGACGGTGCCGGCGTCCTCGCTCGCGCCCATGACGGCCGGGGTCCAGGCGTGCCGGCGGGCCTCGGCGAGCCAGGCGTCGATGGCGCCGGGCCAGGCCTCGGGGTCGCCGATGGGGTCGCCGGAGGCCAGGCTGACCCCGCCGACGACGCGGTAGGTGACGGCCGCCTTGCCGCTCGGCGAGAAGATGGCGGCCTTGTCCCGGCGCAGCGCGAAGTAGCCGAGGGAGTCGCGCTCGCCGTGCCTGCCGAGCAGCTCGCGCAGCCGCCGCTCGTCCTCCGCGCCGAGCAGGCAGGCGCCGCGCGGGGCGCGGAAGCAGGCGTAGAGGACGAGGAGGAAGGTCGCGGCCATCAGCAGGTTGACGGTCATGTCCGCCCAGCGGGGCGCGTCCACGGTGTCGACGCGGTCGGCGAGCGGGCCGACGCTGATGCCGCGCAGCAGGGTGTAGGAGATCTCGTCCTTGAGGGTGGCGCCGGGGATCCGGTTGGTCTCGCGCACCAGCAGCGTGCCCAGGGTGGCGCCGACCAGGGCGCCGCCGGTGCCGACGACGAGGGCGAGGCGCGGGTTGGAGCGGTCGCCGATGGCGTCGAACTCGCGCCGGCCGAGCAGCAGGGCGGCCACGAACAGGCCGGTGAGGGCGGCGGAGAGCCAGTTGAAGACGTGCCCGCCGTACGGGGCGCGGGTGAGCGCGAGGACGTAGAGGCCGAAGAGCGGGCCGGCGAGGAGGAGGTTGAAGACCCAGGCGGCTCGTTTGCGGCGGCGCATCACCACGGCGAGGAAGAGGGCGAGGAACGCCGAGACCAGGCCGGCGGTGGCCAGGTAGGGCGTGAAGAAGGAGCCGACGTTGTGCTCGTGCACCTCCTCGCGGAAGGGCAGGGAGAGCACCGCGAGGATGTTGAGCGCGGCCTGCAGCCGCAGGTACCAGACGGTGGACGCCGCCGCCCGCTCGCTCAGCCGGCCGTCACCGGCCGGCGGGGCGGGGGCACTGGGGCGGGGAGCGCGCTGGGCGGGAGCCGGTGGGGAGGCCGGGCTCGGCTGTCGTGCGGACATGGTGACGGGCACCTTGGGGGAGGGGACGGGGCGACGCCGACCCTACAGTTCGTAGGGTAACGCGCGTGCAAAGGTGCGCACATCCGGTGCACAGGTTCTCATCCGGAGTCGTCCGCGCCGCGCCGGGCCGCCGCCAGTGTCCAGGCGAGGTTGCCCGCCGCGGCCCCGGCCGCCACCGCGGCGACGATCACCCCGCCGGTGGCGAGGCCGTCGCTGAACAGGTGCGGCCGCCGGTCGAGGCTGTGCAGGCCGAAACCGCACAGCTCGTAGACGCCGACGGCGGCGACGACGAGGCTGACGACCAGCACGGTCAGCGTCGGGGCGAGTCCGCGTACGGCGAGCGGCGCGGCCGGGGCCGGCTCCGTGTGTGTGTCCCGCATGGTGTCCCCCGATGAGCGGATGTGTGGCCGTTGGCGTTCGGGCATCCACGATATGGCCGGGGACGCGGCCGCTGTCGCACCGCGCATGTCGGCTATGTCTCGTCGGCGCGGGTGCGGCGGGCGTAGGCGCGGGCCGCGCGGGCGCGGTCGCCGCAGCGGGTGGAGCACCAGTGACGGCGGCCGTGCCGGAGCAGGTAGCGGTTGCAGGGTGCGGAGCCGCAGGCGGTGAGCCGGTCGGCGTCGGGGCCGGTGAGCAGGTCGGCGGCGTCGGCGGCGAGGGCCGCGAGCGCGTGCTCGACGATCTGCGTCGTGGGGTGGGCGGCGGCCCGGTGCAGGCCGCGGTCGGGGTGCCAGAGCAGCAGTGAGGCGGCGGGCGCCCGGGTGAGCGCGTCGTTGACGGCGTCCAGGGCGTCCGCGGGGGCGGTCCGGCCGTCGACCCGGGAGGCGAGCAGCGCGCGGATCCACTCGCGCAGGACGCGCAGCCGCTCCGCGCACGTCTCGCGGAGTGCCGCGTCGGCCGGGGCGAGACCGTGCGCCACCAGCCACCGGTGCGCACCGGCCGGGGTGCCGAGCAGATCGGCGACCTGGCCTCCGGGCAGGGTGACGGCGCCGAGGTGCCCCGCACCTTCACCACGCCGAGCGCCGCCGCCCGCCTCGGCGGCACCGCCCGCGCGCTCGCCCCCTGGCGGTCCGCCGAGCTGCCCCGCCCCGGCGGCGGCACCGTCACCGTCACCGCGGCGCCCGCCCTGCACGGCCCCGAGGGCTGCGAGCCGATCGTGGGCGAGGTCACCGGCTTCGTGCCGGCCGCCGCCGGCCTGCCCACTGTGTACGTCAGCGGCGACAACGCCTCACTGGAACTGGTCCAGGAGATCGCCGACCGGTACGCCCCCGTCGACACCGCGGTGCTGTTCGCCGGCGCCCCACGGCTGCCCGTCCTCGACGACGCCCTCCTCGTCCTCGACGGGGGCGTACCGGTCGGCGATCCCGGCCCACTGCGACAGCTGGGCCCACTTCACCGAGGGCCGCGAGGAGGTCGTCGCCGCGTTCGAGCGGGCGGGCCTGGCGGACCGTCTGGAACTGGACTGAGCCCGGCCGCTCGTCCGGGCCCGACATCAGTACCGCAGCGCCGCGTTGACCACGGCGTGCACCTCGCCGGTCAGCTTGCGGTGGCTCCGGGCGGTGGCGTCGCCGGTGGAGCCGGCCGCCACGTCCTTGAGCGTCACCACGGTCACGTCCAGCAGATTGCCGTGCTTGTCGGTGAAGTTGACCTGGACGGCGAAGGACTTGGCCGCGGACGCCGTGTTCTTGGCGCTCACCTCGACGGTGGCCTTGCCGTCGCTCGCGGCGGCCGGGGTGCCGAGCGTGACGTCGCCCTTGGCCTGCACCCCGTTCTTGACGCCGCTGAGCTTCTGCCGGGCCTCCGCCGAGGCCGAGGCCAGCGCGTCGCCGCCCTTCGAGGCGAGGGAGGAGGCGGCGGAGGACGCCGCCGAGGCCGCCTTGCTGGCGGCGTCCGAGGCGTTACCGGAGTTGCCGTCGGAGCAGCCCGCCGCCGCGACCGCGACGACCCCGGCGAGGATCGCGCCCGCCGCTCCCCTTGTCCATCTGCCAGCCATGGTCCGCCTCCAGAGAATCCCCGAAACGGGCTTTCCTCCCAGTGAAGGGGCCGTCACCGCGAACTGCATCCCGAACGGGACTGCGAGGACCCCGGGCCCCGGCGGCTCCGGGAGTGCGGGGCCCGCGGCCGGGTGCTGCAATGGCTGGAGGGAGGGGGCGCCACCGGGCACGGGCCCGTGAGCGCGATGTCCCCCCGGCCGATACGGGAGGAACGGTGTCGTGACGCCGCCGGACCCGTCCACCGCCCCCGCCGCCGGCACCCAGCCGGAAGAGGCCGACCGGCTGCGCGGGTTGCTGAGCTCCCGCCCCTACCAGCACGCACTCGTGCTGTCGGCGCTCATCGGCGTCCCGGTCTCGCTGGCCGCCTTCTTCTTCCTCGCCGGGCTCCACGAACTCGAACACCTGCTGTGGGCCGCACTGCCGGCCGAGTTCGGCTGGAGCGTCCCCCCGTGGTGGTGGCCGCTGCCGCTGCTCACGGTCGCCGGTCTCACCGTGGGCCTCGTCGTCACGCGTCTGCCGGGCGCCGGCGGACACATCCCCGCCGGGGGCCTGCACACGGCGGGGATGGCCCCGGCCGCCCTGCCCGGGGTGATCCTCGCGGCGCTGGCGAGCCTGCCCCTCGGCGCCACCCTCGGCCCCGAGGCGCCGCTGATCGCGCTCGGCGGCTGCCTGGCGCTGTACTTCAGGAACCTCGCCCGGACCCCGGGCACACCGCAGGGCACGGCACTCCTCGGCGCGGCGGGTGCCGCCGCCGCCCTGTCCGCGATCTTCGGCAACCCGCTGGTCGCCGCCGTCATCCTGATCGAGGTTGCCGGAGTGGGCGGCCCGCAGCTCTTCGCGGTCATGCTGCCGGCGCTGCTGTCCAGCGGGATCGGGTCGCTGGCGTTCACCGGCTTCGGCCACTGGACCGGCTTCGCCACCGGCACCCTCTCGGTGAAGGTCGGCGTCCCCTCTCCCCGGCTCGACGCCGGGGACGTGCTCTGGTCGGTGCTGATGGCCGTCGCCGTCGCTGTCGCCGTCCACCTGACACTGTCCGCCGGACGCCGGGCCGCGGTCTTCGTGGCGGGCCGGCCGGTCGTCCACACCGCACTGTGCGCCCTCGCCGCCGGAGCGTGCGCCGCGGTGTACGCGCTGGCCGTCGACCGGTCACCGGCCGACGTGGCCTCCTCCGGCCAGGCCACCCTGGCCCGGCTGGCCGCCGACCCGCACGCCTGGGGCGTCGGCGCCCTGGTCGCCGTACTGCTGTGCAAGGGCATGGCCTACGCGCTGTGCCTCGGCAGCCTGCGCGGCGGACCCGTCTTCCCGTCACTGTTCCTCGGCGCCGCCCTGGGCGTACTGCTCGCCCCGCTGCCCGGCCTCGGCGTCGTACCCGGGATGGCGGCGGGTATGGCGGCCGCGTCGGCGGCCGCGCTGCGGCTGCCGGTCAGCAGCGTGCTCCTGGTCGTCCTGGTGCTCGGCAGCGCCGCGATGATCCCCCTGATCATCCTCGCCGCCGTGGCCGCCTTCGTGATGGCCGAGCTGCTGCCGCCCGGCCTCCCCGTGCCGCCGGTGGGCAGGCCGGCCGGCCCACCGGACGCCCGGCCCGCCGCCACCTGGGCCGACGACGCCGAGCGCGCTGCCGGGCGGCGGAAGAGGAGTTCGCGATGACGTCGCACGAGCACCCCGCCCCCGGGGCGGCACCGGGCACCCTGACCGAAGAGGCCTTCCGGGAGCTGTACCGGCGGCTGCGGGAGCGCGCCGCCGAGGAGGCGGCGCAGGGGCGGGGCGCACTGGACCGGCTCACCCCCGAGCGGGTGGTGGCGGCCGCCGCCGGGGTGCGGTCCGGGCGCACCGTGTCGCTGGCCGCGCCCGTCGAGACCGCGACCGCCGCGGACAGCCCGGAGCCCGCGACCCACCGGATGACCGCGCCGGACCGGCAGGAGCGGGACGAACCCGGGCTGCACTTCGCCCGCGACCGGATCGCCATGAACGTGCACGGAGACGTCGACAGCCACCTCGACGCCCTGTGCCACGTGATCTTCGACGGAGAGCTGCACGGCGGTGTACCGGCGAGCACCGTCACCCCGGACGGCGCCGGAGCGCTCACCCTCGACCTGGTGCGCGACGGCCTGGTCGGCCGCGGTGTCCTGCTGGACATCCCGCGCCTGCGCGGCGTGCCGTGGCTCGAACCGGGCGAGCAGGTGACGGCCGAGGACCTCGCGGCGGCCGAGACCGCCCAGGGCGTGCGGGCCGGGCCGGGCGACCTGCTGCTGGTCCGGGTGGGCCACCGGCTGCGCCGCCGCCGTCTCGGCTCCTGGGACGTGACCCGGGCCAGGGCCGGCCTGCACCCGGACGCCATGGACTTCGTGGCCGAGCGGCAGGTGTCCGTCCTGGGTTCGGACGGCAACAACGACGCGGCGCCCAGCGCGGTGACCGGATTCCCGTTCCCCGTGCACGTCCTCGCCGTCAACGCCCTGGGGCTGCATCTGCTCGACTACCTCGACCTGGAGGAACTGGCCACGGCGTGCGAGGAGACCGGCCGCCGGGACTTCCTGTGCGTGGTCGCCCCGCTCCGGCTCCCCGCGGCGACCGGCTCACCGGTGAACCCGATCGCCGTGCTGTGACCGGCCGCCCGGTGCGTGTCCGCTCCGGGTGCCGCGGCACCGTATGGCGCGTACGTTCGAAGAGGTGAAGCCCGTAACGGCCGCGGACCGAACGGACAAGGACGGTGGTTGCCGTGGACACCCACAACTCCTATGACGTCATCGTCATCGGCACCGGTGCCGGCGGCGGCACGATCGCCCACCGTCTCGCCCCCTCCGGCAAGCGCGTGCTCATCCTCGAACGCGGTGACTACCTGCGGCGCGAGCGCGACAACTGGGACTCCACGGCCGTGTTCGTCAAAGCCAAGTACCGGGCCCCGGAGTTCTGGCTCGACCGGCACGGCGACGAGTTCCCGCCCGAGGTGAACTACTACGTCGGCGGCAACACCAAGTTCTACGGCGCCGCCCTGTTCCGGCTGCGCCCCGAGGACTTCGGCACACTGCGCCACCACGACGGCGTCTCGCCCGCCTGGCCCCTCGGCTACGACGACCTGGAGCCGTACTACACCCAGGCCGAGCACCTCTACCTGGTGCACGGCCGGCACGGCGAGGACCCCTTCGAAGGGCCGAGCAGCGCCCAGTACGCCCGTCCGCCGGTCGAACACGAGCCGCGCATCGAGCAGTTGAGTCACGACCTGGAGAAGCAGGGACTGCACCCCTTCCACCTGCCGATCGGGGTCGACCTCACCCAGGACGAGTACGGCCGCGCCAAGCACGGCAGCGCCTGCATCCGCTGCGACCGGGTGGACGGCTTCCCCTGCCTGGTGCGCGGCAAGTCCGACGCCCAGGTGATCTGCGTGGAGCCGGCCCTCGCGCACCCCAACGTCGAGATGGTGACCAACGCCCGGGTGACCAGGCTGGAGACGGACCCCACCGGGCGCAGCGTCACCACCGTCGTCGCCGCGCTGCCCGGCGGTGAGCAGGCCCGGTTCTCGGCCGACCTGGTGATCGTGGCCTGCGGGGCCGTCAACTCCGCCGCTCTGCTGCTGGCTTCGGCGAACGACCGGCACCCGCGGGGCCTGGCGAACAGCTCGGACGTGGTCGGCCGGTACTACATGCGCCACAACAACCTGGCGCTGATGGCCATCTCCAAGGAGCCCAACGACACCCGGTTCCAGAAGACCCTCGCACTGCACGACTGGTACCTGGGCGCGGACGACTTCGAGTTCCCGCTGGGCGGGATCCAGATGCTCGGCAAGTCCGACGCCGAGCAGATCCACGGTCAGGCCCCGCGCTGGGCCGGGGCGGTGTCGCCGGACATGCCCTTCGAGGTGCTGGCCCATCACGCCGTCGACTTCTGGCTGTGCGGCGAGGACCTGCCGCAGCCGGACAACCGGGTCACCCTGGAGAGCGACGGCCAGATCCGGCTCACGCTCGACGAGTCCAACAACGTCGCCGGCCTGAAGCACCTGCGGCACAAGCTGCAGCACATGCTGGGCCGGCTCGGCATGCACGAGCACAAGCTGCTGTCCCGCAGCATCTACCTGCACAAGGGCATGCCGATCGGGGCCACCGCCCACCAGGCCGGCACGGTGCGCTTCGGCGCCGACCCGGCGTCCTCGGCGCTGGACCTGAACTGCAGGGCCCACGACCTGGACAACCTGTACGTCGTGGACACGAGCTTCTTCCCGAGCATCGGCGCGGTCAATCCGTCCCTGACGGCCATGGCGAACGCCCTCCGGGTGGGTGACCACCTGCTGGAGCGGCTGGGCTGACCCGACGCCCGGCGGGCGTCCGACCGGGCGAAGAACGTCAGCCGCGCAGCGCAACGCGGTCCGCCCCGGCATGCCGGCCGTGTGCCCCGGTGCTTGGCTGACGGGGAACCTCCGGGCCCACGGCCCGGTCGCGGTCCGGGCACGCAGGCAAGGAGCAGGGCATCGTGAGTTCCACCGAGGGCGCGCCGCGGGGCGTGATCCCCGCACATCTGCTGAAGGGTCAGAAGGCGCTGGTCACCGGCGCGAACTCCGGGATCGGCAGGGCGACGGCCGTCGCCATGGGCCGGGCCGGGGCCGACGTGGTGGTGAACTACGTGGCCGGCCGCGAGGAGGCCGAGCAGGTGGTCGAGGAGATCACCGCCTTCGGGGTCAAGGCCGCCGCCTACGAGGCGGACGTCTCCAAGGAGGACCAGGTCGTCGCCATGGTGGACCGGATGGTCCAGGAGTTCGGCACGATCGACATCCTGGTCGCCAACGCGGGACTGCAACGGGACGCCCCCCTCACCGACATGACCCTCGCCCAGTGGCAGAAGGTCCTCGACGTCAACCTCACCGGGCAGTTCCTCTGCGCCCGCGAGGCGACCAAGGAGTTCCTGCGCCGCGGAGTGGTCCCCGAGGTCTCCCGGGCGGCCGGGAAGATCATCTGCATGAGCTCGGTGCACCAGCTCATCCCGTGGTCCGGGCACGTGAACTACGCCTCCTCCAAGGGCGGCGTGCAGATGATGATGGCGACCCTCGCGCAGGAACTCGCCCCGAAGAAGATCCGGGTGAACGCGGTCGCCCCCGGGGCCATCAAGACCCCCATCAACCGCGGCGCCTGGGAGACCGCCGAGGCGGAACGGGACCTCCTGCGGCTGATCCCCTACGACCGGGTCGGCGACCCCGAGGACATCGCCAACGCCGTCGTGGGCCTCTCCTCCGACCTCATGGACTACGTCGTCGGAACCACGCTGTACGTCGACGGCGGCATGACCCTGTTCCCCGGCTTCGCCACCGGCGGCTGACCCGCCCCGTCCGCGTCGGCTCCCGGAAAGGCGCACATGCACACGGTCCTGTCCATGACGGACGTGCCCCCGCAGACGCTCCCGGCCCGCTCGATGATGGCCTTCACCCTGGCCTCCCACATCATCCTGGTGCCGCTGGGCGTCGCACTCCCGCTGATCACGCTCATCATGCACGGCTACGGGCTGCGCCGGAACGACGAGACCGCGCTGCTGCTGGCCCGGCGCTGGTCGGCCGTCATGGCGGTCCAGTTCGCCATCGGGGTCGTCACCGGCACCGTGCTGTCCTTCGAGTTCGGGCTGCTCTGGCCGGGCATGCTGGGCCGGTGGGGCGATGTCTTCGGCATCGGGTTCGGCGTGGAGGCCTGGGCCTTCTTCCTGGAGGCCGTGCTCATCGGCGTCTACCTGTACGGCTGGCGCAGGCTGCCCTCCCGCACCCACTTCCTGCTCGGTCTGCCGCTGCCCTTCGCCGCCCTGCTCGGCGCCTTCGGCATCCTGGCCGCGAACTCCTGGATGAACACCCCGCGCGGCTTCACCCTCGACGCCGCCGGCAACCCCGTGGACGTGAGCATCTGGAAGGCGATCTTCACGCCCATGTTCGGCCCGCAGTACTGGCACTTCGTCGTCGCGATGTTCGTGACGGCCGGCTACGTCACGGCCGGTGTCTACGCGACCGGTTGGCTCCGCGGCCGCCGGGACCGCTACCACCGGCTCGGCTTCACCGTCCCCTTCACGCTCGCCGCCGTCTTCACGCCGGTGCAGTTCGTGCTCGGCGACTCCATCGCCCGGCAGGTCTTCCACAAGCAGCCGGTGAAGTTCGCCGCCATGGAGATCGTCTGGAACACCGACACGCACCAGCCGGAGTACCTCTACGGCCGGCTGCGCCCCGACGGGAGCATCTCCGGCGGCATCAGGATCCCCCAGCTCGACTCGATCCTCGCCGGCTTCCGGCCGGACACGAAGGTCACCGGTCTCACGTCGGTGCCGGCCAGTGACCGGCCGACGGCCCGCGAGGCCACCATCGCCCACTTCGCCTTCGACACCATGGTGTTCATCGGCTCGCTGCTGATCCTGCTCGCCCTCTGGTACGCCGTCGTGTGGCTGCGCCGCCGCCGGCTGCCGGCCTCCCCGTGGTTCTACCGCGTCGCGGCGTGCGCGGGCGTGGCCTCCGTGGCAGCGGTCGAGTGCGGCTGGATCACCACCGAGGTGGGCCGCCAGCCGTGGATCGTGTACCAGAACATGCGCGTCGCAGAGGCGGTGACGTCGACCCGCGCCGGCGCCCTGTGGCTCATGTTCGCCCTGGTGATCGTGGTGTACGTGTTCGTCTTCGGATCGTTCCTGGTGGTCCTGCTGAAGATGCGCTCCCGCTGGCGCAGGGCGGACGTCACCGGCGGGCCGGCGCCGGAGAAACCGGAGACCGACACACCGTACGGGCCGCGTTCCGCCGGGAGGTTCCTGTGATCGCCGGGGTCATGGCCGTCGTCCTGCTGCTCGCCGTGGCGGCCTACGCCTGCGGCGGCGGCACCGACTACGGCGCCGGCTTCTGGGACCTGACGGCGGGCGGGGCCGAGCGCGGTGAGCGCCCGCGCCGGCTGATCGACCACGCGATGGCCCCCGTCTGGGAGGTCAACAACGTCTGGCTGATCTTCGTGCTGGTCATCATGTGGACGGGGTTCCCCGTCTTCTTCCAGCAGGTGTTCGTCACGATGTGGCTGCCGCTGGCGCTGGCCGCCGTCGGCACCGTGCTCCGCGGCGCCGGCTTCGCCCTGCGCAAGCCGGTCCGCAGGCTGGCCGGGCGGCGCCTGTACGGGGCCATGTTCGCCGTCGCCTCGCTCCTGACGCCGTTCTTCCTGGGCGCCGCCGCCGGGGGAGTCGCCTCGGGCCGGGTGACCTCGACGACGACCGCGTCGACGGACGCCTGGGCCAACCCGACCTCACTGCTGTTCGGGCTGCTCGCCATCGCGGCCACGGCGTCGCTCGGCGCCGTCTCCCTCGCCGCGGACGCCCGGCGCTTCGCCGCGCCGGACCTGGACGCCTACTTCCGGCGGCGGGCACTGGGCGCCCTGGCCGCCCTCGCGGTACTCGCGGTGATCACCCTGGTCGTCACCCACGGGGACGCCCCGCACGTGTGGCACGGGCTCACGCACGGCGTCGGCCTGTTCTTCGTCGTCGTCGCGGCCGTGGGCACGGCGGCCACCGGATGGCTGCTGACGCGTCCGTCCGGGGCCTGGTCGCGGGTGACGGCGGTCGGCACGGTCGCCTCGGCCATCCTCGCCTGGGGCATGGCGCAGCGCCCCTATCTCGTACCGACCTCGCTGACCGTCGCCGAGGGCGCGGGCGCGCACACCACACTGCGCTGGCTGGGCCTCGTCACGCTCGTCGCCGTCGTGATCATCGTCCCCGCGGTCGCCCTGCTGTACTGGCTGGACACCCACGGCGAGCTGGAGGGTCTCACCGACGCCGACCTGCGGAGCGCCGGCACCGGCGACGAGGGCTGACCCGGTGGCCGGCGCGCACCCGGGGACGGGTGCCGGGTGAGCGAGGACGACATCCTGCTGGGCCTCGGGCTGACCGTCGCCCTGGCCGTCGGATGCCAGATCCTCGCGAGCCGGCTGCGGATCCCGGCCCTGATCCTGCTGCTGCCCGCCGGCTTCGCCGCCGGGGCCCTGACCGACGACATCCACCCCGACCTGCTCCTGGGCCCGGCGTTCTCCCCGCTCGTGTCCCTGTCCGTGGCGATCATCCTGTACGACGCCGGGCTGGGCCTCGACCTGCGCCATCTCAAGGGCGCGACCCGCACCGTCGTGGTCCGGCTGATGGTGCTCGGGGTGGTGCTCACCTGGGGGACCGTCCTGGGCACGGCGCCGGCCCTGTACGGGGTGCCGGTGGCGGTGGCCAGCATGATCGGGGTCATCCTCGTGGTGTCCGGGCCGACCGTCGTCGGGCCCCTGCTGGAGCACGTCCGGCCGTCGGACGGGGTGCGCCGCGTCCTGATGTGGGAAGGCTCGCTGATCGACCCCGTCGGCGGCATCCTCGGCGCGGTCGTCTTCCACTCCATCGTCTCCGGCGGACTGCGGAGCGGGAACTTCCGCTTCGGCGCGTTCTTCGCCGGGATCACCCTCGGACTCGTGGGCGGGGCGGTCGGCGCCGCGCTGCTCTGGTTCACCCTCCGGCGGCTGCGACTGGGCGAGACACTGGGCACGCTGGCCCAGCTCGCCACGGTCGTCGCGGTGGCCGCGGGCTGCGACATGGCGTACGACGACACCGGTCTCATCGCCGCGATCGTCACCGGGCTGACCGTCGCCAACCTGCCCGGCCTCGACATGCCCGCACGCCGGCCGTTCTTCGAGACCCTCGTGCAGCTCATCATCGGCCTGCTGTTCATCTCCATCTCGGCCACCGTGACGCCGAAGTCCGTCGTCCCGGTGCTGCTGCCCACGCTCGCGCTCCTCGCCCTGCTCGTGCTCGTGGTCAGGCCGCTGGTGGCCCTGCTGTCCACCGCCCGGACGGAACTCCTCGCGGGCGAACGCGCCTTCACCGGCTGGATGGCCCCGCGCGGCATCGTGGCCGCCTCCACCGCCACGACCTTCTCCGCCTCGCTCACCGCCGCGGGACTGCGCGGCGCGGGGAAGATCCTCCCCGTCACCTTCCTGGTGATCGTGGGAACCGTCCTGGTCTACGCGCTCACCGCGAAGCCCGTCGCCCGCGGGCTCGGTGTCAGCCGGCCCGCCCGGGCGCGACCGCTGCTGGTGGGCGGCGATCCGTGGGTGGTCGATCTCGCCCGGACGCTGCGCGCCGCCGGTGCCGACGTGCTGATGTGGGCGGGCGGCACGCGGGAGCGCGAGCGGATCGAGGCGGCGGGCATCGAACTGGTCACCGGGGAGCTGATGGCCACGGCCACCGATCCGCGGGCCCGGCTGGAGGGCGTCACCTCGGTCTTCCTGCTCACGGCCGACGACGACTTCAACGCGCTCGCCTCGGTCGTCATGGAGGACAGCGTCGAGGGCCCGGTCTACCGCGTCGGTCCGCCGCCCGACAGCGAGGGGGTGGTCGCCCCCTACACGGCGGGTCACACCCTGTTCGGCGGGCGGCTGGTCCGGCACGCCGTCGCGGACCGCCACGAGCGCGGCGCCCGCTTCCACGCCCAGCCGGCGTCCGCGCCCCGCCCGCCCGGGTACGACGCCCTGTTCGTCGTACGGCCGGGCGGGGAGCTGGAGCCCGTCACCGGAGCCGTACCCTTCGCCGGCGCCGCACCGGACGACACCCTCGTGCTCCTCGGCCCCGCGCCACCGCCGGGCTGATCCCGCGCCCGGCTACCGGGACGTCAGGGCGTCGTTCAGGGTCAGCGCCGCGTCGATGAGGGCGAGATGGGTGAACGCCTGCGGGAAGTTGCCGAGTTGACGGCCCGTCGGGTCTATCTCCTCCGAGTACAGGCCCAGATGGTTGGCGTACCCCATCATCTTCTCGAACACCAGCCGGGCCCGGGTGGTGCGTCCGGCCCGCGCCAGCGCGTCGACGTACATGAAGGTGCACAGCGAGAAGGTGCCCTCCGAACCGCGCAGGCCGTCCGGCGAGGCCTCGGGGTTGTAGCGGTAGACCAGGCTGTCGCTGACCAGTTCCTGCTCCATCGCGTCGAGCGCCGACGTCCACAGCGGATCCTCGGGGGTGATGAACCCGACCGTCGACATGCGCAGCAGCGAGGAGTCCAGCACGTCGCTGCCGTAGTGCTGCACGAAGGCCCGGCGTTCGCCGCTCCAGCCCTTGCTCATGACCTGCTCGTAGATCGCGTCGCGTTCGCTGCTCCAGCGCGCGGTCGGACCCGGCCGGCCGTGCGACTCGGCGAGCCGCAGCGCGCGGTCGAACGCCACCCAGGACATGACACGGCCGTAGGTGAAGTTCTGGCGGCCGCCGCGGGTCTCCCACAGGCCCTCTCCCGCCTGGTCCCAGTGGTCGACCAGCCACTCCAGGTTGGTCAGCAGCGAGAGCCAGCCCTGGTGCCCCAGCCTGATCCCGTGCCGGTGCGCGAAGTGGATGCTGTCCAGGGCCTCGCCGTAGATGTCGAGCTGGAGCTGGGTGGCGGCGCCGTTGCCGACCCGTACCGGGGCGGAACGGGCGTAGCCCTCCCAGTGCTCGAGCAGCTCCTCCTTCAGGTCGGAGGACCCGTCGACCCGGTACATGATGTTGAGCGGGCCCGAGTCCCCGTCGCTGCCGGCCCGTTCCCGCACCCGGTCGCCCAGCCAGTTGATGAACGCCCTCGCCTCCTCGGTGAACCCCAGCCCCAGCAGGGCGTACACGGAGAAGGAGGCGTCCCGGATCCAGGTGAACCGGTAGTCCCAGTTGCGTTCGCCGCCCAGTTGCTCGGGGAGCGCCGCCGTCGGGGCGGCCACCAGGGCGCCGCTCGGGGCGTACGTCATGAGTTTCAGCGTGATCGCCGAGCGCTCCACCGTCTCCCGCCAGCGCCCGGAGTACTGCGACTGCCCGAGCCAGGTGCGCCAGTACCTGATGGTCTCGTCGAACAACTCCTGGTACTGCGCGAGCCGGATCTGCCGGGGCGGCCCGTCGGCGGCCGACTCCAGCATCAGACCGCGCTGCTGGCCCGCCTCCAGGGACAGCGTGAAGTGCAGGTCGTTCCCCCGGTCCGTGAGGACGTCCACCAGCCGCTCGTCCTCCGGCTCGCGGATGGGATGCGCGGTGAGCACCGCGCCGTTCTCCGCCGCGAACAGGGCGCCGTGCTCGGTGATGTGCAGCCGGTGGGCCGTCCGGCCGTAGTCGAACCGCGGCGCGACCTCGACGTCGAACGTCATGGCGCCGCGCACGCAGCGCACCAGGCGGACCAGCCGGTGGCAGTCCGTGGCCGTCGTCCCGGTGACCGGCATGAAGTCCAGGACCTCGCCGGCCCCCGCCTCGGTCATGAACCGCGTCACCAGGACCGCCGTGTCGGGCAGGTAGAGCTGCTTGGTCGCGTACATCGCGTGCGTCGGCCGCACCGTGCAGTGGCCGCCCTTGTCCTTGTCGAGCAGGGCGCCGAAGACGCTGGGCGAGTCGAATCGGGGGAGGCAGAGCCAGTCGACCGTGCCGTCGGTGGTCACCAGGGCCGCCGTCTGCAGGTCGCCGAGCAGGCCGTGGTTCTCGATCAGGGGATAGTCGTCCATCGGGGCACCCCTTCCGGCAAGCGATTCACCCGAACGGCCCCTCCTCGATCAGCCTAGGACGGACGGCCCTCACCCGCGCTCCGGTCGGCGGCGGCCCGGCGGGCCGCGCGGCGCCACAGCCGGCGCTGCAGGCGCAGGGTGAGGACGCCGACGATCACCAGGACGACCACGTTGACCAGCAACTGCAGCAGTGAGCCCCGGGCCTGGCCCCAGTCGGCGAAGGCCAGCGAGACGGCGATGTCCGAGGCCGCGGGGATCGTGGTCACCGAGATGAACACACCGAGCAGGGCGCTGCCGCGTGCCTCGGCGAGCGAGACGATGCCGACGACACCCGCGAGCACGGCCACGGCGACGGAGAAGAAGTCCGGCGTGTCGATGAGGTGGGAGACCGGCCGCAGCCCGAGCTCGAAGGCGGTCGACTGCATGCCGAACGCCCGCGCCAGCGCGGTGAACCCCAGCGTGACGGCGATGGCCAGCAGAAACCCGGCCGTCAGGGCCCGCGTTCCGTCCCGGACCCGGTGGCGGTTACGGCGGTCGAGCCCGAGCGCGATGTTGGTGATCGCGTTGTACTCGGGGCCGACCACCATGGCCGCCACGATCAGGATCTGCGAGTTCGTCATGATGCCGACCGAGCCGATGATCCCGGCGATGACCAGGAACAGGTAGAAGGACGGGGGATAGGTCCCGCCCGCCCGGATGTGCGCCTCCACCGACGCCCACAGCGGTGCCTGGACGAGTGCGCCCGGCTGCTCGGCCTCCAGCCGGTCGGCGTGGTGCGAGAACATCATGTCGACGTCGTCGACGGCGATCGACCCCGCGCGGTCCACGCCCAGCCCGCGCAGGCCCTCCAGCACGCCGTTGGCGGCGCCCTTCACCACGTCGCACTCGACCGCGTCACCGTCCGGAACCCGCGCGGCCCTCACCACCACGAGGTTGAGGACGCGGTCGTGCGCGGCGAGCAGGCCGACGACCGGCTCGGTGAGCGACGGCGGCATCACCATGCGGAAGTGGATCAGGTCCATCCGAACCCTCCCGGGAGGCGTCCGCTAGCGGTCCGGTCCGCACACCGAACGCAGCGCCGCCCGCACGACCTGGGCCGCGCCGCCGGACGCGTCGATGGTGACGCCCGGCTCGTCGGCGTGCAGCGGATCGAGCGTGGCGTACTGGCTGTCGAGCAGTGCCGGCGGCATGAAGTGCCCCTTGCGGCGCGCGATGCGCTGCGCGGCCACCTCGCGGTCGAGCGCCAGGTACACGAACCACAGGTCCGCTCCGGTACGCCGGAACTGGTCGCGGTAGGCGTGCTTGAGCGCGGAACAGGAGGCGACACCGCCGTGCCCGCTCGACGCGGTGACGCGGATCCACTCCGTGAGCGCCGCCAGCCAGGGCCGCCGGTCGGCGTCGTCGAGGGGGTGTCCCGACGCCATCTTGGCCCGGTTCGCGGCGGGGTGGAGGTCGTCGCCCTCCAGGAACGGCACGCCGAGCCGCTGCGCGAGCCGCGCTCCGACGGTGGACTTGCCGGAGGCGGAGACGCCCATCACGACGACCACCCGCGAACCCCCGTCCGGTCCGGCCAACGGGGCCTCCTCGGGGGCGTGGTGCGGAACTGCCCATACCTCACCACTATCGCCCGGCACCGGTCGAAGTGCCGCGTGCGCGCCCCGGGCGGCCCCGCGACCGGCACCGCCGCACTCGCCAGGCGGGCCCGCCCGCTCTGGCGGATAGTGGTGGTGGGGCGGGACCACCTTCCAGCCGGCTCTCCGTACACGCTCTCCGTAGACACTGGAGGACCGATGCGTGTTTCACGTCCGCTGGCCGCGCTCGCCTGCGTCGCGTTGTCCGGAGTGGGGCTCGCCGCCTGCCAGGACCAGGCGGCCGGCACGATCACCGGGCACAACGGCGTCCGACCGGTGCAGTCCTTCACGAACCCGTCGATCGAGGGGTGTCACCGCTTCAGGGCCGACGTCACCCGCGTCGACAACTTCACCCAGAACAGCATCCTGCTGTTCAAGACGCCCGACTGCACCGCGCCGAAGGGCAAGGAGAGCGTCTACCTGAACATGCAGGGCTCGGACGTGGTGGTCAGGTCCACCGGACCGTGGCGCAGCTTCTCCTTCGCCCCCGAGTGACCCCGGCCGGCGCCCGGGCGTACCCGGGACACCGCGCTCACCGGTCCCCCAGCCCCTCGTCGTCCCGCAGCCTGCGCCAGATGTGGGTGCGGTGCAGCACGTACAGGGCGCCGCCCAGCACCGCCACCTGCAGGGCCACGGCGAGCAGCCAGAACACGGCCCGGCTCTCCATCTCGTCCGTGAGGTAGCTGAAGTTCATCCCGAAGTAGCCGGTCAGGAACGTCAGCGGCAGGAAGATCGTGGACACGATGGCGAGCCGGTTGATCACCCCGTTCTGCTCGCCCGACACCAGCGAGGAGTAGCTGGCGAAGGCGCGCCGGGTGGCCTCCTGCAGGGACTCGATGTCGGTGAGCACCAGCCGGCCGGTGTGCTGGAACTCGTGGGCGAGATGCCGGCGCTCCTCGGCAAAGTCGCGGCTGAGCATCCTGCGCATGATCACCTCGTCGGTCGCCTGGAGGTAGGGCAGCAGGAAGTGGTGCAGGAGCGCGGCGCGCCGCCGCAGCCGTGCCAGGCGGTAGACCTGGTCCGGGCGCCGCCGGTCGAACATCTCGTCCTCGAGGTCCTCCACCACCAGCAGGTCCGCCACCGCGGCCCGGCGGAACGTGTCCAGGGCCTCCTCGAGCAGCAGGAACAGCACGGCGACGCTGTCGGGCGGGTTCTCCTCGCCGAGCCGGGCGAGAAGGTTCTCCACCGTCCTGGCCGGTCCCCGGTGCAGGGTGACCAGGTGCCGCTCGGTGGCCATGACATGGACGTGGACGACCCGGCCGCCCTGGACGACGGGTACGACGAGGCCGGCCCGGTCGCCGAGGAACTGGGCCCGCACCGGCTCGTCCGCCCTGCCGAACCAGGGCGGGCACTCGGACTCCAGACCGAGCCCGCCGACGACCTCGGCGCCCTCGGCCGCCGGCTCGTCCGTGAGCTGGACGTCGACCAGCAGGAAGGCGGAGGCGGCCAGGAGCTCACGTGCCTCCGCCAGGCCCGTACGCGTGGTGGCCCCTCCGGGCATCGACACCACCGATACGATCATCTGTCCTCACCGTGATCCCAGTTCCGTAGGTCCCACGGTGCGCACACGCGGCCGCCGCCGGTCGCGGACACACGCGGGCGCGGCGGCGGGTACCCCGGACGGGTGAGCCGGTGAGGCCCTCCGTCCGGCCGGTGCCGGTCAGCGGCTGCCGGCGAGCTCCCCGCTGAGCGTCTCGTGGATCCGGGAGCTGGGCTCGTTCAGACCGACGATCTCGACGGTCTTGCCGCGCTGTGCGTACTTGGTCCCGACGGCGTCCAGGGCGGCGACGGAGGAGGCGTCCCAGATGTGCGCGGCCCGCGCCGAGGAGTTCGCGGCCACCCTGGCCGCCCGCCTCCGGACCGCACCCGCCGGCCCGCCGGACAGGGGCTAGCCGCAATGCCGGTGACTTAGCTTGTGCCTTGCCGCGTGATGGTCACCGCGTCCGGTGCGGGTGGTAGCCAGTTGCGGTGCTCGGCCCGTTTGAGTGGC